>WHSR01000082.1 GCA_009379995.1 Streptosporangiales bacterium
CCAGCTCAGCCCAGCGAGCCACTGACCAAAGCGAACCCCAACCCCTAGATACACGCCGTCACAACAGCCAACGGCACGTTCCCGCACGTCAACCCGCGAACTCGCGGACTATCCCACTACATCAGCTGCGGAACCCCGGGTACGGCTTGGACGTGCAAAGCCCTGAGGACTTCGCCCACAACACCGTGTCCCTTAACCCGAGGCGTGCACTGGCCGCGATCGAGGAACTTGTCGCGCGATCCGGCAGGCATGGGCAACGCCTGACCGTCGACGAGACACTTGGGCTGCTGGCCAGCCGCTACGACATGACGCGGCTGTCGAAGCCATCCGGCAGGCGCGCTGACGCCGGAAACGAACAGTTTCGGGTGCAAGATCAGATTTATCTGCGAAGCGGCGTCAGTCCGGGAGCAGCGGCACCGACAGACCCTGGTCCTTACCGAGGAGCACCGCCCGGGTGATGGCGGCCGATCCGAACCGGTCGCGCACGTTGTCGAGGGTGGCGTCGAGGGCGCCGCCGCCCTGACCATCGAACGGCAGCACGAGCTGGATGGCATCGTCGCGGTCGAGGTTGCCGAGGGCCACCCCGACGAGCGTGAGACCGCGGCGCTCGATCATCGGCATGGCCGTCGCCAGCAGCCCCCGCGCCGCGGCGAGGATCGTCTGGGTGTGTGCCGTCGCCTGGGGCAGCGTGTGCGACCGAGTCGCCCGCGAGAAGTCGTCGAAGCGCAGGCGGAGTACGACAGTGCGGCAGACCCGCCGGGCCGCCCGCAGTCGGCGGCCGAGGCGGTCGACGAGCGCGACGACCATGGCATCGACGGCCTCGGGCGATTTCGGCGTACGGCCGAGCGCGCGCTGCGCCCCGATCGAGCGCCGGCGGCGGCCCACCTGCACCGGCCGGGGATCGTGGTTGTGGGCGAGGGCGTGGAGGTGCCTGCCCGCGGCGCGCCCGAGCATCGAGACCAGCGTCGCCTCGCCGAGCTGGGCGACCTGTCCGACGGTGGTGATCCTCCGGCCGCGGAGCTTCTCGGCGATCACCCGCCCGACGCCCCAGAGCCGTTCGACCGGTAGTGGGTGGAGAAAGGCCAGCTCGGCGTCGGGCGGCACCACCAGCAGACCGTCGGGCTTGGCCACGCCGCTCGCCACCTTGGCCAGGAACTTGGTCCTGGCCACCCCGACGGTGATGGGCAGGCCGACCTGATCGAGGACGTCGCGCCGCAACCGCACGGCGATCTCGGTGGGCGTACCGGATACCCGTCTTAGCCCGCCGACGTCGAGGAAGGCCTCGTCGATCGACAACCCCTCGACAAGGGGCGTGGTCTGTTCGAACACCTCGTACACGGCCTTGCTCGCCTCGGAGTAGGCCGACATCCGGGGCTCGACCACAACGGCCTGCGGACACAGCCGGCGAGCCTGCGCTCCGCCCATCGCCGTGTGCACACCGTACGCCTTGGCCTCGTAGCTGGCCGCGAGCACGACCCCCGCGCCGACGATGACGGGGCGGCCGCGCAGACGAGGGTCGTCGCGTTGCTCGACCGACGTGTAGAACGCGTCGAGGTCCGCGTGCAGGATCGTCCCCTCTCGGACCACGAACATATGTTCCCATATTCGGGGACGACGTGCGAGGATCGGGAAACGCCTGCCCTCGGGTGATTGCTCATACCCCGCTGTCGCGGTCGAGGTGGGCGGCCGTGGAGTTCTGGGGGACGAGCACCCTGAGGACGTTGGGGGCGACGCTGAGCTTCTTCGGGGTCCGGGCCACCACCTCGCCGTCGATGTTGATCGGCAGCTCGGGCTCGGTCTCCAGCAGGACCCGCCGGGTGCGGTACGAGGCCACGCTTTCCCGGCGGACGAAGTCTCCGCTCTTGAAGTAGCGGGCCACGCCGAGGAGATCCCGGTGCCGCCCGAGCCGTAGCGCGTACACGTCCAGCATCTGGTCGTCTATGCCGGATTCGGGCGCCACCACCATCCCTCCGCCGTAGAAACGCCCGTTGCCGACCGCGACCTGAAGCAGCCGGTCGAACTCCGCCGGCCCGTGGTCGCCGTCGGGGAACGTCAGCCGCGCGGAGAACGGCTCCTGTCTGAGGAAGGCCTTGACGGCGGCCACCGGATAGGCCAACGAACCCATCCGCCTCTTCAACCGGGGAGACAGGGCCTCCGTGACCCCGACGCTGAGCCCGACGGAGATGACGTTCACGAAGTAGTTGTCTCCGGCGAGGCCCAGGTCCACATCCACCACCTTGCCCCGGGCGACGGTTTCGCAGGCCGCCCTCAGGTCGGACGGGATCTCCAGGGTGCGGGCGAAGTCGTTGGCGGTGCCCATGGGAAGAAGGCCCAGCGCCGCGTGGTGGTCGACCAGGAAGTCGACAACGGAACTCACCGTGCCGTCGCCGCCGCCCAGGACCAGGAGATCACAGTGCTCCTCGTGCAGGGCCTCGTATGTGGTCTCGGGAATCCGGGCCGGGTCGTGCAGGGGGTAGACCGCACGCAGCGGGATGCCCAGGTCCCGCAGGAAGCCGTGGGCCTCGGAAAAGGTCCTCTCTCCGACTCGGGAGCGGGTGTTAACCACCAGTGCCGCGCGCTGGGGACGAAAGCCGTCTTCTGTGGCCGTCGGCTCGTGGACCATGTACCCAGTCTCGCGGGAGTCTCCGGCTGCTTGCACACAGGGTCAGCGAGCGGCTGGCCACGGACTACTGCAACCGTACGTACAATTGTCGTACGAGAGATCGCGGTCACTGGATGAGTTAGGCATGCGCAGGAGGCTTGGGGACGAGGCCAGAGGGCGGCTGGCCGCTGAGCTGAAGCGGAGGTACGAGGTGGGCGAGAGCATTCGCTCGCTGGCGGCGTCGACCGGGCGCTCTTACGGCTTCATCCATCGCATCCTCAGGGAGAGCGGCGTCGTATTTCGCGGCAAGCAGCCCCTAGACCGTCGTACGGATCGCCTCGAGGTGCGGACGACCGAAGAGGAGGCCGGCCTAATCCGCGAGGCTGCCGCGCTCGAACACAAGACCGTGAGTGCTTTCGTGATGGAGACGGTAGCCTCCCGCGCGCGTGAGGTGGTGGCCGAGCATCGGGATCTCGTCCTGTCGCCCCATGCGTTCGAGCGTTTCTACGCCGAACTCGACAAGCCTGCAGAGTCCGTTCCTGAGCTCGTTGAGTTGTTCGGCCGCCGGCGCCGGCTCTCCGCACGCGCCTCTCGGAGTTTTCCGGAGTGAGCCGATCCCTGTCGTCCGTTCAGGGCTTGACGGAGGAACACAAGGTCGGGGAGTTTGCCTGCGGGCGCCGGGAGCTGGATGAGTGGCTTCGCTCGTACGCGCTCGACTCCGACCGTAGGGACGTCGCACGGACCTTCGTGGTGTGCCGAGGGGAGCGGCGAGTTGTTGGCTACTACAGCCTCACCATGGGTGCGGTGCGTATGACCGATGCGCCCAAGAAACTCGTGCGTGGCCTGCCGAACTACCCTATCGGCATGGTGCTCCTGGCCAGGCTGGCAGTGGACCGCGAGGAGCAGGGGACCGGCCTCGGTGCCGAGTTGTTAGCCGACGCGCTGGTGCGAGCCGTCCACGCTGGCGAAAGCGCCGCCGCTCGCCTCGTCGTCGTCGATGCCATCGATGAGCAGGCAGCCGCCTTCTACCGTCGGTTCGGTTTTCTTCCCGCCCCTGAGCAGTCGCTGCGGCTGTTCCGCCGGATCAAGGACATCCGGGCCAGCATCGAGCAAGCGCGTCACGTTGAAAGCGGTCAAGTCAAGAAATGGGCTTGAGTCTCCAGCGGCTGGAAGGTTGAGAGTGGTCCGGTGAACGACCGCACCGAGCTGTTCACCATCGGGCAGCTCGCTCTTCGTACCGGTTTGCCGGTACGGACCATCCGGTTTTGGTCGGACAGCGGGATCGTCCCGCCAACCGGCCGGTCCGTCGGCGGCTACCGGCTCTACGACGCCGAGGCGGTGGCCCGCCTGGACCTGGTGCGGACGCTGCGTGAGCTGGGGTTGGACCTGGAAACGGTCCGGCGGCTGCTGCGCGGGCAGGCGGCGGTGGCCGACGTCGCCCGCGCGCACGTGCGCGCCCTGGACGCGGAGATCCGCACCCTGCGGCTACGTCGCGCGGTGCTGCGGTCGGTCGCCCAACGCGGCAACTCAACCGGGGAGATGAGGCTCGTGCACAAGCTGGCTCGACTGTCCGCGCAGGAGCGGCAGCGCATCATCGACGACTTCGTCGACCACGTCTTCGACGGAATCGACCCGGAGGCGCCCGGCGCGCACATCGCCCAGGGGATGCGGCAGATGCCCGCCGAGCTGCCCGAGGATCCGACGCCGGAGCAGGTGGACGCGTGGGTGGAGCTCGCCGAGCTCGTCGGCGACCGGAGCTTCCGCGGGCGCGTACGCCAGATGGTCGTGGCGGGCGAGCAGCCCGGGGAGCAGCCCGGGGAGCAGCCCGAGGAGCAGCCCGAGGAGCAGCCGCAGGGGTACGACCCGGCGCAGATCCTCGAGCACGCCGGCGGCGCGGCCGCGGCGGGCGTCGCCCCGGAGTCCGCCGAAGGTAAGGCGATCCTGGACCGGATCGTGCGGCCCGGCATGCCCGCGGACGAACGCATCCGGCTGGCCGACCAACTGGACACGTTCACCGACCGGCGGGTGGAGCGGTACTGGCAGCTGCTGGGCGTGCTCAACGGCCGACCGGAGTTCCCGGCCAGCGTGCCGGCCTTCGAGTGGCTGATCGCGGCGCTCCGCGCACACCGATGAGCCGCAAGCGCGCCCGTGAGTACGCGGGTCAGCTTCGGTCGCTCCGCGTACCGTCGTCGTTGACGTGCTGCGGAGACGCCGGGTTGCCGCCGTTGCTGTCGCGGAGTTGACGGGCCCGGTGGTCGTGCCACTCCATGGCGATCAGCGAGGCCAGGCGCTCGATGCCGGCGTCGTCGGTGCTGTACCGGGTGATGCTGTCCGGATAGGTGAACATCGGCACGCCGCCCCAGTACAGACACTTCACCCATCGCCAGTCCCCGCCGACGCGGAGCACCGGCATGTAGTTGTCGGCCTCGCTGCTGGGTGCGGCGTTGGGGACGTAGCGCTTCACCGCGGCCGGGACGTTGGCCGTCTCCAGCCGTGCGGCCAGGCGTTCGAGCAGGTCAAGACGTTCGTGGAAGCTCACGGCCTTGCTCCCCCCCAGGGGTGGCGCCGGCTTGGGCACCTCGTCGGCGTAGATATGTCAGCTATGGGGGTGACAGTGCTGCGGTGTCGTTATGACGTAGATCAGCGGTCGGAGATGATCCGCGTTCGAGCGTCGGTGTGCGCGCGGGTGAGCGACCGAGCCGCCGCCGCGACCGCGGGAAGGTGGGAGGTCTCCCGATGGTGGGCCAGGAAGATCCGGCGGTGCCCGACCTCGACCAGATCGCGGACGACGACGTCGGGGCGGTGGTAGCTGTCCAGCGCGAGCTGGGGCAGCAGCGCCACGCCGAGGCCCTGGGCGACCAGGGACTGGGTGATCACATAGTCGTCCGTGCTGTGCCGTACGTCGGGGGTGAAGCCGGCGGCGGCGCAGACCCGGTACAGGTGCTCGCTGCACCGCTCGCATCCGGCGATCCAACGCTCGCCGGCCAACGATCCCAGGGCCGGCGCCCCGGTCGTCGCGGCCGGGGGGCCGGGCGCGGCGGGGTGGTCGGCGGGCAGGACGATACGCACCGGGTCGTCGCCGAGTTCGCGGAAGACGAGTTCCCGCTCCCGCCCGGGCGTGCGGTAGTCGAACACCAAGGCAAGATCCACCTCGCCGGTCCGTACCAGCTCGATCGCCTCCGGCGGCTCGGCCTCCCGCAGCCGCAGGTCGAGCCCGGGATGGGTGTCGGCGAGGTGCGCCATGGCCCTGGGGACCAGCGCCGCGCTTCCCGAGGGAAAGGCAGCCATCCGTACCGTCCCGGCGTTCAGGTCCGCGAGCGCCGAGAGCTCCTGTTCGGCGCCGCGCAGCCTGGCAGCTATCGCGTCGGCGTGGGCGAGCAGCACGTGGCCCGCCTCGGTGAGCCGTACGCCGCGCGCCTGCCGGGTGACGAGCGGACAACCGGCATCGCGCTCCAGCTGACGCAGATGTTGGCTGATGGCCGGCTGGGTCCAGCCGAGGTTGCGGGCCGCGGCCGCCAGCGACCCGGCACGCGCGATCTCCCGGAAGATCAGTACACGTCGAGGATCGAGCACACCTCAAAGTACTACTTGGGTTTCTTCTAACAAACCCAGGTCTACCTATGGTCTTCGCCCACGGGAATGATGGCCGCATGGAGACGATCGGTTTGCTGGGCGGAATGAGCTGGGAATCCTCGGCCGAGTACTACCGGCTGATCAACGAGGACGTTCGTCGGCGGCTGGGTGGCCACAGTTGCGCCGAGGTCGTCCTGGTGTCGCTGGACTTCGCGGAGATCGAGGACATGCAGCGCCGGGGTGCGTGGGACGAGGCGGGTGCCCACCTGGCGCGGGCCGCGGACCGGGCGTACCGGGCCGGTGCGGGCGTGATCCTGCTGTGTACGAACACCATGCACAAGGTGGCCGAGGCGATCACCTCAGCCGTGCCCGTCCCCTTCATCCACATCGTGGACGCCACCGGGGAGCGGATCGCCGATGCCGGGCATACCCGGGTCGCCCTGCTGGGCAGCAGGTTCACCATGATGGACGGCTTCTACCAGAGCCGGCTGCGGCGCTTCGGGGTCGAGGTGCTGGTCCCGGACGAGCCCGACCGCGCGATCGTCGACGACGTCATCTACACCGAGCTCACCCGGAGCATCGTCGACCCCCGGTCCCGGCGGGAGTACCAGCGCGTCATCTCCAGCTTGGCGGACGCCGGGGCCGAGGCAGTTATCCTGGGCTGTACCGAGATCACGCTGCTCATAGGCCCGGGGGACAGCTCGCTGCCGGTCTTCGACACGACCCGGATCCACACGGAGGCGGTGGTCGACTACGCCCTGGCCCCGCTAGCCGGTACTGCCATGGACGGGTCCTGATTGAGATCTTTCCCCCGCAACGTGCTCGGGTCGGTCGGGGCGGCGGCGGTGTTCGCGGTCGCGCTCGTCCAGGTCCTCGTCGGGGGGCCGTTGCTCGGGGCGGATCGGGCTGTGCAGGGTCTTCTGGACGCGCACCGGTACGCCGTCGGCATGGACGTGGCCGTCGGCATCGGCTGGGCCACCGCCGCCCCCGGCCAGGTGGTCGTCGCGCTCGTCCTGGCGGTTCAGTTCGCCGTGCGCCTCCGTGACTCGGCGCCGCTGCTGCTCGGCGCCGTGGGCATGCTCGCCCTGCTGGCCGTACCGGTAGCCAAGGAGCTTGTCGGCCGGGCCCGGCCGCCGGCGGTGGTGCTGGCACAGCTCCCGGACAGCCCGGCCTTTCCCTCCGGCCACGCCGCCACCTCGGCGGTGTTCGCGGGCGTCGTCTACCTGCTGGCCGCGCCGCATCTCACCCGCCGGGGCCGCCGTACGCTGGCCGTGGCCGCGCTGTGCTACACGTTCGTCGTCGGCCTGTCCCGCGTCTACCTCGGCGTGCACTGGTTCACCGACGTGGTTGCCGGCTGGGCGCTGGGCGCGTTCGTGGTCGGCCTCCTGGCGGCCCTCGCTCCGGGGTTCAGCCGAACAGGACGGCCCCGAGCCAGGTGACCGCGACGACGAGCCCGGCCGCCAGCTCGATGAGAATCGACAAACCGACTGCCCGCAGGGCCTCCACCGTCGACGGCCAGGCCGCGCTGTGCCCACCCAGCCTGACCCGCTCCGCGACGTACACGCCGAGCACGAAGCCGATGACGAGCCCGACGACCGGTATGACGAAGAAGCCGACTATCGCGAGCACCCCGCCGATCGCCAGGGTGCGCCACGGTACCCCGGCCGCACGCATCCGGCGGCCCGGCACCAGGTACTTGACGATCTGGCTGGCCAGAACCAGCACGGATGCCACGGCGAGCACGATCCACGCGAGCGGGGTGCGCTCGAACAGCGCCCAGGTCAGCACCGCCGCCCAGATGAGCAGCAGTCCCGGCAGAACGGGAACCAGGATGCCGACGATGCCGACGGCGATGACCAACCCGACGAGGACGAGGCCAAGAGTCGTCACGGGGGCACGCTAGCGCCGAGATCTATGTTGTGGGGTGCCGAACTGGACAAAACGACCCCCACAACATAGATCTCGGCGTCAGCGGCGTCAGCGGCGGCGGGACTTGCGGAACATGTGGACGTGCAGGGCGGCCGCCGTGAGGGTGACCGCGGCCAGCAGGCCGGCCGGGATCAGCGTTGCTGTCGTCCCCCAACCCAGGTAGGCGGCGCCGCCGATGACCGCCCCGCCGACGTACACGACCAGCACGCCGAGGCGGAGCCGTCGCCCGCTGGCCCGCCGCCAGGTGACGACGTCGGTGGCGAGGCTCGTTACCGTGCCGGTGACGTACGTCGTGGCCACCCCGTGCACCCTGAGCCGGGTGACGGCCGCGCTCTGCGCCCCCATCGCGAACGCGGCCAGGGCGGTGAGAACGTAGCGCAGCCACGGGTAGGCGCCGACCCCGACGCCAACCCAGACGGAGCCGAGGGCCGCCAGCAGGACTAGCTCCATCGCCAGTGCGGCGGTGACGGGGGCCGGCCACAGCCGCTGCTCCGGCGTCCGCCGCGGCAACAACGCGACGGCACCCGCCCCGCAGGCGAACGCGGCCAGGGCGACACCTGAACGCCCCGCGGCGGCGAGGTCCAGCCTGGCCAGGGCCAGGCCGAGCAGCACCGTATTGCCGGTCATGTTCGCGGTGAGCACCTCGTCCAGGCCCATGAAGCTGATGGCGTCGACGCAGGCCGCCGCCAACGCCAGGGCCAGGACGAGGGTGTCACGTACCCTCGGGCCGGTTACGTCCATGGGGAAGATCTTCCCCGCGGACGCACCGACCGACTTACCTGGGGGCGCCGATGGCGATCGGTGCGCTGTTGCCCGCCGTGGCGCCGATGGCGAGCTGGGACGAGTACGCGAAGACGAACTCGTGCACGCCGTCGGCGGCCAGTTCCTCGGACACGAAGGCCTCACCCAGCCGGATCCCCTCCTGGGTGATGAGCAGCTGGTGCGCCTCGAACGAGCTGTTCTCCCGGGGTGCCGGCACTACCTCGACGCCCCAGGTGTCGCTGGCCACCATGGCCGGTCGGTGGTCGGCGAGCCAGCGGGCCTCGGCCAGCCAGATCCCCGGCTCGGTGGCCAGGTACTCCTCCCATCGGGAGGGCTCGGCCCAGAGCTTGCTCCATCCGGTGCGGATGAGAACGACGTCGCCCGGCTCGATCGCGTGGATGCGGCCGCGCCGCATGGCCGCCTTGAGGTCGTCGATCGTGATGCGGTAGTCGCCGCGCAGCGTCTCCCCGTCCTCGGAGAGCGCGTCGGTGTCGCCCGACCGCTGCTTCACGGTCAGCACGTCGAGGAGCACCCCGCGAGTGGCGACGGGACCCAGGTTGTGTACGCCGAGCCGGCGGGTGCCGCCGAGGATGCTGCCCTCGCCGTAGTTGTTCTCCTCGGAGTCCTGCCTGGCCCTTGCCTGGCGCTCCAGCGGGTCCTGCAGCTCGGACATCCGTACGATGTCCGCCTCCCGGGCATTCCCGTAGTAGACGTCGTCGATGCCGATGTGGTTGAGCTCGTCCACCTGGCTGGCGATCTGGAAGGTGAAGCTGATGAAGCGCTCCTCCAGGAAGACGAGGCGGTTGTCGCCGAGCGGGCCGTACATGTTGACGTAGAGGTCGAACTTGCGGGGCGGCACGTTCTCGAAGGCCGGAATGCTGGGGTACATGGGCTCGCCGAGGCCGTAGGCCTTCACCTCGCGGCCGCCCAGCCTGCGCAGCGCCTCGGTCGTCTTGGCCGGGGTGACCTCGACGATCGTGCCGCGCTCGTCCCCGACGACGCCGAGTTCCCGCCAGCGGGCCCGGACATCCTCCAGCCGCACCGGGTCGTCGGTGTACGGGCCGCCGCCCCGGGTGGCCGTGGCGGGTCGACGTTCGCGGCCGGCCAGCTGGGGGAGGGCAAGGGTCGCGGCCGCCCCGGTACCCAGACCGAAGAAACCTCTACGGGAGATCCGGCCGTCGGCGGCGCCGTCCCGCATCCCCTGCTGCAGAGCGTGCTTCCACAGCTGCATGCCCGTGCTCCTCTCGTATCCCCCCTTGCCGGAATGATCGTCTCGCCCCCTCTCATAGCGCAGCCGAGCCCGCCTGCCAAGACCCAGGTGTTGTGGAACGAGCTATCCCGATATATCGTTGATCTAACGAGATAGAACTAGAGAAGCTGGAGTAGTGCGATGGCTGCACACGCGATGCCCTGGCCGCCCTTCGGTGGCGGCGGGGAACACCACAGATGGGATCGGTGGCTGAGCATGGCCGCCGGCCGTGGCCGGGGTCGGCCAGGCGGCGGCCGTGGGCCGGGACCGTACGGCTTCCGGGGCGGCCCGGGGGGCCGGGGAGCGTTCGGCCCCCCATTCGGGCCGCCGTTCGGAGACCCGAGCGGGCACCGGCACTTCTGGGGCGGACCGCGGGCGCGCCGCGGTGACGTACGCGCCGCGGTGCTGGCCCTGCTGGCCGAGGAGCCGCGCAACGGCTACCAGATCATCAAGGAGATCAGCCAGCGCAGCGGCGGGGTGTGGCGGCCGAGCGCGGGCTCGGTCTACCCGACGCTGCAGCACCTCGAGGACATGGGTCTGATCCGCGCGGTGGAATCGGGCGCGCAAAGGCTCTTCGAGCTCACCGAGAAGGGACGGAAGTACGTGGATACCCACGCGGACGAGCTCGCGGCGCCGTGGGAGGCGGTGTCCGAGGGCGTCGGCGAGGAAGCGATGGAGCTGCGCGAGCTGCTCGGCCAGGTCACCATGGCGGCGATGACCGTGCTGCGCGCCGGGTCGCCGGCGCAGGCCGCCGAGGTTCGGCGGATACTGGACGGGACGCGGCGGTCTCTGTATCGGATCCTGGCGGAGGACGACGCTGACGATGCTGACGATGCTGAGGACGCTGGCGCCGCCGATCCTGCCGCGGACCCCGAGGAGTACGAGGAATGACGGCGTATGGCCTGGACGGATCCCGGGCCGAGCCCGCGATATCGGTGCGCGGCCTGGCCAAGCGGTACGGTGAGATCGAGGCGGTCCGGGGCGTCGACTTCGAGGTGGCACCTGGGGAGATCTTCGGGTTCCTCGGGCCGAACGGCGCCGGCAAGTCCACCACCATCAACATGCTGTGTACGCTTGTCCGGCCGACCGGCGGATCCGCTCGGGTCGGCGGGCACGACGTGGTGCGGGGGCGGGACGACGTACGCCGCAATATCGGTCTTGTCTTTCAGGACACCACGCTGGATGACTATCTGACCGGCGAGCAGAACCTGCGGTTCCACGCCGAGCTGTACGGCCTGCCCAGGGCGGTGGCCGCGGACCGGATGCGGCAGGTCCTGGAGATGGTGGGGCTGTGGGAACGCCGGTCGAGCCTGGTCGGCACCTTCTCTGGCGGGATGAAGCGCCGACTGGAGATCGCCCGCGGCCTGATGCATTCGCCGCGTGTGCTCTTTCTGGACGAGCCCACCGTGGGGCTGGACCCGCAGACCCGGGCCTCGATCTGGACCTACATCATGGACCTGCGACGGCGCGAAGACATCACGATCTTCCTCACTACGCATTACATGGAGGAAGCGGAGCACTGCGACCGGATCGCCATCATCGACCAGGGGCAGATCGTCGTCCTGGACACCCCGGAGGCGCTCAAGGCCAGCGTCGGCAAGGATCGGGTGCAGTTGCACACCTCGGACGACGAGGCCGCCATCAGGTCGCTGCGTTCGCGATTCGACATCGACGCCGGGATGCACGAGGGCGCTGTCACGTTCGCGGTGGCATCCGGCGAGCAGTTCGTACCCAAGCTGTTCGCCGAGCTCGACGTGCCGATCCAGGCGGTCAGCGTGGCCCGGCCCTCGCTCGATGACGTGTTCATGTCCTACACCGGCAGCACGATCCGCGACGCCGAGGCGTCGTCGGTGGATCACCTGCGCCAGTTCGTGCGCGCCCACCGTAGGGGGAGATAACGATGACAGCATCAACATCGACCACCACCCCCGATGTCATCAGGGTGCGGGTGCCGGAGCGCAGCCTGCGTCAGGACCTCCGGGCGGTGAACATCGTGCTCCGCCGGGAGCTGATCCGGTTCTGGAGCGACCGGACTCGGATGATCTCGTCCCTGGCGCAGCCGGTGCTGTTCCTGTTCGTGCTGGGTACCGGGCTCTCTTCGCTGATGTCAGGAGGGACGGCGGGCGTCGACCTGCGCACCTTCATGTTCCCCGGCGTGCTGGCCATGTCGGTCATGTTCACCGCGCTTTTTTCGGCGGCGTCGATCGTCTGGGACCGCGAGTTCGGGTTCCTGCGGGAGATGCTGGTCGCGCCGGTCAGCCGCAGCGCCATCGTGGTCGGCAAGTGCCTCGGTGGCGCGGTCGTCGCGACCTTCCAGGGGGCGGTGATCCTCGTCCTCGCCGGCCTCGCCGGGGTGCCGTACGCGCCGACGCTGATGCTCGTCCTGCTGGGCGAGCTCCTGCTTCTGTCCTTCACGCTCACCGCGTTCGGCGTGATGATGGCGGCCCGGATCAAGAACATGCAGTCGTTCTTCGCCATCGTGCAGATGGCGCTGATGCCCATGTTCTTCCTGTCCGGCGCGCTGTTCCCGCTGTCCGGCCTGCCGTCCTGGCTGGGCGCCCTGACCCGCATCAACCCGCTGACCTACGCGGTCGACCCGATGCGGGAGGCCGTCTTCGGCCACCTGGACGTCGGTGCTGATGCCGCGCGCATGCTGAACACAGGCGTCACCTGGTTCGGATGGCGGGTGCCGACCGCGCTCGAGCTGGCCATGGTCGCCGCCATCGGCGTCGTCATGCTGGGCATCGCGATCGCCCAGTTCCGCCGCACCGAGTAGGCGTTGTTTGGTGGATTTACGCGCGTCCATTATTCTGGAATTAATCGTGCCCGGTGGTGGCCGCCGCCGGGCACGCTCCCGGAGAGACGCCGATATTGTGTAAATGACTTTGTCCTGGGCATATCTGTGATCCAGGAGTATTAATTTGGACAAAGTGGTAGCTGATTCCTTCCGGTACGCCCTACCTTCGTCCGCATGCAGGACGGCAAGCTGGTCAAGTCGCTACAGGCCCGGCAAACCGCGGCGCTCGCGGCGCTTTACGACGCATATGCGAAACCGCTCTACGGTTATTGCCGCTTGTTGTTGGACGATCGAATAGCGACAGAAGAAGCGGTACGCGACACATTTTTGGTCGCCGAGCTGCGTATTGACGAACTCGGTGATCACAGCCGACTGAAACCCTGGCTGTTCGCCATCGCCCGGGAAGAGGCCCTGCGCCAAGGGCGCGAGGAGACTCCGGGCCGTACCGCCGAAGGGGAGGCCGGCGGTACGGACGGGAGGACCGAAACCGGGCCCGCGGGGAGGCGACTCCACGAGATGCCGAGGGTCCATGGGACGCCGACGGTGGTCGGACCGCGTTCCATGGCCGAGGCCGCGGTCGCCGCGCTGGAGCACGCCGAACGTGAGGCGCTGGAGCTCGCGGTACGGTACGGGCTCGGCGAGCGGGACATCGCCGTGCTGCTCGACCTGTCGCCCCGGCGGGCGCGCGCATTCGTCGCCGATGCCGGCGACCATCTCCGCCGCGCGCTCACCGCCGTCATCCTTGCCCGCACCGGACGGGACGACTGTCGGAGGCTGGCGGCGCTGACAGGGCCCGATGTTCAGGTCGACGCGAGCTGGTGGCGTCCGGTGAGCCGGCACGCCCGGTTCTGCCGACGATGCCGTCGACGTACCTCGCAGCGGACCTCGCCGGCCAAGGTGCTGACCATGCTGCCGTCCGTCGACCCGCCCGCCTACCTGCGGTGGCGGGTGCTGAGCAGCTACACCGACCCGGCGCAGATCGGCTACCGGCTGTACGTCGCCCGGCGCATCGGCACCCTGGACGTCGAGGGGTTCCCGCAAGGGATGGGCCGTCGGCGACGTCCGGGATGGCTGCGGTCCGCGGCCGCGGCGTTGTTCCTCCTCTCCCTCGGCGGCGTGCTCGCCGGGTACCCGTTCATCGACCCGGACGGGTCGGGGAAGGATCTTTCGCTGGGCTCGCCCGACAACCCGGGCTGGCCGTCGCCGAACTCGACGTATCCGTGGTCGCCGTACGACGACGTTCGACCGTCGCACCGCCCGTCCCCGAGCGCGCTGACGCTGAACGTGGTGCCCGCGACGGCGCCGACGGTGTTCCTCGACGGCCCGCCGGTGTCACCGATCGTCGTCGCCTCGGGGCAGGTTGGGGCACAGGGCGGTCCGTCCGGGGGGTCGCCGTCGTCTCCTGGGCACCGGCCCTCGCCGACCGGCGGTTCCGGCGGTCCGGGCGGATCACCGAGTGGGTCGCCCTCGCCGTCGCCCACCGACTCGCCAACGAGTTCGCCGACCAGCTCGCCAACGGCTTCGCCGACCGCGTCGCCGACGTCCTCATCCACGGACTCGCCCAGCAGCCCACCGAGCAGCCCACCGAACAGCCCACCCAGCGAGCCGCCGAGCGAGCCGCCGGGTGGACACCCGACGCGGGAGCCGAGTGAATCCCCGACCCGCGGTGGCGACGAGTCCCCCGACGGCACCCGGTGACTCCCCAGGTGGGGCGGCCTCACCGGAATGCGCCCGTCAGCGCACTAGGCTGCGCCCATGGTGGCCTACGCGGTACGCGAGGATCCGCTTCTCGGTACCCGGGTGACCCCACACCCGGTCGGACCCGTCCTGCTCGAACTCGTCGCGGACGTGCAGCGGGTCGCCTGGCCGGTGTGGCTCGAGCCAAGCGCGCGGGCGCTCCGGACGCTGCTGGAGCTGTGCCGGCTGCAGACCGCCCGCGGCCTGACCGTTCTGTCCTGGCTCGCCGCGGGAAACGCTCCGGAGGACCGGAGTTGGCTGCTGGCGACCCGCCGGTTGGCCGGCTCCCGGCAGCGGAAGATGTACGGGACGGCCACCGGGCTGCCCGGCCCGGTACGCAACCTTGTCGTGGCCAACTGGACCTGGGCGGTGACCAGCCCGCACGGCGGCCGGGTGACCGCGCCCTACCTGGCGAGCGGGGCCTACGAGACCGACGGGCACGCCGCCGCGTACGCGTCGGCGACCCTGTGGCAGGTCTGGGACCGGAATCCGGACGTGCGCCCGGCGCTCGCGGCGGCCTGGGCGGCCACCCGTACCACCGCCGACTGGTGCAAGGCCGCGGAGATGCGGGTTGTGCACGGCATCGACGCCCCCGTCTTCACCTACCCCGGAGGCGAGCCGCCCGCGATCGCCGGAGTACGCCCATGGATCACTCACCTCCTGCTGCGCGGGCGCCGCGACGAGGACGCGGAGCGGGAGCCGGTGCACCACCGCTGAGACCGGAGCCCTCATCGCGGTTTTACGGGTGCCTGATGTGACAGGTGTTACAAGTGTTCCCTTTGTGACGAGAGAGGATTACAGTGAGTAGGTAGTCGGCTACGCGCTGGGCTGACGACCGTAGGGGGGAGATCGTGCCTAGATGTCGGACGCCTCATAGCCGGACCGGTCCGCCTGCCGGCCGCTGGTACCGGCGTGTCCTCGTGCCGCTCGCCGTCACCGCCCTGGTGGCCGGCCTCGACCTCGCTCCCGCCGCGGCCGATCCGGACACGCCGAGCGCCCGCGAGGTCAACGAGAGCAAGCAGAAGGCGCGGGAGCGGGCCAAGGACGTCGGCCGGATCCAGGCCAGGCTCGCCAGTGCGGACGAGCAGCTCAGGCAGCTTCATGCCCGAGTCGAGATCCTGGTTGAGCGCTACAACGGCGAGCGGGTGAAGCTGCAGCGCGCCCAAGAGGCGTACCGGGCGGCCCAGCGGCGGCTGACCGAGGCCGGCCATGAGGTCGCCAAGACCCGGGAGGAGATCGGACAACTCGCCGCGGAGCGGTACCGGACCGGGGGCGAGCTCACCGAGATGAGCGAGCTGGTTGCCGGCCCGGGCGGAATGGAGGGGTTCGTAGAACGGATGGGCACGGTCCACGCGCTGTCACATCAGCGCACCGCCGTGCTCGACCGTATGCGGTCGGCCCGGATCGTCGCCAGCGTGCTGGAGCGGCAGGCGCACGACGCGATGGTTGCCCAGCGCAGGGCTACCGAACGGGTAGCCGAGGCCAAGCGCGCCGCCGAGGAGGCGGTGCAGGAGCAGCAGGGCGAGATCGAACGCATCGACAAGGAGAAGAGCCGTCTGGTGGCGGCGCTCGCCGAGGCTCGGGAGACCGCCACCAAGCTGGAAAAGGCCCGGGAGAAGGCGCTCGCCGAGGCCCGGGCCGAGGCGGCTCGCGAGCAGGCGAAACAGTCGGCCTCGGATCTGACGTACGGAAGCGGCGGGGCCTCCGCGGGCAAGGGCGCGGTCGCCGCCAATGCCGCGCTGCGTTGGCTGGGCACGCCCTATTCATGGGGCGGCGGCACCGCCAGCGGGCCCTCGTACGGGATCGCGCACGGGGCCAACATCCACGGATTCGACTGCTCGGGCCTGACCTTGTACGCGTGGGCCCAGGCGGGGGTGTACCTCGATCACTGGACCGGCACCCAGTGGACCTCCGGTCCGCACGTCCCGCTGAATCGGCTGCGCCGCGGTGACCTCGTCTTCTTCGGCAGCATCACCTCGAATCCCGGCGACATCCACCATGTGGGCCTCTACATCGGGGGCGGTCGCATGGTGGAGGCCCCGTACACCGGGTCGGTGGTCCGGATCAGCAGCATCTGGCGTTCCGACCTGGTGGGGGCCACTCGCCCCGGCTGACCACCCGGCCAGAGCCAAAACTGGCCTGTCCAAGTTCAGAGATCGCTCGTCAACAGTTCATTCGTCGGCGGATTGGCGCAGGCGTTCCCGGCTGCGTGCGATCTCCGCCTCCGCCTCGGCTCGGGGGGCCCAGGTTGCGCCCTCGACCGACTTGCCCGGCTCGAGGTCCTTGTAGACGGCGAAGAAGTGCTGGATCTCTAGCCGGTCGAACTCCGGCACGTTGCGGATGTCCCGCAGGTGCTCCATCCGGGGATCGGTGGACGGGACGCAGAGGATCTTGTCGTCACCGCCCTTCTCGTCCCGCATCCGGTACATCCCGACGGCACGGCACCGGATGAGGCAGCCCGGAAAGGTGGGCTCCTGGAGCAGCACCAGCGCATCGAGCGGATCGCCGTCCTCGCCGAGCGTGTCCTCGACGAAGCCGTAATCCGCAGGGTACTGCGTCGCCGTGAACAGCATCCGGTCCAGCCGGATCCGCCCCGTCTCGTGATCCATCTCGTACTTGTTCCGTTGACCCTTCGGGATCTCGATGACGACGTCGAACTCCATGTCCTCTTCCTCCCGGGCGTTGGCCGTGACGTCTCGCCCTCGTTGCCGGTGCTGACCGACTAGGGTCGGGTTCCTACCCGACCGATTGGTGTTGCGGGGTTCAGCATTCCTTACCCGGGGGAAGGGGCTGTGACGTGGTGCGGCGGCAGCGGCTCACCGCCGTGGTCTCCCTGGCCGTGCTGCAGATCTTCACGATCGCGGCCGGGCTCACCCTGGCGGTCAGGGGTGCGCCGTACCGGGAGACCGCCGAGCCAATCGTCTGGCCCACCGTCGCCGCCGGCCGGCCGGTGCTGGCGGCCGCCTCCACCGGTGCGCCTCCGGGCGGTAGGGCGACCGGCGGTACGGGGTCGGCCCAGCAGCGGGCACAGCAGGTGGCCTCGGCGCTCGAGGAACACCTCGGCGCCGGGTCGTTGGGCGGCAGCATCGCCGCGGCGGTCGCCGACCCCGCGAGCGGCGACGTGCTGTACAGCGGACGCGCCGACGTGCCGGCGACGCCGGCCTCGACCGCGAAGATCGCCACCGCGGTGGCCGCCATGGCCTCGCTGGCCCCCGATCATCGGATGACGACCCGGGTCGTCCGTCCCTCGTCCTCGTCCCCGTCCCCTACGTCCTCCTCGCCCGCCGTGGCCACCCAGGGCGGGCCCGTCATCCTGGTGGGCGGCGGCGACCCCACGCTGGCCAGCCCCGCCGGCGCGGCGGCCACCGGCTACCCGCAGCCCGCGAAGCTGGCCGACCTGGCCAGGTCCACCGCCCGCGCGCTGACCAAGGCGGGGATCACCGGTACCCGGGTCGCCTACGACGACTCCCTGTACACCGGCTCCCGCACCGGCCCGGGGTGGAAGAGCAACTACGTGTCGGAGGGCAGCGTCGCCCCGATCACCGCCCTCAGCGTGGACGAAGGGCGTACCAACCCGGCGGCGGACAACCGGACGTCGGACCCGTCGCTTGCCGCCGCCGAGATGTTCGCGGACCTCCTGGAACAGGAGGGCATCGCCGTGTACGGCTCCGTCGTATCGCAACAGGCGCCCGCGCAGGCCACCGAGCTGGCCGCCGTGCGGTCGGTGCCGCTGCCGGCGCTGGTCGAGCGGATGCTCGGGGAGAGCGACAACGACCTGGCCGAGGCGCTGGCCCGGCAGGTCGCGCTCGAGAAGGGACAGCCGGCCTCTTTCCAGGGGGCCGCGGTCGCGGTACGTCAGGTGCTCACCGAGATCGGCGTCGCGGGAGTGAAGCTCTTCGACGGCAGCGGGTTGTCCACCCAGAACCGGGTGACCGCGGAGGCGCTCATCGGGCTGCTCAACCGCGCGGCCTCGCCGAGCCATCCCGAGATGCGCCCGGTCGTCACCGGCCTGCCGGTCGCCGGATTCTCCGGGACGCTGGAGGACCGCTACGACGACTACGAAGCTCGCGCCGGTGCCGGAGTGGTACGCGCCAAGACCGGCACCCTGAACGGGGTCAGCAGCTTGGCCGGCGTGGTGTACGACGGGGACGGGCGGCTTCTGGTGTTCGCGTTCCTGGCCGACCAGGTGCCGTCCGGCGGCACGTACGGCGCCGAGGACGCCCTCGATCGGCTCGCCGCCGCCCTCGCCGAGTGCCGCTGCTGATTCGCATGTCACGGGCGGGGGGGGGGCGGACGACCTGCCGGCAGCACGTACGGTGGACGGGTGAGCAGCGCGCAGATGATCGACTGGGATCTCGCCGTCTCCACCGGTATCCGCCTGGTCCGGCCGGGGCCCACGGTGAGCCGCGAGGAGGCCCATCGGGTGGTCGCTGAGCTCCGGGAGCTTTCCCGGCGGGCGCAGCGGCACGTACGGGAGTTCACCGGCCTCGCCGGCGGTGACCACGACGACGACGCGGTAGTGGTGGACCGTCCGGGGTGGATCCGGGCGAACGTCGACGGGTTCCGGGTGGTGCTGGAGCCGCTGGCCGTCAAGTTCGCCAAGCGACGCGAGGCCACCCCCGGGGGAGCCCTGGCGACGGCTGTCGGCTCCCGGGTGACCGGCATGCAGGTCGGCACCATCCTGGCCTACATGGCCGGCCGGGTGCTGGGACAGTACGAGCTGTTCCTGCCGCCCGACCCGACCGGCCGCGCGCCGACCGGCCGGCTCACTCTGGTCGCGCCCAACATCGTGAACGCGGAGCGGGAGCTCGCGGTCGACCCGCACGACTTCCGGCTGTGGGTGTGTCTGCACGAGGAGACCCACCGCGCCCAGTTCACGGTGGTGCCGTGGCTGCGCCCGTACGTGCAGGAGCAGATCACCGAGTTCCTGTACGCCTCGGACCTCGATCCGGGCGCCATCCTGGAGCGGCTGCGGGCGGCCGCCGACGCGGTTGTGGACGCCGTCCGCGGCGGCCCATCTGGTGAAGGGTCCAGCCTCGTCGAGGCGCTGCAGACCGCCGAGCAGCGGGAGATCCTCGATCGGCTCACCGCCGTGATGACCCTCGTCGAGGGGCACGGGGACTACGTGATGGACGCGGTGGGGCCCGGCGTGGTGCCGAGCGTCGAGGAGATTCGGGCCCGGTTCCAGCGACGCCGGGAGGGCGGCAGCCGGCTGGACAAGACCATCCGCCGCGTCCTCGGCATCGAGCTCAAGATGAAGCAGTACGCCGAGGGCTCGGGCTTCGTGCGGGGTGTGGTGGACGCGGTCGGCATGGACGGCTTCAACCGGGTCTGGGAGGCACCGGAGAACGTGCCGACCCGGGAGGAGATCGCCAATCCGGCCGCCTGGATCGAGCGGGTGGTGGGGCGTCCCCGGCCGCTGGCGGAGGGTAACGGCCAGGGGATGAGGTGAGGCCTGATGGGGCCGCCGCCGGCCGTCGCCGAGGTACGACGCGCGGTGCGCCGGGTGCTCGCCGACATCCCGCCCGGCGAGCTGGTCCTCGCCGCGTGCAGTGGAGGTCCGGACTCGCTCGCCCTCGCCGGTGCCCTCGCCTTCGCCGCGCCCCGCACGGGACACCGCGCCGGTGGGGTCACCGTCGACCACGGTCTGCAGCCCGGCTCGGCGGCCCGCGCCGCCGAGGTGGTCCGGGTCCTCCGGAACCTCGGCCTCGACCCGGTCGAGCACATCCCGGTCACGGTGGGTACCTCTGGTGGTCCGGAGGCCGCCGCCCGGGCCGCGCGCTACGTCGCCCTGGACAAGGCGGTGGAAAGGCTGGGCGCGGCCGCCGTCCTGCTCGGCCACACCCGTGACGACCAGGCCGAGACCGTGCTGCTGGGGCTGGCCCGCGGATCGGGCGCCCGCTCGCTCGCCGGCATGCCGGCCACATCCGGTCACTACCGCCGGCCGCTGCTCGGCCTGCCCCGGGCCACGGCCCGGGAGGCCTGCGCGGCCATGAACCTGACGCCCTGGCACGACCCGCAGAACGCCGACCCGGCCTACGCCCGGTCCCGGGTCCGGCACCAGGCGCTTCCCGCGCTGGAGCGCGCGCTCGGTCCCGGCGTGGCCGCCGCGCTGGCCCGCACCGCCGACCTGTTGCGCGACGACGCCGACGCGCTCGACGACTTGGCCCAGGAGACCACCCGGCGGCTCACCCTGCCCGGAGGGGGGCTCGACGCCAAACTGCTCGCCGGCGAGCCCCGGGCGGTCCGTACCCGGGTGCTGCACCGCGCCGCGATCCTTGCCGGCAGCCCGGCCGGCGCGCTCGCCGCGGTGCACGTGTCGGAGCTCGACGCGCTGGTGACCGCCTGGCACGGCCAGCGGCACGTGGACCTACCCGGCGGCGTCCGCGCCGTACGGCGATGTGGGACCCTGCTCTTTGAGGTTCTTTGAGTTCTTTGACAGATCCGCAAGATCCGCGAGGGAAAGCAGCAGGTGGACGAGTCGGACGTGGCCGGTGACCTGGAGAAGGTGTTGCTGCCGGAGGCGGAGATCCAGGCCCGGGTAGGTGAACTCGCCGCCGAGATCGACCGCGACTACCGCGGTCGGGACCTGCTCTTGGTGGGGGTGCTCAAGGGCGCGGTCATGGTCATGGCTGACCTGTCCCGGGCGATGCACGTGTCCACGGAGATGGACTGGATGGCGATCTCCTCGTACGGCTCGGGCACCCGGTCGTCCGGCGTGGTACGCATCCTCAAGGACCTCGATCGCGATATCACCGGGCAGCACGTACTCGTCGTCGAGGACATCATCGACTCCGGGCTCACCCTGTCCTGGCTGCTCGGCAACCTGCGCTCGCGGCAGCCGGCCAGCGTGGAGGTGTGCACGCTGATGCGAAAGCCCGACGCGCTCGAGATCGAGGTGTACGTCCGGTACGTGGGTTTCGACATCCCCAACGAGTTCGTGGTGGGGTACGGGCTGGATTACGCGGAGCGGTACCGCAACCTGCCGTTCGTGGCCACCCTCGCCCCGCACGTCTACTCGCGCTGATCTCGGGAACACCCGTACGTAGCCGGAGCGTTGGTCATTACGTATGGCTACGCCGATGACCATGGGCTGCGGTCTGGAATGGTCGCGGTGTACTGTCGGATATCCGGACACCATGCCGGGTACGGCGAGTAGGCAGGGATAGTGCCCCGAGGACCGGACGCCGGCGTCGGGGCTGGACCTTGGTCAGGAGGGACGGACCCACCGGGGTTCCGAATCGATGGATCTTAAGCGTTACTTCCGAGGGCCACTGCTGTGGATCCTGGGCATCATCGTGCTGATGGTCGTGGTGATGACCGTCTTCGAGCCCGGCGGATCGTTCAAGCAGGTGGATACGTCGGCAATCGTCAGCGAGATCGAGTCCGGCAACGTCGAGTCCGCGAAGATCATCGACAAGGACCAGGTCATCGAGGTCACCCTCAAGAACCCGAAGAACTACGACACCAAGCAGCTCAAGGCGTCGTGGGTCGCCGGGCAGGGGCGCGACCTGCAGATGAGGCTGCAGGAGCAGTACCAGAACAAGCAGCTGACCAAGGGCTACACCGTCGAGGTGCCCCAGCAGAACTTCTTCGTCAGCCTGCTCGTCAGCCTGCTGCCGATCGTCATCATCGTCCTGATCTTCCTGTTCATCATGAACCAGATGCAGGGCGGCGGCTCCCGGGTGATGAACTTCGGTAAGTCCAAGGCGAAGCTCATCACCAAGGACACACCGAAGACCACCTTCGCCGACGTGGCCGGGGCCGACGAGGCGATCGAGGAGCTGCACGAGATCAAGGACTTCCTGCAGAATCCCGGTAAGTTCCAGGCGATCGGCGCGAAGATCCCCAAGGGTGTGCTGTTGATGGGGCCGCCCGGCACCGGTAAGACGCTGATCGCGCGTGCGGTGGCCGGCGAGGCGGGCGTGCCGTTCTACTCGATCTCCGGGTCCGACTTCGTCGAGATGTTCGTCGGCGTCGGCGCCTCCCGGGTGCGCGACCTGTTCGAGCAGGCCAAGGCGAACGCCCCGGCGATCATCTTCATGGATGAGATCGACGCGGTCGGCCGGCACCGCGGCGCGGGTCTCGGCGGCGGCCACGACGAGCGCGAGCAGACGCTCAACCAGCTGCTCGTGGAGATGGACGGATTCGACGTCAAGGGCGGCGTGATCCTGATCGCCGCCACCAACCGGCCCGACATCCTGGACCCGGCCCTGCTGCGTCCCGGCCGGTTCGACCGCCAGGTCGTCATCGACCGGCCCGACATCCAGGGCCGCAAGGGGATCCTGCGGGTGCACGCCCGCGGCAAGCCGTTCGCGGAGGACGTCGAGCTCGACACGATCGCCAGGGCCACGCCCGGCTTCACCGGCGCCGACCTGGCCAACGTGATCAACGAGGCCGCCCTGCTCACCGCCCGGCAGGACGATAAGCAGATCCACATGGCCATCCTCGAGGAGTCGATCGACAGGGTGATGGCCGGGCCCGAGCGGAAGAGCCGGGTGATGTCGGACGCGGAGAAGAAGATCATCGCCTACCACGAGGGTGGACACGCCCTGGTGGCGCACGCGTTGCCGAACGCCGATCCCGTGCACAAGGTGACGATCCTGTCCCGTGGCCGGGCGTTGGGCTACACCACGACGCTCCCGGTCGAGGACAAGTTCATGGTGACGCGTTCGGAGATGATGGACCAGCTCGCCATGCTGCTGGGCGGACGCACGGCGGAGGAGCTGGTCTTCCACGAGCCGACCAGCGGAGCGGCCAACGACATCGAGAAGGCCACCTCGATCGCCCGCCGCATGGTCACCGAGTTCGGGATGAGCGAGCGGCTCGGCGCCCGCAAGTTCGGCAGCGGCGACGGGGAGCCGTTCCTCGGCCGGGAGATGTCCCACCAGCGCGACTACTCCGAGGACATCGCCTCGGCGATCGACGAGGAGGTGCGCCGGCTCATCGAGTCCGCGCACGACGAGGCATGGGAGATCCTGGTCCAGTACCGTGACGTCCTCGACGACCTCGTGCTGCAGCTCATGGAGCGGGAGACCCTCTCCAAGGAGGAGGTGCGCGACGTCTTCGACCCGGTGAGCAAGCGCCCCTCCCGCGGCTCGTACAGGGGCTACGGCAAGCGGCTGCCGTCCGACCGCCCGCCGGTGACGACCCCCAAGGAGCTCTCGGTCGCCGGGGCGTCGGACGGCCAGGGCCGCGGATCTCAGGGCAACGGCAGCGGTTCGAGACCGGATGGCGACGCCGCCGGCCGTGACTCTGCCGGCCATGACGCCGCCGATGACTCCAGCGAGGGGTCGGAGCACTCGCGGAGCGGGCACGGGGACTGACATCGTGGCCGAGGGTCCCGCCGACGCCTTCGACGGCGGGCTGAGACCACCGCCTGTCGACCTGCCGCGCATCGAGCGTGCGGTCAGGGAGATCCTGCTGGCCATCGGGGAGGATCCGGACCGCGAGGGCCTTCGGGACACCCCGGCGCGGGTCGCCCGGTCGTACGCGGAGCAGTTCTCCGGTCTGCGTCAGCGCCCGGAGGAGGTGCTCACCACCGTCTTCGACGCGGACCACGACGAAATGGTTCTGGTAAAAGACATCGAGGTATTTAGTTCGTGTGAACATCATCTGACCCCATTCTATGGATTTGCCCATGTGGGCTACATTCCGAACGAAAAGGGGCAGATAACGGGGCTTTCGAAATTGGCCCGGGTGGTCGATATCTATGCCCGCCGGCCGCAGTTGCAGGAGAGGATGACCAGCCAGATCGCCGACGCGCTGATGTGGACCCTCGAGCCTCGAGGTGTCATCGTGGTCATCGAGGCCGAGCACCTGTGCATGACCATGCGAGGGGTCCGCAAGCCCGGTGCGAAGACGGTGACCTCGGCGGTACGTGGTGGCTTCCGGGATTCCGACAAGACGCGCGCCGAGGCGATGAGCCTCATCCTCTCGTCTTGACATTGCTCGTGATCTTGCAGAAACGTTCGAACCATGGTTCGAACGTTTCTGCAAGATCACGAGCAGCAGCCGCTGCCGATCGTGCTCGTACCCGGCCTCATGTGCTCCGCCCGGCTGTACGGCGAGCAGATCCCCGCGCTGTGGCGGTTCGGCCCGGTGCTCGTCGCCGACCACACCCGCGACGACAGCATGGCCGGTATCGCGCGTCGCATCCTCGCGGCGGCCCCGGGGGACCGGTTCGCGCTCGTCGGCCTGTCGCTCGGCGGCTACATAGCCTTCGAGATCATGCGACAGGCGCCGGAGCGGGTCGCGAAGCTTGCGCTGCTCGACACGTCCGCGCGCAGCGACACGCCCGAGCAAACCGAGCGCCGGCACGCCGAGATCGCGCTCGCCGAGGGTGGGCGCTACTCCGAGGTGCCGGACGGGCGGTTCCCTTCCTTCGTCCATCCCTCCCGCGGGAACGACCAGGCCCTGCTGGGGCTCGTTCGGCTGATGGCGGAGGAAACCGGGCCCGAGGCGTTCGTACGCCAGCAGAAGGCGATCATGAGTCGCCCCGATTCCCGGCCCGACCTCGCCGGCGTCCGCTGTCCGACGCTGGTCCTGGTCGGAGACGGCGACGAGCCCACCCCGCCGGAGCGGGCGGCGGAGATAGCCGACGGCATCGCCGGTGCGCGCCTCGTCACGGTGCCCGACTGCGGGCACCTGTCCACGCTGGAGCGGCCACAGCAGGTCAGCGAGGCCCTGGCGGAGTGGCTGCAGGCCTAGGGTGTCCCGTGGTGAGCCACCCAGAGTTCGAGCTGGCGCGCTGGGCCGCGGCGAACATGACCCCTGCGGAACGGGCGGCGGCCACCGTCTTCACCTCGGGCGAGCACTGCCCGATGTGCGCCGCCGCGCACGGCTGGGTGGGATTGGGTCGCATCGTGTACGTGAGCTCTTCCGAGCAGCTGTCTGCCTGGCTCGCCGAGCTAGGGCTTCCCCCCTGTGCGAACCTTGCCGATCAACGAGGTAGTCCCCGGCGCCGTTGTCGAGGGCCCAGTTCATGACCTCGCTGAGCAGGTACACGACCTGCACCGCCGCTTCTACACCCCACCGTCCTGAGCGTCGCTAGGCCCGCGACGCGGCGCGCTGCGCGCCGTCCCCGGCCGCGGGGGCCATGCTCGGTACGGCCTCGGGTACTGCTGCCTCTCGCACCTGACGCGAGCCAATCATCCCGTATGTCGCGCCGACCAACAGCCCGCCACCGACGAGGTTGCCGAGGCCCACCCACAGCACGTTGGTGGCGAACGCCCCGAGGCTCGCGGCGGGAACGCCGGCGAACATGCCCAGCGAGAAGACAGTCATATTGGCGACCACGTGCTCGAAGCCCGAGCCGATGAAGGCCAGCAGGCACCAGAAGATCACTACCAGCTTCGCGCCGTCGGTCTGGGCCCGGGCGGCCTGCCACACGGCGAGGCAGACAAGGAAGTTGCACAGCACTCCGCGGAAGAACAAGACGGCCGCCGGGGCGCTCGACTTGGCTGTGACCACTGTGGTCAGCAGCGCCAGACCGGGGGCGGTCTCGTCGGGCGTCGCCCCCGTCGACAGCACCCCGCTGGCGTGGACGAGCCAGGCGAAGAGCACCGAGCCGATGAGGTTGCCGACGAGGGAGAACAGGATCACCGTCGCCGCGGCCACCACACCGGCGCGTCGGCGGAACACGCCGTGAACCATGGTCATCATGTTCCCGGTGGACAGCTCCGCCCCGGCGAACACGACGAGGGTCAGCGCGATGCCGAAGACGAGTCCCTGGATCAGCTTGGTCCAGGGCGAGTCGGCGACGCTGAGTGGACTGGTCACCGCGAGCAGCAGGACCACCGCGACGCCGATGTAGGCGCCGGCCAGCATGGAGCTGATCAGATAGCGGCCGGGTTTGCGGATGTCCTGGAACTTGGTGTCTGCCGCGCTCGCCTGGTCGTCGAGCGCCTGCGAGATAGCAACGGGCATGGGCTTCCTCCAGGCCAGATGTTTCCGGTAATCGGCTCCGCCTCACCATTTGCGGTAGGGGAGGAACTTGCCGGTCATGGTGATCGACACGCGGTCGCCTTTTGGATCGGGGACGCGGGTTATGTCCATGTCGAAGTCGATGGCGCTCATGATGCCGTCGCCGAATTCCTCGTGGATGACGCCTTTCATCGCGGTCCCGTACACCAGGACGATTTCGTAGAGGCGATAGATGAGGGGATCGGTGGGCACCGCCTCGTCGAGGGACCCTCTCATCGGGTACCGCTGGAGTGCCACGCTCACCGCGGCCGGAAGGCCGAGCAGGTCGACAAGCTTGTCGGCCTCCTCGGCGCTCATCACGGCCTGGCCATGGATCGCCGCGGCGGTCCACACCGGGTGGCGTCCGACGCTCTTTGCGATTTCCGCGAAGCTGAGGTCTTTTTCTTCCTTAGCGGCCAGGAGCTGTGCGGTCGCCTCGGCTCTTTCCATGTGAGTTCTCCTTATCCAACGGCGACGAAGACGGTGTCGCCTTCGACCTTCACCGGGTAGGTCGGCTGTGGCTTGCGGGCCGGACCGCTGTGCACCTCGCCGGTGCGGACGTCGAACATCGCGTTGTGCCACGGGCACTCCACCAGGCACCCGTCCTTGATCCGGTTGTCGCCCAACGGACCCCCGGCATGGGTGCAGGAGTTGTCGAACGCGTGGATGGTGCCGGCGTGGTTGGCCAGGGCCACGTCGCGTCCCCCGATCCGTACCCGCAACACCCAGCCGGGCGGGATGTCGCCGAGCACGGCGGCCGCGGCGAACCGCGGAGTCGTGCCGGCCTCGGGCAGCGTCGTCTCGGTCATCGGGTTGGCACGCCCGCCGCGGCCAGCCGGCGGCCATTCCCGTCCGGCGTCGGCGCCGTCGTCTCGGCGGGCTCGTCTCCCGGCTCCCAGCGACCCTCGAACACGGCGTTGATCTGGGCGCCGAAGCCCTCGATCCCGACGCGGTCGACGGTGCCGGAGAGGGTTTCTCCCTCCCGGCGCAGCGCCTCCCACACACCGACGATCGCCTCGGTGATGGCCGCCACGTCGGTCTCGGCCACCCGTCCCACCGTCTGGCCGAGAGTGTTGGCGCGGAGGTCGCCACCGAGCCAGATCTGGTAGCCGAGCATGGAGATCCCTCCGATCGTCACGGTGCCGCCGGACAGTCCTAGGTCGGCGATCTGGTGCTGGGCGCAGGAGTTCGGGCAGCCGGAGATGCTCACCCGCAGCCCGGAGTTGCGTACCAGGGCCGGCTGCTCTAGCAGGCGGTACGCGAGCCCCTGGGCGGGGGTCAGCGCCAGGCTGCACACCGGCCCCCCGGTGCAGGCACGTACGTCCCGGGACTGGTCGGCCCCTTCCAGGCCGAGTCCCACCGCCGCCAGCTCGGCGCGGATGGCGGGAACCGCCTTGATCGGTACGTGCCGGAACATGATGTTCTGGTTGCGGGTGAGGTAGAGATGCTCGTCGGCGAAGTCGTCGGCGAGGTCCGCGAGGACCCGCAGATCCTGGGTGTCGAGATCACCTAGTGTCCTGCGCCTGAAGTTCGACGAGATAATGTACGGTCTCTGTCATGCCTGGACGTGGCCGCCCGAAAGAGCCGCTGGTGTTGTCGGGGGAGGAGCGGGAGACGCTGCTGCGCTGGTCGCGCCGGGCGAAGTCG
>WHSR01000163.1 GCA_009379995.1 Streptosporangiales bacterium
AGCGCACCAGCCCTGCCCGCACCCGAGCTGCTGGACGCCCTCCCGCTCGGTACCGCCGAGCTAGCCGACGCGCCAGTGCCGGTACTGCATCACCTGTTCGAAGCGTTCCGCCTCGAACTGCGCTACAACAAACCCACCAACGCCGCCACGTGCCGCGTGACCATCCTCCCCGAAACCCTCCCCGACCTACGCCACGCCGCCACACGACTCCTGCAACACCAAGAAGTCAACGAAGGCGACCACGGCGACGCCGCTTCCGTTCCCATCTGTATTGCGCCCCCGGCAGGACTCGAACCTGCGACGCCGGACTTAGGAGGTCCGCGCTCTGTCCCCTGAGCTACGGGGGCGGGTGGAAGATCCCTGGACAGCCTAGCGAAAGCACGCGCCGCAGTGGCTTTCCTGCCGGCCAGAGGACCACTATGGAGTGTGCAGCGGTCAACGGTACGTATCGGGGGAGGGGAAGCGTGAAGACCATGGATGTGGTGGTCCGCCGCGCCACCGTGGCGGATCGACAGGCCGTCGAGCGGCTGCTCGACGGCGCCGGTCTCCCGCTGGCCGGGCTCGATGACGTGTGGGCCGCCTGGGTCGCCGAGCGGGGTGGTGCCGTGGTCGGCACCGTCGCGCTCGAGCGGTATCGCCCCGATCGCCATCGCCCCCGCCTCGGTCGGCCCCGCCTCGGTCGGCCCCGCCTCCGTCGACCCCGCCGCGACGGCGGCGGGGAGGGCGCGGACGAACCGGCGTACCTGCTGCGCAGCGTCGCGGTGGACCCCGCGCTGCAGGGCATGGGGATCGGCGGCACCCTTGTCGAGACAGCGCTGGAGACGGCCGACGGCGACGCCGGTCGTACCGCGACGGTCGCCCTGCTCACCGACAGCGCGGTGGGGTACTTCGACCAGTTCGGGTTCACGCCGGTCCAGCGTTCGGCGTTGCCGACGGCCCTGGCCGGCTCGGCGGAGCTAACCGGTGCCTGCCCGGAGTCGGCGCGCAGCTACCTTCGTACCGGCGCCAGGGTCTCCGGCTAGCCGGCGAGGCTTGTCGTGCGGGTTCTCGGTGTCGTCTCCGGCACGTCCCGCGGCGGGATCGAGGTCGCGCTGGTGGACTTCGTGCTGGACGAGTACACGCTGCACGCCGAGTTCGTCGCCGCCCGCACGGTGCCGTACGGCAAGGACCTTCGCGCCCATCTGACGCGTACGTTGCCGCCCGCGCCTCACCTACGAGGACGTATGCGTGCTGGACACGTGCATCGGGCAGGCGTTCGCCGATGCCGCGGCCGAGGTCGTCGAGGCGCGCTCCAGCTCGGCGGGCCGGCGTGGATCGCCGAGCGGCTCGGGGTGCCGGTCGTCGCCGACGTACGTGCCCGCGACATCGCCCGCCGACGGTCAGGGCACGCCGCTCGTCTCGTACCTCGACGTGCTGGGTGCTCGGCGACGTGACCAGCCGGCCCGCTGCCGTCGAGCTGGGCGAGGTCGCCAGCATCACCGTCCCGCGCAGCTCCCTCGGGCCGGTGGCCTACGACATCGGTCCCGCCGGCGCGCTGATCGACGCGGTGGTCGCCTGGGCGAGCGAGGGTGAATTCACCGTGGACGCCGGCGGCCAGCTCGCCGCCGCCCAAGAGCACCGGCAGAGAGCTGCTGCAACACGGCTACGTGGACCGCGCGCTGGCCGGCCGCGAGGTGCCGTTACCCGACCTGGTCGCCACCGTCACCGCGCTCATCGCCGAGGTCGTCGCGCGGGACGTGCGCCGGTGGGGGGTGAACATCCTGGTCATCGCCGGCGGTGCGACCCGTAATCCGGTACTGATGCGCATGCTGCGCGACCGGCTTCCCGACGTACGCTTCGTACCGGCCAGGCGCCTCCGGGTGCCGTTGCGGGCCAAAGGAGGCTGTCGCGTTCGCGCTCCTCGGCTGGCTCACCGCTCACGGGCTGCCGGCCGTCCTCCCGAGCTGTACGGGCGCCCGGGGCCCCCGGATCCTCGGCGCGATCACACCGGGTGTCGGGCCGTTGCGGCTACCCGAGCCGCTGGACGAGCCGCCCCGGGCGCTCCGGTTTTGGTGAGCCACGCCTGGCCGACGACGCGAAAATCATATAACGCAACTATAAATAATAAAGCCAGGCGAATGACGTCGGGCGTTTGCCGGTGCGACTAACGTACACCCCGTGGCATCTGGACGACATCGATCGCACCGATCACACCCCGGGCCCCAGGATCGGCGGGTGGTGTTCCTGGGGGCCATCGCGGTGCCCGTGTTCGCCCTGCTCACCGTTTCCACGCTCGCTTTTGTGCGTCCGGAGAATTGCTCGGACGACGCGCAGCGGCGTAAATCCTCGACCTCGGCCGCCGTGCAGCCCAGAAACGCCTTCATGCCGGCTCCGGCGCCGTCCCGCATACGCAGCACGGCTGCCCCGTCGTCGACCGTCCGGGCGCGGAGCACCATCGGGCCCGGACGGCCCAGTTCCGCCGGGCGCCCCGAAGGCACTCGCGCCCGACCGACGCCGCGAAACCGTGGCGTCTTGTCGTGCCCGACCTCGTTGCTGGACGGACGGCTGGCCGAGTATTGCCAGCACCGTCGCCGGTGACCTTGTACGCCGTTTTTTGTGCGAATCCCCCGACACGCCGTTATCGGTCTGTAGTACGGTTCTTCCGCCCAGGATGAGACGGGCCGGTCTTGCTGGAAGGCTCCCTAGCTGGTATCGGGGAGGGGCCAATTGGTGCCGATTCGCCGGTTGGTGGCATATGTACCTCTTTCTTGCTGCGTTGCTGGCATCCTGATCGGCGTATCGGCGGGGCCGGCCGCGTCTTTCTCGAACGAGGCTGCCGCCGCTCCCGTTGCCGGTGCTTCGGCTCGTCGGGCCGCTCCTCCGGCGAAGCAGAAGATCGACCTGGCCGAGCTTCGCAAGCGCGCGGACCGGGCGCGCAAGGAGCTGGAACGCGGCACCAAGGATTGGGAGAAGGGGCGGAAGGAGCTCGACCACGCCCAGCGACGCCTGCTGCGCACCGAAAGAGAGTTGGCCGGTGCGGACCGGCGGCTCGACCAGCTCCGCGGGCCGATAGCCGCCGTCGCCAACGCCGCCTATCAAAGCCCGACCGCGTCGAGCATGGCCGCGCTGGTCTCCGCCGAGCATCCCAAGAGCGCCATGCGAGCCGCCGTCGACCTGCACAAGATCAATTCCCAGCGCGCCGCCCTGGTCGACGAGGCGGCCCGGACCTGGACTCGCCAACAGAAGCTGGCGCGGGACGCCGAGGAACTGCGCAAGTCCACCACCGCCGAGGCGGACCGGCTGGCCCGGCAGATGCACGAGCTGCAGGCCAACGCGGCCAAGGCGGTGAAGGAGCTGACCAAGGCGCTCCAGAAGCTGGGAATGCGGGCGTCGCGTGACGACCGGGCCTCCTTGGGATGCGATCCCGAGCGCGCCGGACGGGCCGCCCAGTACCCCAACGGCCTCGTTCCCCAGTGGGCCCTCTGCCCGCTGCCCCAGTCGGGGGAGCTGCTGCGGGCGGACGCGGCCCTCGCCTTCTACCAGTTGAACGCGGCCTACGCCGCGCGGTTCGGCAGCAACCTATGCGTGACCGACTCCTACCGCAGCCTCGCGGAACAGCAGAGCATCTACGCCCAGCGGCCCGGCCTGGCGGCGGTTCCGGGCCGAAGCCTGCACGGGCTGGGCATGGCCGTCGACTTCTGTGGCGGCGTCCAGGATTCCGGGTCGGCCGCGTACAACTGGATGGCCGCCAACGCCGGACGTTTCGGCTGGTATCACCCGTCGTGGGCGCAGAGTAGCCAGTTCGAGCCGTGGCACTGGGAGTACGACCCGAAGAAGCGCTGAGCGGCCCTTGGGCGGCCCAACTACCGGCTTCGGAGGAGTACGGGGGTGCCCGACTGGACCGGCTACCTCATGGGTACTCTGACGAAGGGCCGACTGCGAAGGAGCAGATCACCGTGCACGTCTCCGACATCATGACCGAGGCCAGCATCACCGACACCCCGTCGGACACGCTGCGTGCCGCAGCGGAACGCATGTGGGCGCAGCAGACGGGTTCGTTGCTGGTGATGGACAACGGGCGGCTGGTCGGCATCATCACCGAACGCGACCTGTTGCGCGCCGTGGCGCGCGGCATCGACCTCGACACCACGAGGATCCGGGACGTGATGACGACCGACCTGGTGACCGCCTGGCCGGACTCACCGCTGCGCGACGCCGCCCGGGAGATGGCGCACCGCTGGATCCGTCACCTGCCCGTAGTGGAGGGCGACAGGATCGTCGGGGTCGTCAGCATGCGCGACGTGACCGGGGTGTTCGCCGCTCTGTCCAAGGACCCGGAGGAAATCCAGCTGGACCTGGACGAGCTGGTGCGCGAGCGTCGGCTGGTCCGCATCGAGCAGGGCGACCTCGACTGACGTCCCACGGCCAACAAAAACGGGTCAGGAGGCGCTGGGGCTCAGCTCGCTCGCGCAGTGGGCGCAGCGCCTCGCGGCCTCCGGAATGGTGCTGAGGCACTCCGGGCACTCGCGGGTAGGTGCCTCCGGGTCGGTTTCGGGGGTAAAGCGGGTACGCAGCCGCTCGATCGGCACCACGAGCAAGAAATAGATCACGGCGCTGACAAGCAGAAATGAGAGCAGCGCGTTGACGAAGTGGCCGTACCGGAAAACTGCCTGGCCCACGGTCGTCTGCAGACTGGAGAAGTCGGGCAGGCCTCCGAAAAGCGAGATGAGCGGCGTGATGAAATCCTCGACCAGGGCGGTCACCACGGTGCCGAAAGCGGCGCCGATGACCACCGCGACGGCGAGATCAACGACATTTCCACGCAGCAGAAACTTTCTGAATCCGCTCATGATCTACCCCCCTCGGGTGAGGAATCCCTTTGGTATGAGCGTCGGCATACCGCTGTCGAAGCGTGACGCAGTGTAGTGGAGCGACGGCGACCGGTGTGCCGTATTCACTCCGGACGCAGGACAACGGAGAGGCGGGACGTCGCACCCGCCTGGGCGAGCCCGGCCGCCTGCGCCGGGGTCGTCGCCAGCAGCACGAGCGCGCCCTCACCGGAGAAGTCCGTCTCGGTGCTCACGGGCAAGGCGATCACGGCGGCCGCGGGCGCGACCACCCGGGCGGATGCGCCGCCGCCCTCGCCGCCGCCCTCGCCGCCGCCCTCGCCGCCGGCGTCCTCGTCCTTTGCGCTCTCCTCGGCCGCGCCGACGTCGCCCCCGCCGCTCGTGTCGGCGGCGAGCACGTCGACCCGATCTCCCGGGCGCAGCAGCCGCGCGACCCCCGCGTCCGCGACCCGCACCGGGGCTGCCACCACGTCCGGCCCGTACCCGGCGAGCAGCGCCGGGCCCACGAGCCGCAGGTCGGTGAGCGGCTCGCGGGCCCGCATCGCGGTGGCGAGCAGGCGGCCCTCGACGTTACGCCCTTCCCGCAGCGCACCCGCGGGAACGGCGGCCGACGGCAGCGCCACGGTCGTCAGGTGGGTGTGATCGAGGCGGATTCCGGGGGCCAGGTCGCGGGCGGCGGCGAGGACCTGCACGGTGGGCGGCGGAGCGGGCCGCAGGGCGGTCAGCGCGAAGGCGACCGCCGCGGCCGCGAGCCCGGCCGCGAGTAGTCGCCGCCGCGCGGCTAACGCCCGCCCGAGTTCGCGCCGGAGCTCGGGCCGGAGGCGGGATGTCACGGCAGCTCCAGCGGGAGCTCGATGCCGTCGAGGACACGTGGGCACGGGCAGGTCCGCTCGACCGGCAGCGCGACCACGACATCGAAGAGGAGATTCCGCAGCCGCTCGACGTTGGCGGCGAAGAAGCGGAACACCTCTTCCTGGGTGACGCCCTCGCCCTCCTCCAGGCCCGCGTCCAGGTCGGTGACGAGCGTCAGCGTGGTGTAGCAGAGGGCGAGCTCCCGGGCGAGGACCGCCTCGGGATGCCCCGTCATGCCCACCACCGACCAGCCCTGGGCCGCGTACCACTGCGACTCGGCCCGGGTGGAGAAGCGGGGGCCTTCGATCACCACCAGCGTGCCGCCGTCCACCGGCTCCCAGTCGCTGCGGCGGGCGGCCTCGACGGCGGTCCTGCGCCCACGGGGACAGTACGGGTCGGCGAAGGGAAGGTGCACCGCGCCGCGGTCGTAGTACGTCTGGCCGCGTCCGTACGTGCGGTCGACGAGCTGGTCGGGGATGACCAGGGTGCCCGGGCCGTACTGCGGCCGCAACCCACCGACCGCCGAAGGCGCCAGCACCTGGCGCACGCCGAGGGAACGCAGCGCCCACAGGTTGGCGAGGTAGGGGATGCGGTGCGGCGGATAACGATGGTCGCGGCCGTGGCGCGGGACGAACGCCACCGAGCGGGCCCCCACCTTGCCGACGACGAGAGGATCGCTCGGCGGACCGTACGGCGTCTCGACCGGGATCTCCTGGACCTCGTCCAGGAACGCGTAGAACCCGGAGCCGCCTATGACACCAATCTCTGCATTATGCCGGTGATCCGGTTCGTTGTTGCTCATGATGCTTTGTCTTTCGTGAGGCTGGTCAGGAGCTGGTCGAACAGTTGGGCGCGGTGGTCTTGACCCTTGGTGGCGGCGTCGTCGTGTTGGGCTTGCAGGG
>WHSR01000101.1 GCA_009379995.1 Streptosporangiales bacterium
CGGGAGCCGCGGGAGCACGGCGACTGACGGTCCTGCCCTTCAGAGGCGGGCGGCGATGAAGCGAAGGCGCCTGTAGTCGGCCGTCCAGATCCCATCGCGGTACAGCGCGGGTGCGGTCAGTTCGTTCACCCTGTCGAGGAGCCGGTCGATGAGGTCGGCGGGCACCGGCCGCAGCATCTCCGCGCCGAACATCCGCAGCCAGTCGGCGATACCGTCCGGGCACTGGTCCAGCGGTGTCGGCCGGTCGAAGCAATGCAGCCAGCGCACCTCGAACCCGCCCTTCTCCAGCCGTGCCGCCTGCTCCGCCGGGGTGGGGAAGTACCACGGGGACCGCACCTCACCCGCGATCCCGAGCTCGGCTGCCGCGGCGTGTACGGCCTCGATGATCGTCGCGCAGTTGCCCGATGCCCCCATCTCGGCGACGAACCGCCCGCCCGGCCGCAGCGCCGCCCACACCCTGGCGATGACCGCGTCCGGATCGGTCATCCAGTGCAGGGCCGCGTTGGAGAAGACCGCATCGGCTTGTTCGCGGAAAGTGAACACATGTGCGTCGGCGACCTCGAAGTCGAGCTCGGGATGCTGCCCGCGGGCCTGGTCGATCATGGCAGTCGAGGAGTCCAGGCCGAGCACGCGTGCCCCACGCGCGGCGACCTCGCTGGTCAGCGTGCCGGTGCCGCAGCCGAGGTCGATGATCCGTTCGTCGGGCCGGGGGTCCAGGAGATCGATGAGCGCCTCACCGTAGGCGGCGACGTAGCCGAAGGACCGCTCGTACAACCCGGCATCCCATCGCATGGCGCGACCATATCACGAGACGCTGGTCTCAGAATGTGGACACTAAGGCGAACGACTCCGCCGTCGCGGTGGTGGCGGGTTCGGGACTACCTTGCCCGCCACCAGCGTTTCCTCGGCCAGCTCGACGAGCGAGCCGTCGCGGCGCCGTACCGTCAGCCGCCCGTGCTCCCACGATTCGAGCACGCCTACCGCGTCGGTGAACCGCCCGTCCGGCAGCCGGCGGCGCAGCGACACCCGGCGTCCCACGTCCCCGGGTGTGACGGAGATCTCGAAGCGGGCGCGGAACAGAGGATCCATCGACGGCACCTACCCTAGATATCGAAAGATCCAGAAGACCGGTGTCCACAGCAGCCGCGGGCACCGCAATACTAGAGAAGAACAACCACGGCCACCCGTGGCCGGGCGAGGGCCGACCGTCGCCGGATAGACAGCGTCGGGGCGGGACAAGGGAGATCCCCCAGGGCGCCGGACGAGGAGGAAGTCGAGGTGACCTACATCATCGCGCAGCCCTGCGTGGACGTGCTCGACAGGGCGTGCATCGACGAGTGCCCTGTGGACTGCATCTACGAGGGCAACCGGATGCTGTACATCCATCCGGACGAATGCGTGGACTGCGGGGCGTGCGAGCCCGTATGCCCTGTTGAGGCCATCTACTACGAGGACGACGTCCCCGAGCAGTGGAAGGACTACTACAACGCGAACGTGGAGTTCTTCGACGATCTCGGCTCGCCGGGCGGCGCCTCCAAGACCGGCAAGATCGACAAAGATCACCCCATCGTCGCGGCTCTGCCCCCGCAGGGGGAGGAGGGCTGAGCGCCGCCGGGCCCTCCGGCGTCGCAGCCATCCACAGCCGAGCCGGCGGGGTCACCGGGCGGGTCTCTGAGCGGCTCGCGGACTTTCCGTGGGACCGTTTGGCCCCGTACCGCCGGACGGCGTCCGCCCATCCCGGCGGGATCGTCGACCTATCGATGGGTACGCCGGTCGACCCGGTGCCGGAGACGGTGCGTGCCGCGCTCGCGGCCGGCGCCGACCGGCCCGGCTATCCGGCCACGTACGGCACTCCGGAGCTGCGGGAGGCGTACGCCGCTTGGGCACGCCGCCGGCTGCACGCCGAGGTGGACCCTGCCGCCGTACTGCCCACCATCGGGTCCAAGGAGCTGGTCGCCTGGCTGCCGACCCTGCTCGGCCTGGGCCCTGGCGACGTCGTGACGTTCCCGGCGCTGGCCTATCCCACCTACGAGGTAGGGGCGAGGCTCGCCGGGGCCACCCCGGCGGCGACCGACTCGCTGGTGAGCCTGGGGCCTGGGGAGGTCCGGCTGCTCTGGGTGAACTCGCCCGGTAACCCCACCGGGCGGGTGCTCCCCACGGAGCATCTCCGCAAGATCGTGTCCTGGGCACGGGAGCGGGGGGTGATCGTCGCCTCCGACGAGTGCTACATCGAGCTGGGCTGGGAGGCCGAGCCGATCTCGATGCTGCATCCGGATGTCTGTGACGGGTCGGCCGAGGGGATCCTCGTCGTCCACTCCCTGTCCAAGCGCTCCAACCTGGCCGGCTACCGGGCGGGCACCGTCGCCGGTGATCCCGCCCTGGTGCGGGAGCTTCTCGAGGTGCGCCGGCACGCCGGGCTGATGGTGCCGTGGCCGGTGCAGACGGCGATGGTCGCGGCGCTGGGCGACGACGAGCACGTCGAGTGGCAACGCGCCCGGTACGCGGCCCGCAGGGCGCAGCTGCGGCCCGCCCTGGAGCGGGCCGGCTGGCGGGTGAGCCATTCGGAGGCGGGGCTCTACCTGTGGGTGACCCACCCCGGGTACGGCGACTGCTGGGAGCAGCTGGGCCGCCTCGCCGATCTCGGCATCCTCGTCGCGCCCGGCGAGTTCTACGGGGCCGAAGGCCAGCACCACCTACGGACCGCGCTCACCGCGACCGACGAGCGGGTGGGTGCCGCCGTCGACCGTCTCGGGTCCCCCTCTTGGCCGTGATCTTGCAGAAATTTCAAGACATATCTTGAAATTTCTGCAAGATCACGGCCAAGAGGCTGGGGTGTCTAGCTGACGCGGACGGACCGCGCGGGGGTATGCGCGGGGGTTTCCCGCCAGCCGTCGTGCCCGGCGTCGGCCGTCCAGGCGTACCCGCCGAAGAGCACCCTCGGAATCCCGTACTCGTAGGCGTGTGTCACCATCCAGGCGGCCACCGTCCAGCCACGTCGCTCGTTCGGTACGGAGACCTGTTTGGCTTCGTCGCCGTCCGGCATCGCGCCGACGCCGCCCGCGCTCGCCGCGACCACTCCGAACGAACGCGACAGCTCGCCGAACGCATCCACCGTCCGGTCGGGCCGTTGCTCCGGGTACCAGCAGTGGACGGCGGCCGGGATCCGGCCGGTGAGCGCCTTCGTCAGCAGCATCGCCCGGGTCTCGTGCTTGGCGTACGCGGAGCCGTCGGCGCTGCGCTGAACACGCTGTGCCGCCTCGTGCACCGGCAGCTCGCGATATCCGTCCACCTCGAGCAGGGCGCGGTAGAAGCGGCGGCTGGAATAGACCGGGTCGAGGAGGTTCTTGGTCGTCCCCCACCCTTGCGACGGCCGCTGCTGGAACAGCCCGACCGAGTCACGGTCGCCGTAGGTCAGGTTGCGCAGGTGGGATTCCTGGAACGCGGTGGCCAGCGCGATGGTCACCGCCCGCCTCGGCACCCTCTCGCCCACCCCGACCGCTGCGACGGTGGCGGCGTTCGCCGCTTGCTCGATGTCCAGGGCCAGACTTCCCTGTTCGGTGCGGACCGCACAGCCGGAGCCGAGCAGGTACGGATGCACCCGGACGTACACTCGGTAGCCGACAAAGGCCAGTACGAGACAGAGCACGGCGAAAGCCGCACCCAAGGCCAAAAGTCCGGGTCGTCGCACGTCCGACACGCTACCCGCAGCCGCGCCCAGGGGTGTGTCGCATCCACAGGGGTACCGGCCGAGCACACCCGACACCTCGGGGACCACTAGGCTCACGCCCATGAGCCAGACGTTCACCACCCCCGTCCCAGCGGTCATCGACGAGCTGTGGGACCGGCGCGCGGAGCTGACCCCCGACGATACCGAGCCACGCAAGATCATTGTTGAGGCGGTCGACCTGCTCGACTCGGGCGACGCCCGGGTGGCGTCCGTCGACCCGCACACCGGCGAGGTGGCCGTCGACGAGCGGGCCAAGCGCGCGATCCTGCTCAGTTTCCGGGTGCTAGCGATGGCCCGGTCGCAGGTGGGCGACTTCCACTACCACGACCGGATCCCACTCAAGACCAACTTCGCGGGCGTCCGGGTGGTGCCCGGCGCGATCGCGCGCTGGGGCAGCTACCTCGCCCCAGGGGTGGTGCTCATGCCGTCGTTCACGAACATCGGTGCCCGCGTCGAGTCCGGCACGATGGTCGACACCTGGGCGACTGTCGGTTCGTGCGCGCAGATCGGGGCGAACGTGCACCTGTCCGGCGGGGTCGGCATCGGCGGAGTGCTGGAGCCGCCGAACGCCCGCCCGGTGGTGGTCGAGGACGAGGCGCTGATCGGCAGCCGGGCGATGGTGACCGACGGTGCCCGGGTGGGCCGCGGAGCCGTTGTCGGCGCCGGTGTGGTCCTCAACCCGTCGATCCCGGTCATCGACGCGGAGACCGGCGAGGAGATCGGTCGCGGCGAGGTTCCCGCCTGGTCGGTGGCGGTCAGCGGGGTGCGGCAGCGGGAGTTCGCCGGCGGCACCTTCGGACTGCCCTGCGTTCTAGTCATCAAGCGCCTTGCCGAGGGCGAGCGGCACGACAAGGCACAGCTCAACGAGATCCTGCGGGGGCACGGGGTAGGGGCGTGAGCGGGCCGGGGCTCGACCTCACCGCGGACGCTGGAGCGCTCACCCGGCAGATCGTCGACATCGAGTCGGCCAGCGGCAACGAGAAGGCGCTCGCCGACGCGGTAGAGGAGGCGCTCCGGGCGCTGCCGCACCTCACCGTTGAGCGGGACGGCGACTCGGTCGTCGCCCACACGGGCCTCGGCCGCCCGGAGCGGGTGGTACTCGCCGGACACCTGGACACCGTCCCGGTGGCCGACAACCTCCCGTCCCGCCAGGTGGACGGCAGGCTGTACGGCTGTGGCACGAGCGACATGAAGAGCGGCATCGCCGTGCAGCTGCGGCTGGCCGCCACCGTGCCGGAGCCGAGGCGCGAGGTTACGTACGTGTTCTACGAGTGCGAGGAGATCGAGGCCGAGCGCAACGGCCTGGGTCGGCTCTCCCGTGCCCATCCCGCCTGGCTGGCCGGGGACTTCGCCATCCTCCTCGAGCCGACCGGCGGGATCGTCGAGGGCGGCTGCCAGGGCTCGCTGCGGGTCGAGGTGATCGCCCGGGGGGAGCGGGCACACAGCGCCCGGCCCTGGATGGGCCGCAACGCCGTACACGAGGCGGGGGCGATTCTGGATGCCCTGCGGTCCTACCGGCCGCGGCAGCCGACGATCGACGGGCTCCAGTACCACGAGGGGCTCAACGCGGTGTTCGTCCAGGGCGGGGTGGCGGGCAACGTCATACCCGACGAGTGTGTGGTGACGGTGAACTACCGGTTCGCGCCCGACCGTTCGCAGGAGCAGGCCGAGGCCCACGCGCGCGAGGTGTTCGCCGGCTTCGATGTGCGGGTCGTCGATTCGGCGCCTGGCGCCCCGCCGGGACTCGGCCACCCCGCCGCCGCGGCGTTCGTCCAGGCGATCGGCGGGGAGCCGCGGGCCAAGTTCGGCTGGACCGACGTGGCTCGCTTCGCCCAACTCGGCGTGCCGGCGGTGAACTACGGCCCCGGCGAGCCCTCGCTGTCCCACACCAGGGACGAGTACGTCGAGCTCGCCCAGGTCCGCGAGTGTGAGGAACGCATCCGGGCCTGGCTCTCCTCGCCGCGCGCCTGACACTGCGGCAGGCGTGCGGCCGGCGCGGCAAACACCGGAGGCGCCGGCCACCATTACGGTGAGGCCATGGCCTCTGTTGAGCGACAGCCAGAAGAGCCAGAACGGACGGTGACGCGGCACCGCGGCCCGGTCCTGCTGCGCCGCGGGCAGATCTCGAGAAGCACCACCGATCAGCGGCTGCTGGACAGCCGCGGTCCGGGCGACTGGGTACACACCGATCCCTGGCGGGTACTGCGGATCCAGGCGGAGTTCGTCGAGGGCTTCGGGCTGCTCGCCGAGCTGGGCCCCGCCGTGAGCGTTTTCGGCTCGTCTCGCACCCGTCGCGACGACGCCGAGTACGAGCTGGGTGAAAGTATCGGCCGGACGCTGGCCAAGGCCGGGTTCGCGGTGATCACCGGCGGCGGGCCCGGTGTCATGGAGGCTGTCAACAAGGGCGCGAGCGAGGCGGGTGGGGTCTCCGTCGGGCTCGGCATCGAGCTGCCGTTCGAAATGGAGCTCAATGACTGGGTGGACGTCGGGGTGCAGTTCCGCTACTTCTTCGTCCGCAAGACGATGTTCGTCAAGTACGCCCAGGCGTTCGTCGTGCTTCCGGGCGGTTTCGGCACGCTCGACGAGCTGTTCGAGGCGCTCACGCTCGTGCAGACGGGCAAGGTCACCTCGTTTCCCATAGTCCTGGTCGGCACGTCGTACTGGCAGGGTCTGGTGGACTGGCTGAGGGACCAGGCATCGAAGCAGAACAAGATCTCGGCTTCCGACCTGGACTACTTCCGGCTCACCGACGACTTGGACGAGGTCGTCGCGATCATCCAGGACGCCGAGGCGCAGCGGCGGAGCGGGCGGGCGGGTACCTAGGCGCGGTCGCCAGCCGGCGAAGCGCATGGAGAACCAGGTACGCGGCAAGGTCGTCGTCACCGTGTGAGTCGCCACCAGCGGCGCGGGTGAAACGGAAAGCTACCTCTCGCCGGTCAGTGTCAACGTTCCGTGTCCGGTGAGGTTGGCGTCGAGGGCTTGCTGGTTATGGTGTGTTCGACCGCGTGGCGGAGTGCGTCGACGAACGCGGTCGTGGCCGGGGGATCGGGCGGGTCCCCGTAGGTGGCGAGGTAGACGCGTCGTCGGAAGTCGGGGAGCTCGGTGGCCTCGATCCCGGGTGCCCGGTGGGAGCGTAGGGCCAGTCCGGGCATGGTGGTCACGCCCATTCCGGCCGCGACGAGGGCTTGCTCGACGATCACGTCGTCGCTGGTGTATGCGATGTGGGGGGTGAACCCGGCCTTCTCGCAGGCATCGACGAACTCGCGGCGGCAGCGTTCGCAGCCGGCGATCCAGGCCGAGTCGCGATGGTCGCGCAGCGTCTTGCCGTAGTCGAGGCTGATCAGGTACATCGGATCGTCGAAGAGGTAGGTGGCGCGGACGCCTTCGGGTATCGCGTCGTCGTAGCGGAAGAGGACGGCGGCGTCGACCTGTCCGTCCCGCAGCATGTTCAGCGCGACCTCCGGGTGCGCGTCGACGAGGCGCAGCTCGATGTTGGGGTGGGCGCGGCGCAAGGTGGCCGCGGCATGCGGCACCAGGGCGCTGAGCACCGATTGAAACCCCGCGAGTCGGACCCGTCCGGTCCGCAGCCCCACCATCGCGGACAGCTCGGCGGCGGCCGCGTCGACCCGTCCGACGATCTCCGCGGCACGCCGGGCCAATTGCTCGCCCTCCGGGGTGAGTCGTATGCCGCGGCCGACCCGCTGGACGAGCCGGGCGCCGGTCTCGGCCTCGAGGCGCGCGAGATGGTGGCTGACCGACGGCTGTGAATAGTGCAGCTGCGTCGCGGCCTTGGTGATGGATCCGTGCGCGGCAATCGCCGCGATGACCCGGAGCCGCACGATGTCGAGTATTCATTAATGATACCTATGTATAGACGCGATAACTGGCATTAGACGAATGAGTCCGGGCGGTAGCACGCTGCGCAGACAACACCCGACCGTGAAGGAGGGAAGCCATGGCGGACACGGTGCTCTGGACTGGGTCTTCGAGCTCACCGACCACTCGTCGGCCGGCGATGAGGTGATCCGCACCACCGGCGCCATCCTGGCCGGCCGGCGCACCTACGACGGCACGCGGAAGCCGCGCCACGAACCGTACGGCGGCGCCTGGTCTGGGCCGATCTTCGTACTCACCCACCGGCCCGCCGACGACCCCACCGTCACCGCCCGCCAATGCCTGCAACAGGGGCTGGTCGACGAGATCCTCATCCACCTCGTCCCGGTCCTGCTCGGCGACGGCGTCCGGCTCTTCGACGTCCCGGACACCGAGCGCGTCCGCCTGGAACGTATCGGCTGCGCCGAGTCCGGACAGCTCACCGACCTTCGCTTCCGCCCCACCAACCCCGGGAGGCGACCGTGACAACCACCCCCGTCACACCCGCCACAGCGACACCGACCTCTGTGATCGCCTTCGCCGATCTCATCACCGCGGTGCGCGGAGCCATCCGTGCGCGTGCCGACTGGGCCCGGACCGCGCAGCTCGTCGCCGACCATCTCCGCGAGCACCTACCCGGCCCCGACATCCTGACCGCCGACCAACGCCGCGGCGACCCGGACCGGCCCGCCGGCCACATCCTGCACGTCGAGCCCGACGGGGTCTTCTCCATCCTCGGCCTGGTCTGGCGACCCGGCCAAGCCACCCGCATTCACGACCACATCACCTGGTGCGTCGTCGGCGTCCTGCAGGGCGTCGAGCACGAAGACCTCTACGACGATCAGCTCAACCCGATCGGCGCAAATGACAACCACCCGGGCGACGTCAGCGGCTTCGCCCCACCCGGTGACATCCACCGCATCCGCAACACCCGGGCCAGGACCGCCATCAGCCTGCACATCTACGGCACCGACATCACCCGAATCGGCTCCAGCGCCCGCCGCTACTACGACTGAGGCCCGCCTCCAGCGGCGACCCGGCTGCCAGGCGGCTCAGACGAGGCCGCGCCGGGACAGCGCGGGCTCGCGGGTCCCCCGGATCGACGCCACCATGTCGAGGGCCTGTCGGGTCTGCGGGACCCGGCGGGTGGCGAACACCCGCGCACCGAGCCACGCGCACAGCGCCGCCGTCGTGACCGCATCGACGGTGCCTGCTGGGTGGTCGCGTCCGTCGCCGGGCAGTTCGACGAGTACCGGCCAGCCGGTCGCTACCAACTCCGGCAGCCGGGCGATGGCTACGCCCGAGCCCGCGTCCGGTCCCGGTGCGGCGCCGACCAGGATCCCGTCGGCCCGCACCCCGAGGCGAACGGCACGTTCGGCCCGTTCGGGCGACGCCGCAACCAGGCCGATCCGGGCGTCCGCGGCCACCTCGGCCAGCCACCGCGGTGCGTGGCCGGACCCGGTGTCGAGGAGGTCGGCCCCGGCGTCGGCGGCAGCCTCCGCGACGCCGCGATGCCGTGTGGTCACGCCGATGACCAGCCCGGGCTGCCGGGAGCGTACGGCGGCGACGAGCTCAGCGGCATGGCGAGCACGGAGGGCCGACCCGTGCCCGAGGTCGAGGATCTCGGCGCCCGCCGCGACCGCTTGATCCACGGCCGGCGTGACGGCCTCGGGATCAGGGTCCGCGTCCATCCTCGCCATGGCGACGAGATCGTTCTCGTCGAACACACGCCGACCGAGCCGCACCTTCATGCGGGGATCGTGGCACGATCGGTACGTGCTCGTCTTGCTGGCCGTCGCCGCCGCTGCCGTGGTCGTCGCCGTCGTGGTCGTGGCGACCGGGCGGGGTGGTGAGCTCACCTGGTTCGGCCCCGCCGAGCTGGCGCTCAACCTTCCCGCCGATCGACCCCTGGACACCGCCGACCTGTTCGGCCTGCGGCTACCCCGCCGGCCTTCCGGCTACCGCGCGGCGGACGTCGACGAGCTCCTGCACCGGTTGGGATATGCCCTCGCCGAGCGCGACGCCCGCATCGCCATACTCGAGCAGCGGCTGGCCGAGATGTACGAACATGAGCGCCGCCGCGCGCAGGAGGCCCACACGGAGGCGGAGAACTCCGAGGAGACGTGGTGAGCGCGGGCCCCACCCGCGTAGAGGTAGTCGCCGCCGCCCCGGTTGCCGCCCCGGCCGCCGCGACCTGGGAGGTGCTCACCGACTGGGAGCGGCACCGCGACTGGATGCTGGCGACCCGGGCGCGGGGCACTGCGGCCGGCGGGCGTGCCGTCGGCGGCGGCATCGAGGCGTGGACCGGCCTCGGGCCGATAGCCGTACGGGACACCATGACGATCACGGCATGGGAGCCGCCCCGGCGCTGCGAGGTCGAGCACACCGGCAGGGTGGTCCGGGGCACCGGGGTGCTCGAGGTGGTGCCGGTGGAGGACTCCCGCTCCCGGGTGGTGTGGTCCGAGCGGCTGGAGCCGCCGTTCGGCAGGGTCGGGCGGCTTGGCTGGGTGATGGTCCGGCCGCTGGTGACGGCGGCCCTCCGGACGTCGTTGCGCCGGCTGGCCCGGTTGGTGGAGGAGGACGAAGTGAACAGAGGGACGCCGTGAGCGGGGACGGGGCGGTGGTCGGACCCGACGGCCTCGCCCGCTGCCCGTGGGGGCTGTCCGCGCCCGATTACGTCGCCTACCACGACGAGGAGTGGGGAAGGCCGGTACGCGACGACCTTGGACTGTTCGAGCGGCTGTGCCTGGAGGCGTTCCAGTCCGGGCTTTCCTGGCTCACCATCCTGCGGAAGAGGGACGCGTTCCGACGCGCCTTCGCGGGCTTCGACATCGCCTCGGTGGCCGGTTTCCGGGACGCAGACGTACGGCGGCTGCTTGCCGACCCCGGCATCGTCCGAAACCGCGCCAAGGTCGAGGCGGCCATCGTCAACGCGCGGGCGGCACTCGAGGTACAGGAGGGTCTGGCGACCCTCCTGTGGTCGTACGCACCCGGCGACACACCCCCGCCGCGCACCCTGGCCGACGTGCCCGCGACGACACCGGAGTCGCGGGCCCTGGCCCGCGACCTCAAGCGGCGAGGTTTCCGCTTCGTCGGCCCGACGACCGCGTACGCACTCATGCAGGCGTGCGGCCTGGTGAACGACCACCTCGCCGACTGCTACGCCCGCTCCCCGTCGAGATCTATGTTGCGGGGCACTGAACCGGACAAAACGACCCCCACAACATAGATTTCGGCGAAGAAGAATTCCGTCAGCGGCCGCGGAAGGTTGGCTTCTGCTTGTTGACGAAGGCCAGGGTGGCTTCTTTGTGGTCCTCGGTTTCGGCGCATGCCTCCTGCAGCTCGGCCTCGCGCTCGAGCGCCTCGTCCAGGTCGTGCACCGAGGCGAAGTTCACCGCCCGCTTCACCGCGCCGTAGGCCACCGTCGGACCCTGGGCCAGCCGGCCGGCCAGCTCGCGGGCGGAGTCCGCCAACTCGGCGTCACCGACCACCCTGTGCACCAGCCCGAGCGCCATGGCCTGCCCGGCTGCGACGGGTTCGGCGAGCATGAGCATCTCCATCGCCTGTGCCCGTCCGACGAGCCGCTGCAGCGTCCACGACGTCCCGGAGTCCGGCCCGAGGCCCACCCGGGCGAAGGCCATCAGGAAGGCGGCACTCTCCGCCGCGATCCGCAGGTCGCACGCGAACGCGACGCCCGCACCCGCGCCGGCGGCGATCCCGTTGACCGCGGCGACAATCGGCTTGGGCGTCTCGACCAGGGCGCGGATGATCGGGTTGTAGTGCTCCCGTACCGTGCCGTGCAGGCCGCGGCCGGCCTCCAGGTTGCCCACGTGCTCGCGGAGGTCCTGCCCGGAGCAGAAGCCTCGCCCGCTGCCGGTCAGCAGCACGGCGCGTACGGCATCGTCGTCGCGGGCCCGGACCAGGGCGTCCAGGAGCGCTGCCTTCATCTCCGCGGTCAGCGCGTTCATGGCGTCCGGCCGGTTGAGGGTGATCGTCGCCACCGCATCGGCGACCTCGTAGCGCACGGTGCTGGCATCGGTGTCGGACACGGCGCCTCCTTAGGTTCGCTCGCCTGACCGAAGGTGGTCCGTATAGATCGAACAGGGCAGAGCGGGCGTTCACCCGACCAGTCTGCCCGTGACCGGTGTGATCGTTACCATTCCGGGCCGGAAAACGGGATAATGAACCAACACGATCAGGCAATGCGGCATGCCGCCGCGGCGCGACCGTAGGCAGGAAGGGGATGCACGCATGGCGGCGATGAAGCCGCGGACGGGCGACGGTCCGCTCGAGGTCACCAAGGAGGGGCGCGGAATCGTCATGCGTGTCCCGCTGGAGGGCGGTGGGCGGCTTGTCGTCGAGCTGTCGGCGGACGAGGCCAGCGAACTCGGCGACGCGCTCAGGGCCATTGTCGGCTGATCCGCGTTTCTTCGGCGACGGCCCTGGTGGTGCCCGTTTCCGGGGGCCCGCCAGGGCCGCACCTTGTGTGACCGCCGGCCCGTCCCGTACGTCATGCTCTGCAGGAAGGAATCGACAGTGCCCATCGACCCGCAGGTTAGCCTCGTCGCCGGCCCGCTCTTCGCGGAGGCCGCGGAGGCCGCGGCGGGTGGGTCCGAAGGGCAGGCGAGTGGGAGAGACATCGCGGCCGACGTCGTCGCCGTGCCGGTACGCCCGGGGCCGGACGGACCGACCGTCGCCGCGGGTGCGGCGGAGGTCGCGGAACGGATCGAGTCGGCCAAGGTGCTCGCGCATGCCGGCATGCACGGTGACCCCGGCGAGGTGACCGGTGTGCCGCTGGTCACCGAGGATGGCGTCATCCAGCTGCTCTTCGTCGGGTTGGGCGACGGAACGCCGCATTCCCTGCGCCGGGCCGGTGCCGCGCTGGCCCGGGGGGCCCGTGGACGCTCGGCCGTGGCGACGACGATCGCGACCGGGCTCGACGGGGAAGGGCTGAGCACGTTCGTCGAAGGGCTGTTGCTCGCCTCGTACACCTTCTCCTGTGCCAGCCGGCCGAAGAACCGGAATCCGGCCGGCGCGGTCGCCCTCGTCGTAGACGACCCGGCGGCCGGCTCCGCGGCGCTCGCCCGGGCCGAGACGACGGCCCGTGCCGTGGCGTTCGCCCGGGACCTCGTCAACACGCCCTCGGCGGAGAAGAGCCCGGACTGGCTGGCGGAGCAGGCGGTCGCCGCCGCGGAGGGAGCCGGGATCACGGCCGTCGTGCGCGGCGAGGCCGAGCTGCGGGCCGAGGGGTTCGGCGGCATCCTGGCCGTGGGCATGGGTTCGGCTCGTCCACCCCGGTTCGTGGAGCTGTCCTACCCGGGTGCCGCCGACGACCCGTCCCGCCCGCACGTCGTCCTCGTCGGCAAGGGGATCACCTTCGACTCCGGCGGGCTGTCCCTCAAGCCAGGCGACAACATGAAGCTGATGAAGACCGACATGGCCGGCGGCGCGGCGGTCATCGCGGTCATGGGCACGCTGCGCGATCTCGGCATCCGGGCCCGGGTGACGGGCCTGGTCGCCGCGGCCGAGAACCTTCCCTCCGGGTCCGCCCAGCGCCCCGGCGATGTGATCACCCAGTACGGGGGCCGTACGGTCGAGGTCCTCAACACCGACGCCGAGGGCCGGCTGGTTCTCGCCGACGCGCTCGCCTACGCCGACCGGGTACTCGAACCCGATGCGGTCGTCGACCTGGCCACTCTGACGGGCGCGGCACGGGTGGCTCTCGGTACCACCCACGCGCCGCTGTACGCCAACGACGACGGCCTGGCCGAGGAGCTGACGAGGGCCGGCACGGAGGGCGGCGACCGGCTGTGGCGGATGCCGCTGGCCCACGAGTACCGCGATGCCCTGGACTCCGAGGTCGCGGACCTGGCCAACATCTCGCGCAAGGACTACGGCGCGGGCTCGGTGGTGGCCGCGCTGTTCCTCGCCGAGTTCGCCGGCCGGCGGCCGTGGGCCCACCTGGACATCGCCGGCGCGGCGCGGGCGTCGTCGGACGAGCACGAGATCACCAAGGGCGGCACCGGGTTTGGGGTCCGCCTCCTGCTCCGCTGGCTCGCCGCTTTCCCTCGGTCGTGATCTTGCAGAAATTTCAAGACCGGTCTTGAAATTTCTGCAAGATCACGACCGAGAGGCTGGGGCTAGCTGCGCTTGACCGCGGCGAGCAGCCCGTCGCCAACGGGTAGCAGCATCGGCACGAGCCGGTCGTCTTCACGGATCAGCTTGCCGAGTTCCCTGATCGCGACGGTCTCCGGATCGCGTTGCGTCGGGTCGGCGACCCGCTCGTGCCACAGCGCGTTGTCGAACGCCAGGATGCCGCCCACCCGCAGCAGCCGCAGCGCCTCGGTGAGGTAGTCGGTGTACTCCGGCTTCGCCGCGTCGCAGAACACCAGGTCGTACCCGGCGTCGGTAAGCCGGGGCAGCACGTCGAGCGCACGACCGGTGATCAGCCGGACCCGGCTGTGCGACAGCCCCGCCTCGGCGTAGGCCTGCTTGGCCAGCCGCTGATGCTCGGGCTCCGCGTCGACGCTGGTGAGCATGCCGTCGGGGCGCATGCCGCGCAACAGCCAGATGCCCGATACCCCCGTACCCGTGCCGACCTCCACGACCGAGCGCGCGCCGATCGCGGCGGCGAGGAAGCGCAGCGCGGCTCCGACACCTGAGCCGATCGGAGCCGCGCCGACCTCTTCACCTCGGCGACGGGCGGAAACCAGAGCATCGTCCTCGGGGAGATACTCCTCGGCGTACGTCCAACTGGCCAGCTGGTCGGCGATTGCTGCCTCCTCGCCTCGTGCGGCTCTGGCGGGTGCACTGGCTGCGTGCGAAGCGCCAGTGGTTCATGGTGTCCAGTATCACCCCCGTGCGCCCCGGTTTCCGGGGAACCTCGGCGAGGGAGTTCCCGTTCTCCGAATTGAGGCTTCCGAACCGATGCGCGCCGAAGCAGCGCCGACTGGGCACGAAGGGAAACGCCAGGCACCATGGAGGTGACAGCGGCCCAGTACCCGGGAGGAGGATTCGTGGACGACCAACCTACCGATCCCGCCGCGGCGGGGTCGGTAGCAGAGTGGACCCCGCCGAGCTGGGAAGAGATCGTCCGTGACCACTCCACCCGGGTCTACCGCCTCGCCTACCGCCTCACCGGCGACCCGCACGACGCCGAGGACCTCACCCAGGAGGTGTTCGTCCGGGTCTTCCGTTCCCTCTCCAGCTACACCCCGGGTACGTTCGAGGGCTGGCTGCACCGCATCACCACCAACCTCTTCCTGGACACGGCGCGCCGGCGTGCCCGGATCCGCTTCGACGGGCTCGCCGACGACGCCGCGGAGCGCGTGCACGGTCGCGAGCCCGCCCCCGACGATGCCTACCACGACCGCCACTTCGACGCCGACGTGCAGGCCGCGTTGGACGCGCTCGCGCCGGAGTTCCGTGCCGCGGTGGTGCTCTGCGACATCGAAGGTCTGTCGTACGAGGAGATCGCGGCCACCCTGGGGGTGAAGCTCGGCACCGTACGCAGCCGCATCCACCGTGGTCGCGCCCAGCTCCGCGCGGCGCTCGAGCATCGGGCCCCGCGGATACGCAGGGACGGCTCGTCACCACGGGAGGGATCATGAGCCATCTCGGTGACCGGCTGACCGCACTCGTCGACGGCGAGCTCGGCCACGACGCGCGGGACCGGGCGCTCGCCCACCTCACGGTGTGTGCCGAATGCCGTGCCGAGGCCGAGGCCTATCGCAACCTGAAGGCCCACCTCGGCCGTCTCGGCGAGCCGCCTCCTCCGTCGGATCTGGTACGGCGGCTGCTCGGGCTCGCCGAGCCGGGCGGCCCGATGCCGCGTCCGTTGCCGCCCAGCATGGTGCGCGGGACGCGGGGACCCATGCCCGGGGGGTGGAACCGGCCGGGGCCCGGCCCGATCGGACGGGCGTCCTTCGAGGGTGCGCCGTTCGGCGCCGCCGCGGGGGGGTGGGCCCAGAGGGCAGGGGGGTGGGAAGGAGAGGTCCGTCCCGGTACCGGAGTCCGGCCCCGGGACAACCGCCCGCCGACCGCGCGGGCGGCCGGATCCGCCGGATCGACGCGTGGTCGGCCGAACCGGCTGCGCTACGTGCTCGTGGGTGTCGCGTCCGCGGCGGCGCTCGCGCTGACCGCCGGATTCGCCGCCGGCGGGCAGTCCGGTACGGACCGCCGGGCTCCCCGGATCACGCCGCCGGTGGATACCTACGCCGTCGAGCATGCCGCGACCGTGGGGGATGTCCCGGTCGCCCGCCCGCACCCGGCAGGGCCGTCGGGCACCGTCATCCTGACCGACACCGGACCGTGATTCCGCCCGGCGTACCGCCGCAGGAGCGCGCCACGGGTGTCGTGCCGGCGGTGCGCGCAAGGAGGGTGCGTGGGACCGGATATCGGCTGTTCGAGGGGGCGGGCATCGCCCTCACCGCACTCATCCTCACGGTCGTCGTCGTGCCCGGGCCGGCGGGGGCGTGCGCGTTCACCTCGCTCGTCCACCGCCTCGCGCCCGACCCGGACGCCACCGGGGGTCCGGCGCCGGGCAAGCAGTCCGCCGGTGCGGAAGACGAGGCGCTGGCCCTGCTCGCGGACACCACGGACGCCGCGCATCGGACCCCGTACCAGGGCGTGCAGGTCATCTCCCGCTGGGGCCGGAGCGGTGCCAGGACCGTCCTCGTCGAGGTCGAACACGTGGCCGGGCGGGGGACGCTCATGACGGTGGCCGGCACGCCGACGGAGCCCGGCGCCCAGGTGTACGAGGAGGACAACCTCGCCACCCGGACGACGGGGCTCCGCGGTATGAGCGACACCGTGCTGCGGCTGCTGGGCCGCAACTACGAGGTGGTCTCGGTCGGTGAGGGGTCGGTCGCCGGGCGGCGGGCCGGCGTCGTGGAGGCCCGCCGCCGCGACGGGTCGGTGGCCGCCCGCTTCTGGGTGGACCGGGACGCCGGGCTTCTGCTGCGCCGTCAGGTCTTCGACGCCAGCGAGCGTGTCGTGTGGGCCAGCGCCTTCATCGACCTGCGGCTCACCCAGCCGCCGTTCGAGCGTCACCTGCCCCCCGCCATGCCCGGACCGTGGCAGGATCGGTTGAACCCCCGAGAAATCGGCGTGCTGCGGGCCGAGGGGTGGACGATTCCGGACCGGCTCCCGGACGGCCTCGTCCTCGTCGAGGCCCGCAAGCGGGCCGGCCACGGCGGGTCGGTGCTGCACCTGGGCTACTCCGACGGGCTGTCGGTGGTCTCCCTGTTCGTACAGCGGGGAAGACTCGACACCGACGAGTTCCAGGCCTGGAACCGGGCCGAGTTCGCCGGGAACGTCGTGTACGTCCGTGACTCCGTCCAGCAGCGAGTGGTGTGGGCGGGGCCCCGGTACGTGTACACGCTGGTGGCCGACGCGCCGCCGGATACCGTACGGGCGGCGGTGGCCGCGCTGCCGCACGCTCACAAGGGGGGCTTCTGGGATCGGGTGATGCGCGGGTTGGACAGGATTGGCTCGTGGTTGAACCCGTTCGGATGATGGGCTTTATCCGCACCGTATGCAGTCCCCGCCAGGATGGTGAGTAGGTAAGTGCACCAATGGCGTGGGCAGGGAGTAAGACATGACCGACGCGAACGACCGTCGTCCGGACGAGACGACGCCGCACACGCGTGAGCCATATGGTCCCGCGCCGGAGCAGCGGGACGAGCCCGAGACGGGTACGGCCGCGCTCTGGTCGCGGCCGGGCGAGGACCCGTGGGCGCGCGACCGGCAGGATCCGCGTCCCGAGCGGGCCGAACAGCAGCCGTACGCCGCGCCAGGTGCCGGGCAGGAACACTACGGCTCAGGTGCCGGGCAGGAGCACTTCGCGCCGGGCGCTGGGCAGGAGGGTCCCGGGCTCGGTGGCGCCGGCCTCGGCGGCACCGGCCTGGGCGGCGCCGGAACTGGGTACCCCGGAGGGCCGGGTGGTCCGCCGCCGGCGCCCGGACCGCCGGGCGGCGGCGGCTGGCCCCGCGATCAGCGCACCGACACCCTTGGCATGCCGGTGCGCGAACGTCGCGGCACGGGTCGCATCACCGTGTTCGTCGTCGCGCTGGTGGTCGCGCTGGTCGCCGGCCTGGCCGGTGGCGCGATAGGCGGATGGCTGGGTGCCCGCAACGGCGGGCAGGGGTCGCTGACCGACGAGGACTTCAGCCTTGGCGCCGCGCCCCGGCAGGCGTCGAGCCGGCCGCCGGACTCCGTCGCCGGCATCGCGCAGCGGGTACTCCCCAGCGTGGTCTCGATCAAGGTGTCCGGCCCGAACATCGAGGGCGAGGGCGCCGGCTTCGCCATCAAGGACGGCTACGTCATCACCAACAACCACGTGGCGGAGGCCGCCGACCAGGGCGGGAAGCTCACGCTGGAGTTCAGCAACGACAAGACCGCGAACGCCGAGATCGTGGGCCGAAGCCCCAGCTACGACATCGCGGTGCTCAAGCCACAGGGCGTCTCCGGACTGCCCGCGCTGAGCCTTGGAAACTCGGACAACGTGGTGGTGGGCGATTCGGTCATCGCGATCGGTTCGCCGCTGGGCCTGTCCGGCACGGTCACTAGCGGCATCGTGAGCGCCGTCGACCGACCGGTGAGTGCGGGCGGCCAAGGGGGCGAGCCCACCTCGTACATCAACGCGATCCAGACCGACGCCGCCATCAACCAGGGGAACTCCGGCGGCCCGCTGGTGGACAGCAGTGGCCAGGTGATCGGGGTGAACTCGGCGATCGCCACCGCTGACAGCGGCCCCGGCATCGGCGGTAGCCAGGGCGGCAACATCGGCATCGGGTTCGCGATTCCTATCAACCAGGCCAAGCGGGTGGCCGAGCAGCTCATCCGCACCGGAGAGGCGCCGTACCCGATCATCGGCGCGGTTATCGACCTCGCGTACCAGGGACAGGGTGCACGCATCGCCCCCAGCGCGACCAACGGTCAGCAACCCATCGTCAGCGGCGGTCCCGCCGAGGAGGCAGGGCTCCAGCCGGGCGACGTCATCGTGTCCTTCGACGGAGAGCAGGTGTCGAACGCCGAGGAGTTGATAGTGGCGATCCGCAGCCACGCCCCCGGCGACGAGGTGAAGGTCACCTACCAGCGCGGAGGCGATGAGCGTACCGTCACCCTGACCCTGGACGAAGCGAAAGAGTGACCCAGGCCGGTCCACGTGGTGCCCCAGTGTCCGCGGCGGTTTACTCTTGAGGGGCCGGGCGGACGCTGGGTGTCGACCCGGGACGAGGGCGTGGAGGAGCCGTGTTCGGTGATGTCGGATGGGGTGAGCTGGCTCTGCTGGCCGTGCTCGCCCTGTTCATCTTCGGGCCGGACAAGCTGCCCAAGGCGGCGGCCGAGGCCGGTCGTGCGTTGCGGCAGCTGCGCGGGATGGCGATGAGCGCCCGACGCGACATCCAGTCCGGGCTCGGCCCGGAGATGAAGGACTTCGACATCGCTGACCTGAACCCGCGTCGCTTCGTCCGCCGGCACCTCTTCGAGGACAACAACGACGATTTCGACGCGCCGCGCCGCGACACCCGGCGTACGGCCGCGACAGCCGGGGACGGCGGCCTGGACTACGGGGAGCGCCCCCCGTACGACACCGAGGCGACGTAGCCTCTTCTTGCCCGTGATCTTGGCAAGAAGAGAAGGGTGTCAGCGGGCGACCGGGGTGAGGCCGAGCGGACGGCCGGCGAGTCCGCGGGAGCGGGTACCGAGTCGTTCGGCGATCGCCCGCAGCTCACCCGACGCGGGTGCATCCGGGTCGGTGAGGGTGAGCGGCTTCCCTTCGTCGCCTCCCTCCCTGAGGCGTACGTCGAGGGGAACCTGCCCGAGCAGCGGGACGGGCGCCCCGAGGCCCTGGGTGAGCTTGTCGGCGACGGTGCTGCCGCCTCCCGAGCCGAACACGTCGACCCGCTCGCCGCAGTGTGGGCAGGGGAGGTACGACATGTTCTCGATCACGCCGACGATGTGCTGATGGGTCTGTAGCGCGATGGCGCCGGCCCGCTCGGCGACCTCGGCCGCGGCGAGCTGCGGCGTAGTGACCACGAGGATCTCGGCGCTCGGTACGAGCTGCGCGACGGAGATCGCGATGTCCCCGGTGCCCGGCGGCAGGTCCATCAGCAGGACGTCCAGGTCCCCCCAGTAGACGTCGGCGAGGAACTGCTGGAGTGCCCGGTGGAGCATGGGTCCGCGCCACACGACGGGGCTGTTGCCGGCGGTGAACATGCCGATGGAGATGACCTGTACGCCGTTCGCGGTCGGCGGCATGATCATCTGCTCGACCTGGGTCGGCCGGCCGGTGACCCCCAGCATGCGCGGCACCGAGTGGCCGTAGATGTCGGCGTCCACCACGCCGACCTTGAGCCCGGAGTCCGCCATCGCCGCCGCCAGGTTGACGGTGACCGACGACTTGCCCACCCCGCCCTTGCCGCTTGCCACAGCGTAGACACGGGTCAGCGAGCCCGGCTGGGCGAACGGGATCTCCCGTTCCTGACGGTCGCCGCGGAGTTTGCGCTGCAGCTCCTTGCGCTGCTCGTCGCTCATCACGTCGAGGTCCACGAGGACCTTCGAGACGCCGGGAAGCTCGGACACCGCCCCCGTCACATCGCGAGTGATCGTGTCCCGCATCGGACAACCGGCGACCGTCAGCCACACGCCGACGCGCACAGTGCCGTTCGAGGCGATGTCGACATCCTTGACCATGTCGAGCTCGGTGATCGGCCGGTGGATCTCGGGATCCTTGACCTTCCCCAGCTGGGCGGTCACCTGCTCGACAGTGAGTGCGGAAGCCATGACTTCATGCTACGCGCGGCGGGTCGACGGTCTACCGTCTACGGCGGCGACGGCCGAGCACGTACGGGAGCGGCGGCGCGGTCGTCGCGGTCGTGGGCACCGGTGGGGCCGCATCCGAGTTCTGCGGCATCGCCTCCGGAACCTCGCTTACCTCTCCGGTTGGGTCCAGCCGCACCACCACCGACTCGCGCGCCCACCGCCGCGGCTGCTCCTCCCCGTCCGGCGCGTTCAGGCGCTGTGCGTGCAGCAGCGGCACCACACGGTCCCATTCCTCGGTGCCCGGCTCGACGCGGGAGACCGCGGCGATCCAGGTGACGAGCCGCCCGCCCTTGTCCTTGCTGGGTACTGTCACCGCGACCCGGCCGGCCTCGACCAGGCCGGGCAGGGGCTGCTCCAGGCCGTCGGCGACGAGGTACGCCGCGCCGTCCCGCCAAAGGTGCCACGCCGCGCGGGGCTGCCCGACGCCCGGCAGATGCAACCAGACCAGCCCGGCCTTCTTCGTGGCCTCCTCGACGAGGCGGGCATCACGCGTCGGCGGCGCCGCCTCGCCTTCCGGCAGGGGATCTGAGGCCATGAGCACAGCGTAGGCCGACTCCGTGTTCCGGCCCCACCGCTCGCGGCCCGGATAATGGGTCCGGTGCGTCACCAGAGCCGGGGGCCCGGCACCCCGGGTGCCACGCCGGGTGCCACGCCGGGTGTCGACCCGGGTGTCGACCCGGGCGTCCTCCCGCACCGCGCCGTCGCCCGGCCGCCGCTGGGCGACGTGCTGTTCATGGCCGTAGCGGTCGCCGCGGTCTCGACCGCCGCGCCGCTCATCGCCGCGACCGCGGCGTCCGCCCTGGCGATCGCGTTCTGGCGCAACGCCATGGCGACGGCGCTGCTCGGACCGATCGCGGTGCTCCGCTTCCGGCACGAGCTGCGCCGCATGGGCAGACGGGGACTGCTGCTCACCCTCGGTGCCGGCGCGATGCTCGCCCTGCACTTCGCGACCTGGATACCGGCACTCTCGCTGACCACCGTCGCCTCGGTCGTCGCCCTGGTGTCCACCCAGCCGGTGTGGGCGGCGCTCATCGCGCGGCTCCGCGGCGCCGACGTGCCGGCGCGCGCCTGGGCCGGGATCGTGCTGGCGGTGCTGGGCGCCGGCGCGCTGAGCGGCGTCGACTTCGCTCTGTCGGCGCGGGCGCTGCTCGGCGACCTGCTCTCGGTCGCCGGGGGCGTGTTCGGCGCCGCGTACGTGACGCTCGGCGCCGAGGTACGTCGGCGGGTGAGCACCACCAGCTACACGGCCGTCTGCTACCTGACCGCTGCCGCTCTGCTGCTCGTCGCGTGCGTGGCGTCGGGCCAGTGGATCGGCGGGTACGACACGCGGACCTGGCTCATGCTGGCCGCGCTCACCCTGGGGCCGCAGCTGCTCGGCCACACGGTGTTCAACCGGGTGCTGCGGACGACCAGCGCCACCGTCGTGTCCCTCGCGTACCTGCTCGAGGTGCCGGGAGCCACCATCATCGCCGCGGTATGGCTCGGCCAGCTCCCGCCGCTGGCCACCGTTCCGGCTGTGCTCCTGCTGCTTGCGGGGATCGCCGTCGTGGTGACCGGCCGTTCCGGTCGTTCCGGTCGTTCCGGCCGTTCGGATGGATGAGTGGGCCATTCATCCGTTAGGTACGTATGAATGGTCCATTCATCGGACGCGAACCCGACCGGAGGATGCCGCCGATGCCAGCCACGCTGCGGTCCCGCCGTTCCTGCCTCGCCGTGCCGGGCAGCAACCCACGGATGCTGGAGAAGGCCCAGACGCTCCCGGCCGACCAGGTGTTCCTCGACCTCGAGGACTCGGTGGCGCCGTCGGCCAAGCGGGACGCGCGTGGTCACGTGGTGGCCGCGCTCACCGAGGGGGACTGGTCGGGCAAGGTCCGGGTGGTACGGGTCAACGACCTCACCACCCCCTGGGCGTACCGGGACGTGATCGAGGTCGTCGAGGGAGCGGGCGAACGGGTCGACTGCCTGATGCTGCCCAAGGTGGTCTCGCCCGCGCACGTGCAGTGGCTCGACCTGCTGCTCACCCAGATCGAGCAGGCCATGGCCCTGGATGTAGGCCGCATCGGGATCGAGGCGCAGATCGAGAGCGCGGCCGGCCTGGTGGCGGTGGACGAGATCGCCGCGTCCTCGCCGCGGCTGGAGACGATCGTGTTCGGACCAGCGGACTTCATGGCGAGCATCAACATGCGTTCGCTCGCCGTGGGCGCGCCGCACCCGGACTACCCGGGTGACCCGTACCACTACGTGCTGATGCGCATCCTGATGGCGGCGCGCACCCACGACCTGCAGGCCATCGACGGGCCCTACCTGCAGATCCGCGACGTCGACGGCTTTCGCGAGGTGGCCAGGCGGTCGGCCCTGCTCGGCTTCGACGGCAAGTGGGTCCTGCATCCGGGCCAGATCGACGCGGCCAACGAGGTGTACGCGCCGGCGCAGGAGGATTACGACCACGCGGAGCTGGTCCTGGACGCCTACGGGTATTACACCTCCGAGAAGGGCGGGGCGCGTGGCGCGGTCATGCTCGGCGACGAGATGATCGACGAGGCTTCCCGCAAGATGGCGTTGGTGGTCGCGGCAAAGGGACGCGCGGCCGGGCTGCGTCGTACCAAGACGTTCGAGCCGCCACAGGACTGACAGCACAGGACCGAGATGCATCACTCTTCCGAGCCCGGACGGCCGCCGGGGGCCTGGACTCCGCCCGGCTCGGCCCCGCCGCCGGGACCGCCGCCGGGACCGCCGCCGGGACCGCCGCCGGGACC
>WHSR01000037.1 GCA_009379995.1 Streptosporangiales bacterium
GGCGGACCGCTCCAGCTCCTCGGCCGCCTGCTCGTCCGGCCCGTCGGCGGCCTGACCCAGGTGCCAGGCGCGCCGGTCGAGTTCGGGCCCCCCGTCCGGGCCAGTGTCCAGCGCCGCGGCCAGCGCCCGATGCGCGGCCCGCCGGTCGGCGGGATCTGCTCCGTGGTAGATCGCCGAACGGATCAGCGGATGCCGGAAGGCGAGCCGCCCCCCTTCCTCGGTGAGCAGGTCGTCGAGCCCGCCGTCGGGGCCGTACGGATGCGGATCGGCGTCCGAGCCGAGTGCCGCGGCGGCCCGCCGGATCGTGTCCAGCCGTCCCGAGCCGTCCGCCGCGACCAGCAGCAACAGCCGCTGTGCGGCCGGGTCACGCTGCCGGGCCCGTTCCAGGAACGCACGCTGCAGGCCGGCGGCCAACGGCAGCGGCTCACCGGAGCGGAGGTCACGCCGGACGGAGTCGGGCATTTCCCGCAACGCCAGCGGATTGCCGCCGGTCGCGCGCAACAGGTCGTCGAGCTCAGGCTCGGACGGCTGCTCCACGCCGCGCTCGGCGAGCAGCGCCCGGGCGGCCTTACGGTCCAAACCGGCGAGCGGCAGCTCGACCAGACCCGCGACGTCCAGCGACCGTCCCTCGTCGGCCCGCGCGGCCATGGCCAACGCGATCGGCTCCGCGTCCAGCCGCCTGGCCACGAAGGCGAGTGTGTCCAGCGACGAGGTGTCGGTCCAGTGCGCGTCGTCGACAAGGCAGAGCACCGGCCGCTCGCCGGCGACCTCGGACAGCAGCGACAGCGCCGCCAACGCGGCCAGGAAACGGTCCGGCGCCGGGCCCGACGACCGCCCGAACACGACGCCGAGCGCCTCGGCCTGCGGTCCGGGCAGTCCGTCGATCCGATCCAGTACCGGCAGCAGTAGCCGGTGCAGGGCCGCGTAGCCGAGGTCGGACTCCGGCTCGACGCCCGCGGTGCGCATCCCGGCCCCCCGCCCCGCGCCCTGCTCAGCGGCCTGCTCCGCGGCGTAATCCAGCAGCGCCGTCTTGCCGATGCCCGGCTCGCCGTGCAGCACCAGGCACCCACCGCGCCCGGCGCGGGCCCGCTCGAGCAGCGCCTCGATGGCCTCCCGTTCCTTACCTCGGCCCTGCAGCACGCAGCCCAGGGTAGATGCCAACCCGCCGGTACCAGACTGGCGACTTCACCGATTCGAGCGAGATCGGCCCTTCCTAGCGTCGGGCATGACCGATCACCACGACCTGCGTGAACGGGAGACCGACGATGAACAACCAGAACGACGGGATCGCCGCGTTCCTGTCGGAGTGGGCGGCGGCCGAACTGAACGAGGACACCGCCTTCCTGGAGGGCTGCCTCATGCTGTCCAAGCAGGATTGGCTGGCGCGCTACGCGGGGGGACTGAAGTACGAGGCGTTCGAGCTGGAGGACGTCCGGGTGCGCCGCTACGGGGACGCGGCGGTGGTCGTCGCACTCCTGCAGCAGAAGGGCACGCACCAGGGGAACCCGATTCCGACAAGCACCCGCGCGAGCCTCGTGCTGGTGAACGGGCCGGGGACCTGGCGGCTCGCGGGCATCCAGTTCAGCTTCGTCGCCGGCACGCCCGGCGCGCCTCCGATCCCCGGGAGGGGGTGAACCCGCCGTGCGGCGCATCCGGGTCTTCCTGCTTGTCGAGGCCGCCGCGTTCGCCGCCGCCGCGCTCGTGCACTTCGGCGTGCTCGCCGACGGCTACCAGCACCGGGAGGCGAGCATCGCGGAGAGCGTGATCGCCGCCGTCCTGCTGGTCGGGCTGGCCCTGAGCTGGCCGCTCCGGTCGTGGGTTCGGGAGGTCGGCGTCGCCGCCCAGGGATTCGCCCTGTTCGGGACGCTCGTCGGGATCTTCACCATCGCCGTCGGTGTCGGCCCGCGAACGGTGCCCGACGTCGTCTACCACGTCGGCATCGTGGCGGTGCTGGCCGCCGGCCTGGCGGTCGCCCTGCGGGCGCCCGCCGGTGACGCGGGAAGGAGTGCGGCGTGACCTCGACACATCGGCCGCTCCACGGCCGCGTCGCGATAGTGACCGGTGCCAGCCGCGGCATCGGCGCCGCCACCGCCCGGGCGCTGGCGAACGCCGGCGCCGCCGTCGTGGTCGCGGCTCGGGACGAGGGGGCCCTGGCCGCGCTGGCGGAGGAGATCACGGCCGGCGGCGGCCGGGCCCTCGCGGTACCCACCGACGTCGCCGACCCGTTCTCGGTGCGGCGGCTCGTCGAGCAGACGCTGGGCGCGTACGGACGGCTCGACGCCGCCGTCAACAACGCGGCGGGCGGCGGCCATCTGCCGACACCGCTGGCCGAGGTCGCCATCGAGGACTACGACAGCGCGCTGACCGTCAGCCTCCGCGGCGTCTTCCTGGCGATGAAGTACGAGATCCCCGCCATGCTGGCGGACGGCGGCGGCTCGATCGTCAACATGTCCTCCACCGCCGGCCTGCACCCCGTCGCCGGCCTTGCCGGTTACGTGTCCGCCAAGTTCGGGCTCGTCGGGTTGACCAGGACGGCCGCGCTGGACTACGCCGAGGCCGGCGTCCGGGTCAACGCGCTCGCCCCCGGGCCGATCCTCACCGAACAGCTTCGGCTGGCCGGTGAGGGGATGCGGGAGATGGCGGCCCGTTCGCTGCCGATCCGGCGCATCGGCCGGCCGGACGAGGTGGCGGCGGCGGTGGTCTGGCTGTGCTCGGAGGCGTCGTCGTTCGTCACCGGGGCTACGCTCCCGATCGACGGCGGGATGATGGCCGGAATGGCCCCGTTCGGCCGGCCGGGGCGTACGGGTGAGCATGCGGAGACGGCGTCCGCGTGAGCGGCACGGCGGGGGCCGCTTCCTCACCCGTTCCGTCGCCCGTCAACTGCCGCCCTCCCCGATTGGCAGATTCCGGCCACGGCCGTCACCCGAGTACGAACCGTCGCTGACCGGCCACAGCGCGCAACCGTGACAAACAGGCAGCGAATTGTCGGTAAATCCTTACCCTATTCGGCAGCCGACATGCACATAATCTTCGCGTGTGACAAGCGGCCGATCGCGCTGAGGAGTGTGCGCTATGTCCAAGATCGATCGCCGTCAACTGCTCACGGGTGCGGCCACCTTGGCCGGCGGGATCATCCTCGCGGGAGCGACGGACGCGGGCCGGTCCGCTCGCGCCGCCCAGATGCCCCGCATCTACACCCGGGAGGAGTGGGGAGCCCTACCGCCCGACACCACGGCGACCATCATCGGTCCACCCGACCACCTCGTCGTCCACCACACCGCGTCGGAGAACACCACCGACTACTCGCTGGACCAGGCGTTCGCGCTGTCCCAGTGGATCCAGGACCTGCACGTGGGCAACGGCTGGGGCGACAGCGGACAGCAGCTCACCATCAGCCGGGGCGGCTACATCATGGAGGGCCGCAACCGGACGCTCGAGGCCCTGGACCTGGGCATGAACGTGTACGGCGTCCAGACGGCCAACCACAACTCCCACACGCTGGGCATCGAGAACGAAGGGATCTACGTCGACGCGGATCCCACCCAGCAGCTGTGGGACTCCCTGGTCACCACGCTCGCCTGGCTGTGCGAGCTGTACGGCCTCGACCCGCACGAGGCGATAGTCGGCCACCGCGACTACGTCGCGACCCAATGCCCGGGTGACGTCTTCTACGGCCGCCTCCCCGAGCTCCGCAACGACGTCGCCGACAGCCTAGGTCTGTTGGCGAGGGAGCGTACGACCCCCACCGTGCGCTCCGGGCTGCCGAAACCGAGCGCGCCCTTCGACCACGGCCCGGCCCTCGGCGCCCGCGAACGCCGACCGTAACGACGGCCCTCCTTTTGGGGCACCCTGGCCAGGCCGTTCGTCAGTGGGACACCCTCGTGTGATCGGGATGGGGGTCCTCGGCGGGGTGGTCGGGCAGGCCCCGGTCCGCGTGGTCGGCGTGGAAGAGGGCTTCGTCCAGCAGCCGGCGTACGTGCACGTCGGCGGCGGAGTAGTAGACGAACGTGCCTTCGCGGCGGCCCTTGGCCAGGCCGGCCAGACGCAGCTTGGCCAGGTGCTGGCTGACCGCTGTGGGCGCGGCGCCGACCAGCTCGGCCAGGCAGGCGACCGAGGACTCGCCCTGCAGCAACGCCCACAGGATCTTGATGCGGGTGGGATCGGCCAGCAGCCGGAAACCCGGCCGAGGTCGAGCAGGCACTGAGCCAGGCGACCGCCACGCCCACCGGTGGACCAACGGCGTCTCCTTCCGGGTCCGCGTCGCAGCCCTCACCTGGGTCGCCCGGCCCGGGGGACGACGGCGTCACCCGGGTGCTCACGGTGGGCGGCGGGACGGTCGTCGCGAGCTGCGCGGACGGCCGGGTGACGATCCGGTCGTGGACGCCGAACCAGGGCTTCAGCGCGGACTCCGTCGAGCGCGGGCCGACGCGCACGGCATCTGTCGAGTTCGAGTCCGAAGAGGAGGAGTACACCGCCCAGGTGAGATGCGACGACTCGGGCGCCCCGACGGCGCGTACGGAGGCCGACGACGGGCACCGCGGCCGTGGTGGCGACGACCGTGGCGACGACCGCGACGACGACTGACCCCCGGAAAACCCGGTGCGTCCCCGCGCTAAGCCGCCGGTTTGCGACCCCACACCGCGACGGTCACCGGGGACATGGTGGCGAACGTCGGATCCTCCAGCAACAGCACTGCCTCCTCGAACTCGGCGGCCGTCACCGCTCCGGACTCAACGATCTCGCGGCCGACCTTCTCGATGGTCAACCGCATCCACCGGGCGCCGGATCGATCGTCGCCCCCGCGGAACAGATGGACCCGCCCCTCCATCTCCAGGTCCGTGAGCCCGTGTGTGGCCAGGTCGCCCGGCAGGCGCCGTCCGTACCGGGTGTCCATGCCGCCGCTGATCGTCTCGACATGCGCCGTCGCGGCCACCCAGACCCTTCGTAGTACCTCCGACGTACACGCCTCGTAGGTGGTCACGAAGTCCGGCTCCTCGGCGAGCAGCCAGCCGCCGGGACGAAGCGCGTCCACCACATGCTTGACCGCCGCGGCCCGCTGCGGCGGCCAGTGCAGGGTCCAGCGCACGTGCACCAGGTCGAAACCCTCGGGCAGCCCGGCGACGGCGATGTCGTGCCGGAGCACGTCGAGCTCCGGATGGTCGAGCACGTCGAGAAACTTCGTCTGTACGTCGCAGGCGACCACGCGACCGCCCGCGCCGACGCGGCCGCACAACCACACGGCGATCGAACCCGCCCCGGCGCCCACATCCAGGCAGCGCCAGCCCTCGGCAACACCCAAATCCTCCAGATGACGGATCGTGCCGGCATCGAGGGCCGCCTCCAGGCTGCCGATTCGAGCTCGCTCCGCGTACCAGGCGTCGTCGAAGACATAATTACGGTCGGTGTTGCCCCGATCCCCGATCACCGCGATCCCCCGTTCTGCCGCCGCCGTACCCGCAGTGGTTAGAGTCTAGGCAATCGCGCCTTTCCGAACCACTGCGCCCGGATACCGGCGACGCCGCCCCCCAAAGAAATGACAAGGGACACCGGGTCGCGGCGTCATCGACCGTGTACGGTCACCATTGCCGTGGCCGCCGGAAACAGCGGCCCGGCATGGTAACCAAGAGACGCTGCTTAGTGCGCCGACTCGTACTTCTCCATGACCTCGGCGGGAATCCGGCCACGCTCACTGACCTCGATCCCCTGGGCCTTCGCCCAGGCCCGGATCTCGGCGCTCTGTCGCCGGCTCGACACCTGCCTGGTACGACGCTGCTTCGTGCCGCCGGCCCTGCGTGCGTTCTCCACGTAGGGTCGCAGCGACTTCCGCAGCTTCTTGGCGTTGTCGGAACTGAGGTCAATCTCGTACGTCTTACCGTCGATCCCGAATCGGACCGTCTCGTCGGCAGATCCGCCGTTGAGGTCGTCTTCCAGGATGACCTGAACTCGCTGCGCCATTGTGTAGCCCCTCTAGTCGCCCAGTCGCCATGTCACTGTCACCAGTATGACGTACTCGATCATGCCATACTATTCGCCACGCTATCTGGCAGGGTGGCCCGAACTCCTGGCTAGAGGGGCCGAACGCATTGGCCGGCTACGAGTCGATTCCGGCGTTCGGCCGACGGATATCGGCCCTCACTCCGGCGGCCGAAGCCAGCCGGTGAGCGCCTGGAACCGGCCCTTTCCGAGATACTTGTAGAACCTGGTCTGGTCATTGCAGACGGCTGGCGCGTCCGGATACTTGCCGCATTGGACACTCGGCGGCCCCATGACGAGCGGGCCCTTGAACGCCTTAAGCCGCTCGGTCATCGTGTCCGGGCTGATCTCCTCGGCACCTACCTCATTCATCAGCTTCGCGACCGTAAGAACGGATGCCCAGCCGAGCGCGGCGAAGACTACCTGAGCGTTCTCCTTCGGGAGCCCGTGCTTGGTGGCGGTCGACAGGTACGCCGCGGCGTCCGGCGCCTTGGTGTCGGTGGGCAGGGTCTGCGCGATGCCGAAGGTCCAGCCGACGGGGAGGTCGCCGAGGCCCTGGGAGACCTGCGGTGAAAGGCAGAGCGGGGCGGAGACGGTGGGTTTGGTGCTGCCGATCTGCCTCATCGCCTTGTACAGGTTGACGCACCCGATCGCGTCGGTCATCGGGACGATGACGTCAGCGGTCTGGCCGCCGGCGGCGGTCAACGGCCCGAGCAGGTCGCTGGCGTTGGGGTCGTACCCGACCGACTTAACCGTGACGCCCGCCCGTTCGAGCCCCTTCTTGGTGGCCGCCGCCGCGGAGGTGGACCCGGTCGTACTCGGATAGATCACGGCCGCCGTCTTCGCGTGCAGGACGTCGCGGGCGAAGGTCCCCCACGGCCCGAATACGTGCGTCTGGTCACCCTCCAGGATGTAGGTGTTCTTCGCGGTGGCGTCCGAGGGGGAGGCCGAGACGCCGATGACTATCGGCTTCTCCCCGTTCACGACGGTCTCCACCGATTGAGCGCCGATGGAGACGTTGCCGTAGGCGATGACCGACACTTCCCTGTCGTTGAGGAGTTGCTGGCCGCACTTCTGGCCTTCCTCCTCGGCCTGCTTGATAAAGCAGGTGTGTAGCTCGAGCGGGTGGCCGTCGATGCCGCCGAGTTCGGCGTTGACGTACCGGACCGCCGACTCGGCCCCCTGCGTCGCCTCGGGCATCTCCAGCGCCCCGCCCTCGAAGTTCACCCACCCGATCGCTATCGGCGACCTATCCGGGTCCGCCCTCCCGGCCTTTCCGCCGACGTAGTCCAGGTAATCAGTGACGGGTTTTCCGACCGATGCGGCCTCCGTATTCACCGGGTTGGGGCCGGTCGCGGCGTCCCCGGCCGGCCCGCCTGCGCTGCCGCCTCCCCCGCTGCAGGCGGCGGCGACGGCCGCGAGCCGCCCTCGATGGTCTCCGTCGAGTGTTCGGGACAGCATGGCGACCTCCACAGGGTCGGCTCCCGGTGCGGGTCAGGCGTTCCGAGGTTGCCGGCAGACTAACCTCACCTCCGTGCAACGGAAAGACCAGAAAATGCGTTTTGTATTGGAGAACAAACGCTAGGGATGGAGAACTCCGTGCTCGAGGTCATCGGTGCAGGATTCGGGCGGACCGGCACGCTGTCACCGAAGACAGCGCTGGAGAGGCTCGGCTTTGGTACGTGCTACCACGCCGTCGAACTGATGCGGCATCCCGAACACCTTCCGCTTTGGGAGGCGACTGGTCCCAGGTATTCGCCGGCTACCGGGCCACCGTGGACTTCCCCGGTGTGACCTACTGGCGAGAGCTGGCCGACGCCTTTCCGGACGCCAAGGTGGTCCTGACCGTACGTGACCCGCAGCGGTGGTACGCCAGCGTACGGGAGACGTTCCTGTCCGCCATGGGGCCGGACGACGAACCGCCGTTCCCCGCCGAGGAGGTGGCCCGGTTCGGCCGGCTGATGGGGAAGTTGATGGGGGACTTCGGCGAGCGCATCCGGGATGAACGCGCCGCCATCGCGGAGTTCGACGGCCACATCGAGGAGGTACGCCGGTACGTGCCGAGCAGGCGGCTGCTGGTCTACGAGGTGACCGAGGGCTGGGGGCCGCTGTGCGGGTTTCTCGGGGTCGAGGTCCCGGAGGGCGAGCCGTTTCCCAGGCTCAACGACAGCGAGTGCTTCAAGGACCTGATCCCCCGCCTCATTCGCGAATAGCCTCCGCCGAGATCTATGTTGCGGGGGCCCAAAAGGGACAAAACGACCCCCACAACATGGATCTCGGCGAGGTTGGGCTCAGCGGCGGATCAGCCACGACGGGTCGAGTTCGTGGATGCTCTGCGCACCCATCAGGGTGAGATCGCGGTCGATCTCCTCTTTCAGGATGTCGAGAACGTGCGCGACCCCCCGCTCACCCCCGACTGCCATCCCGTAGAGGTAGGGCCGACCGATCAGTACGGCGCGCGCTCCGAGGGCGAGCGCCTTGATGACGTCGGTACCACGCCGTACTCCCCCGTCGAACAGGATCTCCGCCCTGTCGCCCACCGCGGCGACGATGTCCGGCAGAGCGTCCAGCGCCGCCGGGGCGAAATCCAGCTGCCGGCCGCCGTGGTTGGACACCACTATCCCGTCCAGCCCCAGGGTGACCGCCCGCTTCGCGTCCTCCGGGTCCACTATCCCCTTGACGTACAGCGGCCCCTTCCACTGCTCGCGCATCCACGCGAGGTCGTCCCAGTCGAGCGTGGGCTGCATGAGCTGTCGGGTCTGGATGTCGACCGACTCGATCGCCTGCGCCAGCCCGCTGCCGTCCAGCGGGTCGCCGGGAGGCAGGTTCCTCGCCGCGATCCGCTGATGGCGCAGCACGCCGTACGCCCACCGCGGGTGGCTCGCGAAGTTGAACAGGCGACGCGGGGTGAGCACCGGCGGCACCGCCAGCCCGTGCCTCCGCTCCCCTTCCCGGTTGCCCCGGATCGGTACGTCCACCGTGACGACCATGACCCGCATTCCGGCGTTCCAGGCCCGTTTCATCAGCGACGCGCCGACCTCACCCGACCGCGGGTAGAGCTGGAAGAAGTGGTCCACCTGGGACGCGGCCGCGACCTCCTCGATGGACCACGAGGACACCGTGCTGAGCACGTACCGAGTGCCGTGCCGCTCGGCGGCCCGGGTGGCGACGATGTCGCCCGCCCAGTAGGTCAGCCCGGTCAGGCCGGTCGGGGCAAGCAGCACGGGCAGCTCCACCGGCACGCCGGCGACGGTGGTGGACAGCTCCCGGTGCTCGTGTCCGGCGAGCGCCCGGGTCCGCAGCGACCAGCGCGCGAACGCCTCCCGGTTGTCCCGGAGGCTCACCAGGTCGTCGGCGCCGCCGTCGACGTAGTTCCAGACCATGTGCGGCAGCCGCCGCCGGGCGACACGACGGTAGTCCTCAACGGCGATCAGCCGATCCGACGCCTTCCACCGCAGATCAAACCCGAAGGCACGCATCACCCAGTGATCTCCCATCGCTGCGCGGCCACATCGCTCTCCTGATGTTCTGGCTCCGCCTGCCAGCACACCGCAATGCCACCCCGGCGGTCAACGCAGCACCAGCATTGTAGCCACAAGTTTGTGATACATTTGCTGCATGGCAGCCGTGAGTGATCACTCGGTGGGCCTTCGGGAACTTCGCCACAACACCAGCGAGGTGCTGGCCCGCGTCCGGCACGGCGAGACGATCGATGTCACCGAGTACGGCCGCCTGATCGCCCGGATCGTGCCCGTCGGGGACCGAACCCCGACTCCGATCATGATGCAGTTGGTCGAGTCCGGTCGGGCGCGGCTAGCCGTACGGCCGGGATATCGGCCGAGGATGCGGCCGAGCGACGGCACCGATCGGCTCAGCGAGGCGCTCAAGGCACTGCGCGACGAGGAATCCTGGTGACCCTCTACTACCTCGACACCTCGGCCGCTCTCAAACTGCTCGCCGAAGAGACACACTCGAAGGCGTTCGCCGCGTTCTACGACAGCCACGCGAACGCATCGTGGGTGAGTTCCGCGCTGCTGCGCGTCGAGGTCATGAGAGCAGTCACCCGCGTCATGCCTGTCGCAATACCCGACGCACGAGATCTCCTCTTGGCCTTTGACTACATAGGGATCGATGACGACATCGTCGACGCGGCCATGAACGAACCCGACCGGGTGCTGCGCTCGCTCGATGCCATTCACCTGGCCACCGCGCGCGTCCTCGGCCACGAATTGGATGCGCTGGTCACCTACGACGACAGGCTCGCCGCAGCCGCCACGGACGCCGGATTCACCGTGACCTGCCCGCGAGACTGACCGAGGCGACCGACCCCGGGAGCGGCAGCTCCCAAACCAGCTGGCCGCGGCCCGCTCCGTGTGCTGTGACGCGCAAGCCGTTTTCTGGGCGCACCGGCGGTGGGTGACTCCCACCCGACATCTCCGCTGGTCACTCCCCAGCCCACTCACCCAACCGCTCACCCACCCACCAACTCACCCGCTCAGCCGGCCTCGCCCCCGGCGCGACGGGTGCGGGTCCACTGGAGCAGCAGGAGGGCGGCGAGCAGCGCGCCGCCGGCCACCTCCGGCCGGTAACCGGGGTAGATGAGCAGCACGCCGGCGACCAGCAGGAGCGCGGCCTCCCAGCGACGCGTGTCGCGCAGCAGGTATCCCGACATGCCGGCGGTAAGGGCGTAGATGCCCAACACCGCTGTGAACACCACCGGGATGACCGCGAGCCACGGGCCGTCGACGAGAGGGGAGAAGGCCATCAGGAACGGCACGATGTACAGGCCGCGACCGAGCTTCCACGACTCCCAGCCGGTCGCCATGGGCTTGCCGCCGGCGATGCTGGCGCCCGCGAACGCCGACAGGCACACCGGCGGCGTGAGGTTGGCGTCCTGGCTGACCCAGAAGATGATGAGATGCGCCGCGATCAACGAGGTGCCGAGCGACTCGAGCGCGGGGGCGGCCAGGATCGCCACGACTATGTAGCTCGAGGTCACCGTCAGTCCCATGCCCAGCAGCCACGAGGCGATGGTCACGAAGATGATCGCGATGAGCAGGTTGCCGCCGGACAGCGACACCACGAGGTCGGAGAAGCGCAGGCCCAGGCCGGTGAGGTTGACGATCCCGACGACGATGCCGATGGTGCCGACGATGCCGGCGATCGACAGCGCCCTCACCGCGCCGTCGTTGAGCGCGTCGAGCAGATCGCGGGGGCGCATCCGCTGGCCCCGGTACGGGATCATGCCGACGACGATCGCGGTGACGACAGCCCAGAAGCCCGCGAACGCCGGGCTGTAGCGGAGCACGATGAGCACGAAGATCACCACGAGGGGCAGGAGGAAGAACCAGCCCTCCTTGAAGATCTTCCACGGGCTCGGCAGGTCCGTGGCCGGTAGCCCCTGCAGGCCGCTTTTCAGCGCGCGGAAGTCGACCAGCAGGTAGACCGACAGGAAGTACAGCAGCGCCGGGATGATGGATACCAGGACGATGTCCAGGTAGCTGGTGCGGGTGAACTCCGCGATGATGAAAGCCCCGGCGCCCATGACCGGGGGCAGGAGCTGCCCGCCCGTGGACGCCGCCGCCTCGACACCACCGGCGAACTCCGAACGGTAGCCCACCCGCTTCATGAGCGGAATCGTGAACGTACCGGTCGTCATGACGTTCGCGACCGGGCTGCCGGAGACTGAGCCCATGAGGGCGCTGACGAAGACGGCGACCTTGGCGGGACCGCCGCGGGCCTTGCCGGCGATGGCGAACGGCAGGTCGACGAGGAACTGCGCGGCGCCGCTCTTCTGCAGGAACGCACCGAAGATGATGAAGATGAAAACGAACGTCGCGAAGATGTGCGCGACGACCCCGAAGATGCCGTTGAACGACGCGTACGCGGTGGCGACGAAGCGCTCCAGATCGTACCCGCGGTGCGCGATGATGCCCGGCATGTACGGCCCGTAGAACGAGTAGCCGATCGCCGCGAGGCCGATGGCCGTCAGCCACCAGCCGGCGGTGCGGCGGGTTACCTCGAGCGACAGGACGACGGCGACGACGCCGAACGCGATGTCGAGGCCGGTGAGCTGGGCGGCCCGCTCCACCATCCCGCCGTAGCCGAAGACGAAGTACCCGGTCGCGGCCGCGGTGAGCAGCGCGAGGGCTATGTCGTAGAACGGCACCCTCGCCGACCCGCGGTTCTTGCGGAGCGGGTACAGGAGGAGGATCAGGATCCCCGCGCCGCCCCAGTAGAGGCCGCGGTGGGCCTGCGGCGACTGGATCCCGAACTGGGCGGTGTAGAGGTAGTAGCCGGAGTAGACGACGGCTATCCCGTAGATGATCCACCGCCAGGCGCCCTTCGGGTGCCTGGGCAGGCGCAACGCCTCGTCGACCTTTGTGGCGTCCTCCTCGCCGATGCGCCGGACGTCCTCCGCGCCGCGGGTCGCAACGCCAGCGACCGTCGACCGCCCGGAGCGGGTCAGGAGGCCACGGATCGTCTCCTTCACGTCACGTTCAGCTCGTCGGCCGCATGTCCTCCGGGACCTCGACGCCCTGTTCCTCGAAGTACCGCATCGCGCCGGGGTGCAGCGGGCACAGGGCGTTCTCGATGTTCTCCGGGGCGAGGTCGCCGGCCGCCGGGTGGCCCTTGGCCAGCGCGTCGACGTTCTCGTGCAGCGCCTTCGTGACCTGGTAGACGAAGTCCTCGCCGAGATCCTTGCTGACCACCACCGAGTTCCAGGTCCCCGGAACGGTCACCGGCTCGTCGAGCCCCTGGTACGTACCGCCCTCGACCTCGGCCGGGAAGTAGTAGGGGTACTTCTCGGACAGCGCCTTCAAGTCCTCCTCGCTGAACTCCATGATCTGGATCTGCTCGCTGGAGGCGAGGTCCTGGATGGAGGACACCCCGGGTGCGACGACCCAGGTGCCCACGTCGAGTTGGTTGTTGCGCATCGCGGTGACCTGGTCGTCGAACGGCAGCCGCTGAGCCTCGGCGAAGTCGTCGTAGCTCATGCCCTTGAACTCGGTGATCTGGCGCATGAACACCTCGGTCGCGCTGCCCGCGTCGCCGACCGACACCCGCTTGCCGGCGAGGTCCTCGAACCTGTTGATGCCGCGGTCCGCGGGATAGGTGATCTGCAGCAGGTTGACGTACATCAGGGCGATGGTCGCGATGTTCTGCGGCTCCTCGAAGTCGCCCTCGCCGTTGCAGCCCTGGTGCACCGCGTCGCCCTGGGCGATCGCCATCTCGGCCTGGCCGTCGTGGAGGAGGCGGATGTTCTCCACCGAGCCCCCGGTGGCCTCGGCGGTGGCGTTTTGCAGCCCGTCGATCTCGCGGCCCAGCAGCGAGCCCATGGCGCCGCCGATCGGGTAGTAGGCACCGCCGGTGCCGCCCGTGGCTATGGAAACGAACCTCGGCACGTCCCCGCCCGCGCCGCCTTGCGGTCCCCCGCCGCAGGCCGCGCCGAACATTCCGAGGGCCAACGGGATCGCAGCGAATCGGAGCCACCGGGGCTTCAGCGACATGAGCGACGCCTTTCTGCCGTTTACGCGACCCGCGAGAACGCCTCGGAGCCGGTGATCGTTACAGTGTTCGGCCCGGGACAGGCGTGTCAAGAGAACGCGACGGCACCTGGCCTAAACGGGCCACACGCACTGTGCTCCGCCGGCTACCGGCCGGTGCCGGCGAGCAGGCCCTGCACGAACCACTTCTGGAAGAGGAGGAAGAAGGCCAGCGGCGGGAGCATCGCGAGGGTGGCCGCCGCGTTCATCCCGGAGTAGTTGGTGCCCCAGGACGTGATGAAGCCCAGGATCGCCACGGGCACCACCCGCAGCTGCTCGGAGGTGGTGAACGCCACCGCGTAGATGTAGTTGTTCCAGGCGGTGATGAATACGAAGACCGACGCCGTCACCAGGCCCGGAGCGATGAGCGGGAGCATGACACGCAGCAGCGCGCCCAGCCGGGTGCAGCCGTCCAGGAGCGCCGCCTCCTCGACGGCCATCGGGACCGAGAGCATGAAGCTGCGGATCATCCAGATGGCGAACGGCAGGGTGAAGACGCTCGCCCCGAGGATGACCGCGTACAGGGTGTTGTACATGCCCAGGGACCGCATGTAGACGATCAGCGGTACGAGGACGGCGACGGCCGGCACCAGCGGCAGCAGCAGGATCAGCGACCCGTACCGCCGCCCGGCGAAGTCGAAGCGTGCCAGCGCGAACCCGGCGAGGACGGCGAGGGGTACCGTCACGATGACAGCCCCGACCGCGACGATCGAGCTGTTGATGATCGCGTTGGCGAAGTCCCCGTTGTGGAAGACGTAGTAATACCCCTCCAGGGTGGGCCGGGTCGGGAACAGCGAACGGTCCTCGTTGGCCACCAGCGACGTACGCACCCCCCAGTAGAGCGGGAACAGCGTGCCGAGGACCAGCGTGATCGTGGCACCCCCGGCGAGCATCCCCTTCGTTCTCATCGGGACAGGTCCTCCTCCCGGCGGGACATGCCGAACTGGATGCCGAGGACCACCACGGCGAGTACGACGAGCGCGACGCCGACCGCCGAGCCGATCCCGACGTCGTAGTAGCGGAACGCCTCCTTGAACAGCCGGACCGCCGCCACCTCGGTGCCGTAGCCCGGACCGCCCTGGGTGAGGGAGTAGACGCCTTCCGCGTCGTGCAGGGTGAAGACGCTGATCACTATCGACGCGGAGATCAGGTGCGGTCGGGTGAGCGGCAGGATGACGTGCCGGAACTCCGCCCAGCGGCCGCCACCGTCGATGCGCGCGGCCTCGTGCAGCTCCCTCGGAATCGCTGAGATGCCGACGGCGAGGATGAGCATCGCTATCGGCACGCTGCGCCACGCCGAGTGCAGGATCACCACGATCATGGCGCCGGCCGGCTGCTGGATGAGCGAGGCGGAACCGCCGGTCACCAACTCCAGCAACCGGGTGACCGGCCCCCGGCTCGGATCCACCAGCGTGCGGAAGAGCACGGCGGTGACCACCGGCGCGAGGACCCACGGGATCAGCAGGACCGTGCGGAGGAGGCTCATGCCCCGGACCGCACGCGACACCAGGATCGCCGCGACGTACGCGACGGGCAGGGACAGCACGAGCACGCCCACCAGGTACTCGAGGGTGGCGAGCAGGTTCTGCGCGAAGCGGGCCTCGCCGAAAAGAATCCCGAAGTTGTCCAGGCCGACGAAGCGGGAAACGCCGGTCAGGTCGAGCCGGCGGAGCGCGAAGTAGAAGAGGGAGACGAAGGGCGCCGCGAAGAACGCCAGCAGCAGCGCAACGCTGGGGAGCAGCAGCAGGTACGGGAGCGCCCGCCGCCCCCTTCCGATGAATGGGCCATTCATCCGGTAGGTCCGTATGAGTGGGCCACTCATCGGATCACCGGCCGCCGTACTTGTCGTTCCACTCGCGCTCGAAGCGGGCCATCGTCTGCTCCGCGTCGGCCCCCTTGTTCAACACCTCCTGCAGGGCCGCGGCGACGGTGTCGGCGAGCTCGGGGTAGTACGGAGTCGGCGGCATCGGGCGACCGCTTCGGGCCGCCTCGAACCACGTCCGGTAGAAGTCGCTGCCGAAGTCCGCGCTCTCCCAGGCGGACAGCCGGGCGGGCAGGCCGGCGTCCGGGAAGTCCAGCAGGTTCTCCGGCCGCAGGCAGAGCTGGATCAGCTTCCAGGCCATCTCCCGCTTCTTGCTGAGCCGGTGGATGGACAGCAGCCACGCGTTGGTGAACTGGGCCTTCGGCCGGGTCGGCACCACCATCATCCCGGCGTCGCCCGGCTCGCAGCCGGCGGCCGGCGGAAAGCAGCGGCTGATCATCCCCTTGTCCTCCAGCGGCTCGATCCAGTAGCTGCCGAAGCCGAACGACTGCGCGGCCTTGCCGTTCAGGAAGTTGTTCAACCCGAGGTCGTCGTACGTCACCTGCGGGGCGTAGGAGAAGGGCGCGGCGACCTTGTGCTTGTGCACCAGGTCGGACAGCCACCCCACGGCCCGCAGGCTCGCGTCGCCCACCAGGACCGCCTTCTTCGCTTTCGGGTCGTAGAAGTCCCCGCCGAAGTGCCATACCAGGGGCGCGTACGCCAGCTCGATGGTCGCCCGCTCCGGCCCCAGGTAGACGCCGAGGCCCCAGACATCGCCCTCGGTGAGCTCCGCCGCGGCGTCGACGAGCTCGTCGGGCGAGGTGAACTGGGCGTCGGGGTCGAGTCCCGCCCGTTCGAACATGTCCCGGCGGAAGGCGACGCCACGGGTGTGCACGCCGACGGGCACGCCGAGCTGCTGCCCGCCGAACGACGCCGACTTCCAGACCGGGCTCCAGGTGAAGTCCGCCATCTCCTTGTCGTCCCACCGGTCCAGGAAGGGCGTCAGATCGGCGAACGTCCCGGCCGCCGCGTGCTTCGCCATCAGCTGCGGCGAGGAGAACACCACGTCGTGCGCCACCCCGGCGCGCAGGTCGAGGATCGCCCGCTGGTCGATCTGGTCCCACTGGAACCCCTCCAGCCGGACCTTCCACCCCGCATTTTCCTCCTGGAACTGTTGCACTATCCGGCGCAGCCACTCCTGGTTGCCCGCGGCGGCGGGACCCGACTGGACCGTGTACAGCTCCATCAGTCGCAGCGTCTTGTCGCCGCCGCCGTCGGCCTGCGGGTTCAGCCGGCTGCAGCCGCCGGCGAGCAGAGACCCCGCCGCGAGGCCACCTGTACGCGCGAGGAAGGTACGCCGATCCATCGCGGGCCGTGTCCGCCCACCCGCCATCGAGCTCACCCCTTTCCGGTCTTCGGCCGGACCGTTCCGGCTAGGTGGTCAGATCCGGCTATTCCACTCCCCGGCGCCGCGGAAGGGGAAGTGCTCGCCGGGGGCGTATTTCGGCCACGGCTGGTACACGTTCGCGCCGGGGTCACCGCGCAGCAGCAGCGCGGAGGGGAACGGCTGCTGCTGCGACACGATCCGGGTCGAGGTCGGGATGTAGCGGATCGTGAGGCCGCAGCGGCGGCCGGGCGAGGTGTTCGGGTACGAGGCGTGCAGGATGTTCGGGTGGTGGACCTCGACGTCCCCGGGTGCGAGGACCAGGTCCACGGCCCTCGACTCGTCCACCTCCACCGCGCTCTCCGAGCCGAGCACGCTGTCGACGTCGTCGCGCCGCCGCAGCTCGTACAGGTCCTCGCGGTGCGAGCCGGGTACCACCCGCATGCAGCCGTTGTCGGGGGTGGAGTCGTCGACAGCGAGCCACAGCGTCACCACGCGCATGGGCTCGAGCGGCCAGTACGCGCCGTCCTGGTGCCACAGCACGGGCTTGCCGTCGTACGGCGGCTTGCTGATGTAGTGCGAGGCGAACAGCGCAAGGTCATCGCCCAGGAAGATCTGCGTGACCTCGAGCAGGCGGTCGTCGCTCACCAGGCGGACCCAGGACGGGTCGCGGGCGACAAGCTCGTGGGACAGGTCCTCGCCCCGCCGGCCCGGGTGCTTCTCCTGTAGCCAACGCACGTGGTCAGCCGCCTCCCCGACCAGTTCGGCGTCGACGACGTCCCGGAAGATCAGGTATCCGTCCCGGTCGTAGCGCTCGCGGACCTCCTCGCCCCGGTACGTGGTGCCCACGCCGAGCCTCCTTCCCTTCGCGTACCTTTCCGTCGCGCGTACCCCTCGGCACGATCCTGACCGCACCGTCCGATGTATCCAAGGGTTCAGTCGGCTTCCGACCGGCGGTCGCCCCCCGGCTACCTTGGCCGGGGTTATCTCTTCGCCGTGATGAGCAACGTCCGGATGGATCGTCGCCGATTCCTCGCGGCGTCCGGCGCGCGGCTGCGCTTGCCCGGTTACCCCTTCTCGCTCGGTGTCGCCTCCGGCGATCCGCTTCCGGACCGTGTGGTCCTATGGACGCGGCTGGCGCCGGAACCGCTCGCCCCGGACGGGCGGGGCGGAATGCCGGACCGCACCGTACCGGTGGAATGGCAGGTGGCCGACCTCGGGCACTCCGTGCACGTCGACGTGGGTGGGCTCGCACCGGGTCGTTGGTACTTTCTATCGCGCAGCAGACGATCATGGCGCCGTACGACTACGACACCGGCTCGGGCGTGAGCGTGAACCACGACCAGTGGGACGGCTACGCCGCCGCCCGCGGCCGGCTCCTCGACTTCCTCCATACCCGCCGGCCCGCCAGCCCCGTGGTGGTCACCGGCGACTGGCACTCCAGCTGGGTGAACGACCTCAAGGCCGACCCGGGCGACCCGGAATCACAGACACTCGCCACCGAATTCGTTGGCACGTCGATCAGTTCCGGGTGCGGCTGGGCCGCGGACGTCGCGGCGTCGGTCCGGCCACCACCCTCACGTCCTGGACCGTCGAAGACGGCAGGCCGGGCGCCGTACCGAGCTGACTCATCATCTGAGGCCCCCGTCTGGGCTGAGTCGATCGTCGAGAGCCCGGCCGGCCAACGCGGCGAAGGCGTCCGCCCGCCGTTGGTCAGGCGTTCGCGGCTGGAGGCAATCAGCCGTTACCAGTGCCGCGTCGTGCTGAAGCAACTCCGCCTCTACACGCATGAGGGCGCGCCAAAGCGGTGCTGCGACGTCGGCGGACATTGTGGCGCTGACGTAGGTCATGCCGCCGTCGGCGTCGCTGAAGCGAAGGCGAAGGAAAGCGCGAACAAGATCGGCCCGGCGCTCCCCCGCCACAAGTTCATGGTCGCGGTCCTCGGTCATGTAGTGGAGCTTATGGACACCCCACGACAGTCTGAGCCAGCCGACCGGTCGTCAGCGGCCGCCGGCGACGTCGAGCACGGCGCCGGTGACGTAGGACGCCTCCGGTGACAGCAGCCAGACGATCGCCTCGGCGACCTCCTCGGCGCGCCCGCCTCGCCGCAGCGGCACCGTCGCGCCGAGCCGCTCCACCCGCCCAGGCTCGCCCGCGCTGGCGTGGATCTCGGTCTCGATCAGGCCCGGCCTGACCCCGTTCACCCGGATGCCGTACCCGCCGACCTCGCGAGCCAGGCCGACGGTCATGGCGTCCACTCCCGCCTTGGCCGCGGCGTAGTCGACGTACTCACCCGCCCCGCCCAGGACGGCGGCCCGGGACGAGACGTTGACCACCGCACCGCCGCCGGAGGCCCGCATCCGCCGCACCGCCTCCCGGGCACACAGGAACGCGCCGAGGACGTTGACGGCGAGCATCCGCTCGATCCGGGCCGCCTCGAGGTCTTCCAGCCGCGCCTGCCAGGCTACCACGCCGGCGTTGTTGACGAGCCCACGCGGCGGACCGAGCTCCGCCTCCGCCCGAGCGAACAGGCCGACGATGTCGGCCTCCACCGACACGTCGGCGGGCACGGCCAGCGCGCCGACCCCCTGGGCACGGCAGTCGGCCACCACCCGCGACGCTGCCTTCTCCTCCCGGAGGTAGTTCACGCACACGTCCCAGCCATGCCGAGCCGCGAGGCGCGCCGTCTCCGCGCCGATCCCCCGGCTCCCGCCGGTCACCACCACGAGCCCACCCATCCGGCACATTCTGACCCCAACGCCGAGATCCATGTTGTGGGGGTCGATTTGTCCGGTTAGCGCCCCCGCAACATAGATCTCGGCGGGGAGTCGGTTACCCGGCCGGGGCCCACGGCACCGTTGCGAACCAGGGCCCACCAGGTCAGCGGCAGCCCGACAGCGGCCGGCAGCAGCCAGTACGTCAGGTAGGGCAGCCGATCCCACAGCGGAAGCTGCTCGCCGTTGTCCACGTAGAACCCGGTCAGCAGCGCGATGTAGGAGCCGGCCATGGCCGAGCCGTGCCGGGCCAGCCATCGCCGTCGCTTCCGTCGCCGGGCCAGCCTGCCGCCGACCCCGAGGGTGAACGCGACGCAGGCGATGACGAACAGGTGCCAGTTGTGCGACCACCGGATCACCGACATGACCGTCGCGGTGGCGAACACCACGCCCAGGCCGTACAGGTAGACGGTGCCGGCACCCGGGTGCCGGCCCGGCCGCTTGTGAGCGGTCGCGGCCAGCGCACCCGTGATCACGCAGGTCACCCCGGCGGTGACGTGTACCGCCAGCGCGGCCAGGAACACCGGGCCCGCGTCGGGCACCTCGAGGCCGAAGATCTCGATGCTGGGAACGTCGCCGGTCGACATCGCCGGCACCCCCTCGCCCTCGTCCACGGCTGTGTGCCGCAGATCGGCGCTACTATAGCAACACTATATATAGCAAGGCTATCACTGATCGGCGGGATGCGGCCTACGCTGGCGGCGTGCGAAAGCGAACCAAAGAGCGAGTCAAGATGCTGGCGCTCTTCGGGGGATTGACGGCGATGTCCGGCGTCGCGGCCGCGTTCGGTGAGCCGATAGGGCTGATCGGCCTGCTCTTCTTCGGTGGCGGCGGGGCCGTTTACTTCTACCTCGACCTGGCGGCCGGCAGGCGGGTGTCGGACGCCGCGCCGATGCGCGTCCGGCACGGCACGCTGCCGGGCGCCGATCGCCACGCGTCCCATCCGATGGGTGTGGTGTTCCCGGCGAGACGCGACTTCTCGATCGCGGTGACCATCGGATCGACCATCTTTGTGCTGACCGGTGCTGCGCTACTGGTAACCGGCAACGTCGGAGTGAAGATCGTCGGGGCGATAGTCGTACTCGTGTTCGGTTTCTTCGGCGTGCTGGGACTGTGGAGCGCGCTGTCCCGACCCGGCGGGATCGCGCTGCTCCCCGAGGGCGTCTACTGCCGGATGCCGGCGGGCACGGCGTGGCTGCCCTGGGACGCGATCGGCAGGGTGTGGGTCTGGACAAGCCACAGCCAGCCGGCGATAGCGTTTCGGGCCGATCCGCCGGAGGCGATCACGCTGACCGGCCCGAACAGATGGCTCCGAGGCATCAACCGGCGCTGGTACCGCATGGACGTCGGTTACCCGGGACGCGCTCTGCGGCGGCCACCGCGAGGTGTGCGCAGTGATCCGGCGGTACGCAGCCGACCCGGCCGCGCGGTCCAGGCTCGCCGACCCGGGCGAGGCGTCCTCAGCGGGAGAACCGTCCTCGGCGGGTTGACGACCCCGCATCACGCGATCGACCCGCCCGGTTCTCCCGCTTTGTCTCCGGCCGCCGGCCCCTGGAGAATGCTCCCGTGGACTCCGCGGCTCGACGCGGGGCGAGGGGCGCATGTTGCCCAAGTGAGAGGAGACGGCGTGGAGTACGCGCGGTTGGGCTCGTCTGGCCTGAAGGTGTCGCGGATCTGCCTGGGCATGATGAGCTACGGCGATCCGGCGTCGCGCGAGTGGTTTCTGGGTGAGGACGCGGCCGAGCCGGTCGTGCGGCGCGCGATGGAGACCGGTGTGACGTTCTTCGACACCGCCGACGCGTACTCCAAGGGCGTGAGCGAGGAGATCACGGGGCGCCTGCTCGGCAAGCTCTTCGCTCGCCGCGACGACTACGTTCTGGCTACGAAGGTGCGCTTCCCCATGGGCCCGGGGCCCAACGACCGGGGGCTGTCCCGCAAGCACATCATGGCCAGCATCGACGCCTCGCTGAACCGGCTGGGCACCGACTACGTCGACCTGTACCAGATCCACCGTTGGGACCATGAGACGCCGATCGAGGAGACCATGGCGGCGCTGCACGACGTGGTGCAGGCCGGCAAGGCGCGCTACATCGGGGCGTCCAGCATGTACGCCTGGCAGTTCGCCAAGGCGCAGTACACCGCGCAGGCGGCCGGCGGGACCAGGTTCGTTTCGATGCAGAACCACTACAACCTGGTGTACCGGGAGGAGGAGCGGGAGATGATCCCGCTCTGCCTCGACCAGGGGGTAGGCGTCATTCCGTGGAGCCCGTTGGCGCGCGGAATACTCGCCGGCAATCGCGAGCGGGGCGGCGAGCGGCACACCGTCCGCTCCCGCACCGACCCGCTGACCGACGAGAGGTACAGCGAGGCCGATTTCGACGTCGTCGACGCGGTACGCGGGATCGCCGACGAGCGCGGCCTGCCACCGGCGCAGATCTCGCTGGCGTGGCTGCTCGGCAAGCCCGGTGTGACGGCGCCGATCATAGGAGCGACCAAGACGAGCCACCTGGACGACGCGATAGCGGCGGTGGACGTGACCTTGAGCGAGGAAGAAATCGCACGGATGCAGGCGCCGTACCGGCCGCACCCCATCCTGGGTCACACCTAGACGACTCGCTTTCCATGGTGGGCGCCGGCCTCGCCCATCGACCCTTCCACTCGATCGGGAGATGTGTATACCGTCTACGGGGGCCGCTGGGCTTGTTCCCAAGGAACGTGACCGAGTGGCGCGTACGCGGGATTCGGTACTCGGGACCGAGGCGATCCGACTGGATGCCGTGTACAAGGCGTTCGTGCCCAAGGGTCGGGCGACCGGGCGACCATCCTGCGCACCGTCGAGGCATGAGCCCCGGCCCTGTCCGACGACGGCTGCTTCGACCCGCAGATGGTGCGGCAGACCCTCGACCAGACGGTTGGCTCGGCGAGTCCGGGGTCGGCCCGAAGGGCGGCGAGGTGCTGGGGGTTGCGGAGCAGGCCCAGGAACCCGTGCGAGATCAGGTTGACGGTGGTCTCGTGTCCGGCCAGCAGCAGCAAGACGACGATCGAGGCCAACTCGTCGCTGGTGAGCCGGTCACCCTCCTCCTCGACAGCTATCAGCCTGGAGATCAGGTCGTCGCCGGGGTCCTTTCGCCTGCTACCGATCAGCTCGAGGACGTAACGGTGCAGATCGATTTCCGCTTGCAGCCAGTCGGGAATGCTCTCGCCGTCTCCGTACGTCACACCGAACCCGTCGGCAAGCCGGGTGAGCCGGACGGACCAGTCGCGGAACAACTGTTCGTCCGCCATCGGTACGCCGAGGATGCGGCAGATCATCATGATCGGCAGCGGGTACGCGAGGTCGGTCACGACGTCGAGCTGTTCCCGCTCGGCGGCGTTGTCGAGGAGGTCGTCTACCAGTGCGGCGATGCGCGGCTCGAGCTGCGCCACGGTGCGGGCGGTGAACGCCTTGGAGACCAGGCGGCGCAGCCGGGTGTGGTCGGGCGGGTCGAGGCCGACGAACCACGGCTGACGCACCGATGATGGCGCGTCGGGCGGCAGGATGCGGTCCACCGAGGAGCGTCGGATGCTCGAGCGGTCGCTACTCATCCGCGGATCGCGCAGCACCGCCTCGCAGTCCCGGAATCGGCCGACAACTAGGGAGGACATGGATTCAACCCACACCGGACTGACCTCCCGGATGTGGGCGTACAGGGGATAGGGATCGGCCCGACTCGCCGGGTCGAGGAGCTTCCCGAAGCCTTCCGTGACCGTGTCTACGGGGGCCGTTGTCATGGCTCGCCCCCGAGCGGGTTGACAGGTGACCGACGACGCTTTTTGTATCACATCACGACGCCTTCCTCGCCTGCCGTCGAGCCTGCCTGCGGCGGATTCTCGTCCCGAACCGACCCCGCCCACGGCGGGGAGCCAGTAACGTAAGGGCGCCCTGACGGGTCGCCGGTCCCTCCTGAGTAGGTTCGGCCCTGTGTGTTGAGTCGAGGGGGCGCTTGGGTCGATGCTCGGTCGCCGTGGAAGGTCCCTCGTCGCGATCGCCACGCTCGCGGCCGGAGTTTCCGTTGTCGGTCCGGTAGGGCACGCTGCTGCCGACTCCCCCGCCACATGCCGCGACTACCGGGTGCCGGTGTCGAGCCTCCCTGGCACCGGGAATGCCGGTGAGCACCACATCGCCGGCACCCTGTGTATGCCGGCGGGCAGGTCGCCGGATACTGTGCAACTCCTCATACCGGGCGGGACCTACAACCACACGTACTGGGATTTCCCCGTCCCTGGATACTCCTACGCCCGTGCAGCCGCGGCACGCGGCCAGGCGACCTTCAACATCGATCGCTTCAACACCGGCCGCAGCTCCGACCTCCCCCCGGCGCTCGTCACCGTCGACGTGGACGCGGCCGCCGTCCACCAGGTGATCGAGGCGCTGCGCGCCGGTGGCGTCGGTGGGGTGCGTTTCTCGAGGGTGGTCACGGTCGGCCACTCGGTGGGTTCGATGGTCGCCATCCAGGAGGCGGCCACCTACCACGACGTGGACGGTCTGATCCTTTCGGCGTTCACCAACTACCCCAGCGCCGACCTCCTGGCCGGCCTTGCGACCTTCCAGCTCCTGGTCCCGGCGCGGAACGAGCCGCTCGGCGAGATGACCACGGCTCCTGGTGCCCGTGGGCCCTGGTTCCATGCCGAGGACAACGCCGATCAGGCCGTGATCGCCAAGGACGAAGCCACCAAGGACACGATCACGGCTTCGGAGATGGCCACCATGAGCGTTCCGATGCTGACGCTGCCCACAAACCTGATCACCGCGCCCGTGCTCATCGCCAACGGCCAACACGACCGCGTGTTCGCCTGTGTGACGCGCCCTTGCGACGACACTGCGATGCTTCGCCGAACGGAGGTTCCGCGCTTCACCTCCGCGGCATCGCTGGATGCCTTCGTGCTCCCCGGCGCGGGTCACAGTGTGAACCTGGCCCGCAACCGGGACGAGTTCTTCGACGTCGCGACGGCGTGGGTGGAGCGGCACGTCGGCTGAGTCCCCCTGACGCTCCGACCCGGGCCCTGGGCCTGGGCCTGGGCCTGGGCCTGGCGACCGTCCCGCCGATCGCGTACGGCACCGGCCGGCATTTCCTTCCGCCAAGGGTTGCGTCACGCAAGTTATCCATCTACGTTAATTTCATCACGCAACCCGGTAGGGCGGAGACTCGCGCATGGCCCGTCGTTGGAAGGTCCTGCTCGTCACGTCGGCGGCGGTGTTCATGGCGATGCTGGACGTGACGATCGTCAACATCGCGTTCCCCGACCTCAGGGCGTCGTTCCCCAGGGAGTCCATGGCCGGTCTGTCGTGGATCTTGAACGCGTACGCCATCGTCTTCGCGGCGGCCCTGGTGCCCGCGGGCCGGCTGGCCGACCGTTTCGGGCGCAAGCGGCTGTTCGTCGTCGGGGTGCTGGTGTTTCTGGCCGCCTCCGTGGCCTGCGGGTTGGCCGGTTCGGTCGAGATGCTCGTCGCGGGCAGGATCTTCCAGGCGCTGGGCGGAGCGATCCTGACCCCGGCGTCGCTCAGCCTGATCCTGCCCGAGTTTCCCGTCGAGCAACGGGCCACGGCGACGTCGCTGTGGGCGGCGACCGGCGCGGTGGCCGCCGCGACCGGCCCTTCGCTCGGCGGCGTGCTCGTGGACTGGCAGGGCTGGCGGATGGTCTTCTTCGTCAACCTGGCGATCGGGCTGCCCGCACTGCTCCCGGCGCGTCGGCTGCTCCGGGAGGGCAGGGAAGAGCGGGCGGTCGGGTGGCCCGACGCCGCGGGTGCGCTGCTGCTCGCTCTGGGCGTTGCCGCGTTGGCTCTGGCGATCATCGAGGGCGAGGACTGGGGCTGGACCTCGGGCGGCGTACTGGGCGCGTTCGCCGCGGCCGTTGTCTTGCTGGTCGCCTTCGTCGTACGGTCCGCCTCGCACCGATCGCCGGTGATCGACCTCGCCCTGTTCCGGGTCCGCTCGTTCGCGGCCGCGGGCGCGGGAACCTTCGTCTTCGGGATCGGCTTCTTCGCGCTCCTGCTCTGCAACGTGCTCTTCCTGGCCACGGCGTGGGGCTACCCGATCCTGCTCGCCGGCGTGGCGCTCACCCCGGGGCCGATCGCGGCCGCGCTGACGGCGCCGGTGGCGGGGAGGCTGGCCGATCGCTTCGGTCAGCGGGCTGTCGCCGTACCGGGGAGCCTGGTGTTCGCGGCCGGGCCGCTGCTTCTCGCGCTCGGCACCGGGCCGCAGCCGCAGTATTGGGCCGACTTCTTCCCAGCGGCCGTGCTGGGTGGCGGCGGGGTCGGGCTGACGATGTCCGCCTTCACCAGCGCGGCGGTCGCGGAGCTTCCCCGACCTCGGTTCGCGACGGGCATCGCGATCGTGAACTGTCTGCGGCAGCTCGGCGCTGTCGTCGGCATCGCAGTACTCGTGACGATCCTCGGTGGCCCCGGTCCGGAGGCGACCGTCGACGCCTTTCACCGGGCGTGGGCCGTGATGGCTGGCGCCGGCCTGCTCACCGCCGTCATCGCGATCACGCTCGGCCGGATCCACGCCCGCGATGTGGAAACCGTCGGACCGTCCGGACGGCCGGTGACCGCGCCAACCACCTTGGAGACGACATGACGCACACACCCACACCCCGCCGCTCACCAGGCACCTGGAGATCGACGCGCTTCGGCAGGCGGTCAGCTGGCCGAACGCCACCCAGCTTTCGGCGCTCCAGCTGACGGGCCAGATGCTCGCCGCGCGGCGCTACCGGGAGGGGTACGACTTCTTCCGGGAGCGCTCGCAGGCCGAGCCCGGCAATCCGCTCTACCTCACCTTGGCCGGCGTCTTCGAGGCCCGGCTGGACGGAGCCGTCGACGACGCGATCGGCAAGCTCGACGCCGCCGCGGAACGTGATCTCGGCCTGCCGCAGTACTTCCGGGGGGTGACCCTCGCCGAGTTCCCCGACTGCGCGGGCCGCGCCGAGACGGTGGTGTCCGACCTGGAGTTCGTACTCGCCGTCCGGGACCGCTTCCCCGCCGGATTCATGCGCGCCGTCCACCGGGCGCTCGCTGTCGCCTACCGGTCCCTTGATCGGCAGGACGAGGCGGACACCGAGGTACCGCTGCTGATCACCGACTCCTGGGTGACCGCCGAGGACGGGTTCCGCTTCGGCCCACCGCGACTCGTCGAGAAGGCGCCAGGGGTGTACGTCGCGCAGGGGTACGACTTCGCCGACTTTTCCTTTGTGGTCACCGACTCCGGGATCGTCGCCGTCGACACCGGAGGCGACCCCCGGCATGCCCGCGCCGCCCTACAGGATCTCCGCAGGATCACCTCCGCCCCGGAGAAGCTGACGGTCGGCGGGGTGGACTTCGCCCTGTACCCCATCCCGGGCGGAGAGACCCATGACGGGCTCGTCGTCCACCTCCCCGACCGGGGCATCGTCTTCACCGGAGACATGAACATGCCGTACCTCGGCGCCCCGTTCTTCCCGGAGGGGTCGGCGGAGGGGCTGTTCGAGGCGATGCAGCTGGTCGCGGACCTCGAGCCGCGGCTGCTGATCCACGGACACACCCCGCTCACCGAGACCTACTCCATCGAGACGTTTCCCGGACTGCTGGCGGCACTTCGCGAGCTGCGCGATCTCGTCGTGGCAGCGGTCGGCGAGGGGCGGACGCTCGTCGAGATCCTGCACCGCAACCACCTACCCGACGTGCTGCGGGAGCATCCGAACGCGGTCATGCCGTACATCATCACCCGCGACCACTTCATCCAGCGCATCTACGAGCAAAGGACCGGATACTGGCGGCCCGGCGGGGAGGGCATCGAGCACTTCGCTCCCGCCGAATGGGCGGCCGCGCTGGACATCCTCGGCGGCGGGTCCGCGGACGCCTTCGTATCCGCCGGCACCGAGCTTCTGGACCGTGGCGACCACGCGCTCGCGCTCCAGCTCACCGAGTACGGACGGCTGCGTCACCCGGACAGCACCGCTCTCGGGATCTGCGACGACGGGTCCTCTACCGGCTGATCGAACGACACCAGTCGCTCGACCCGTTCAAGTTCGTCTACTACGCGGGACTGGCGGGCTTCGAGCTCGCACCCCCCGACTCGGCGGCGCCCGTGGACGCACCTCACCCCTGATTCGCCACCGGCACGAACACACCGATCCAGCTGACTGGTGCAACAATGGCCTCTTATACCAATAAGAAGCGGTCGAGCTTCTGGGAGATTTGCTATTTAATGTCCCAAATGACACACAACGGGCTTGTGGCCGGCAAGGCTTGACATGCAATGAGGTCTGGCATCCATGAGTGGATCATCGGCGTCGGAGGGTCAGGATGCCACTGACCGGGAACCCGCTTCACCGGTCCGCCATGACGTAAGTGGTGTCGTCTACGGCCCTAGCGTGCAGGCGGGAACCGTACACGGGAGCGTCCACATCCATGCCTCCGGGAAGGAATCCTTCCTGGTGCCGGCCCAGCTGCTGCCTCCCCCAGCCCATTTCACCAACCGAGCCGAAGAGCTGGACGGCCTCGGTCGCGTACTCGACGAGTCCGGCATCGTCGTGGTCACCGGCACAGGCGGGATCGGGAAGACGAGTCTGGTGCTGCACTGGCTGCACCAGAACCGGGACCGCTTCCCCGATGGGCAGCTGTACGTCGACTTACGCGGCCTTTCCGCGCCCGAGCCGGTATCACCGGTCGAGGTCCTCGGGCGGTTTCTGCGGGCCCTCGGTACCGACCCGGATCGGGTTCCGACGGAATCCGAGGAGGCTGCGGCCGCCTTTCGGTCACTGACCGCCGAACGGCGGATCGTTGTGCTGGCCGACAACGCGCTTTCGGCCGCTCAGGCCCGGCAGCTGCGGCCCGGGCCGGCGAGCCGCTTGATCGTGACGTCACGGTACCGCCTCACCGGGCTCGCAATGGACGGAGCGCGGTTCCTCGAACTCGGCCCGTTCTCGGAATGGGACGCGATGGAGCTGCTCGACCGAACCCTGGGAAAGGATCGCGTTCAACCCGAACCCGAGGCGGTGCGCTCGCTCGTCCACCTGTGTGGCCGGATGCCGATCGCCGTGTGTGGCTCGGCCGCGCGGCTGGCCACCCGCCCCCGCTGGCGGCTGGAGCGCTTCGTGGCGGAGCTGGACGACGAGCATCGGAGGCTGGCTCTGCTCAGCGTCGACGACGACATCTCGATACGAGCCGTCTTCGACCTCTCCTCCCGGGCCCTACCGCAACGGGCGGCTCGGATGTATCGGCTACTCAGCCTCCATCCCGGTGCCGACTTCGGCAGCGGTGCCGCCGCAGCGACGGCCGGCCTCGACCGCGAGGCCACCGAGAGACTGCTCGGCGAGCTGATTGCCGCCAACCTGCTGGAGGAGGTGGACGACGACCGGTACCGCTTCCACGACCTCATCCGGCTACACGCCCGCCGCCAAGCCGACGACCAGGAGTCCGATGCCGAGCGTCGCGCTGCGGTCGAGCGCATCGTGGACTGGTATCTGCAATCGGCCGCCGCCGCCGACCTGATCGCTCTGCCGGGCCGATGGCGGCTCAACGAGCTGTACGACCGGTTGCGCGAGCAACCGCCGGCCTTCGACAACCCAGCCGACGCACTGGACTGGCTGGAAGATCAGCTGTCGAACCTGGTCGCCGTACTGGAAACCGCGTACGCGCACGGGCTACACGAACGCGTTTGGCAGCTGTGCGAGGCCATGTGGAGCCTGTTTCAACAACGTAAGCCGCTCGGCGACGCGTGGATGCGTACCCATCGCCTCGGCATCGACTCGGCGCGCTCGTGCAGCGCCCCACAAGCAGAGGCACGGATCCGGGTCCAGCTGGCATCCCTGTATCGGCACCTGCGCCGCTACGACGACGCGGCCGAGCAGCTCACCACGGCGCTGGCGCTCGACCGAACCGTCGGACACCGGCTAGGGGAAGCTGCCGCGCTGGAGAATCTCGGCTTGGTGGCGCTCGACCTCAGCCGCACCGACGAGGCGCTCCGGTCCTTCCGCGCGGCCCTGGAGATCCATGAACAGCTGAACCGGACCCGGGGAATCGCCATGATGACCTACCACCTCGGTGAGACCCTGGGTGCCGCCGGGCGACTTGGCGAGGCGATCGAGCATCTCCGCCGCGCCTACGACCTGTTCGTGACGGCATCCGATCCCTTTCACCAGGCCCGTGTGCTTATGGCCGTTGGCTCCACCTACCTGCGCGCCGGGCGACCGGACGAGGCGGTAGCCCCGCTTCGCCGAGCGCTGGAGGTCGTCCGCGAGCTGGGTCTGAGGTACGACCAAGGAAACGTCCATGAGGTCCTCGCCGAGGCGGCACGGCAGTCCGGCGATCCCGTGGAGTTCCGTGCGGAACTCAGGCGGGCGCTCGCCGCTTACAGCGATGTTCGTGCTCCGCAGGCCGAAGAGGTACAGGCCAGGCTGGACGCGGCCGGGTAATCATGGCGAATCGGCCGCGGCATCGGATCCCGGTTGATATTCGGTGGGGTGACCGGCTCCACCATCTTCATCAACCGGTACATCGCTCGCCGTAGTATCCGGGCCGAGTCGCCGGGCACCGAGGAGATCTGCTGTCTCACAAACGCATAGCGCTTCGAGTCGAAGGTAGCCATGGCCTGCCGGATCTGCTCCCCAAGCGGGCACGTGGGCGACAGGCGGGGCGTGATCGCGGCGAAACGGGTCACCTGGCCCTCGGGGTCGACCTCGTCCGCTGGAAACGCCCCGAGCACAACCGGCACGCCAAGAGCGGCCGCGTAGTAGGCCACCGAACCGTGATCACCGACGACGCAGTCGGCGGCGACCAAGGCCGCCCGCCAGCCCTCCTCCGGCGGAAGAAGGACCGCGCCACCGCGTAGGCAGTCCGCGTACCAGGCGCGTACCTGGCGGGAGCCGTGCCAGCACCAGATCATCGGATGCAGAATCACCGCGACCCGGTAGTTGGATGGTAGCTCCGCCGTGAGGCGTTCCGGCAGGTCGACCCATGAACCCCAGAGCGAGCCCGGACCCCAGGTGGAGGTGACCACGACGAGCCGCTCGTCAGCGGAAACGCCGAGCGCGCGACGATAGCTCTCCCGCGCTGGCCGGCTCGCCAGCAGGCGATCGTAGCAGGGATCCCCGGCCACGAGGGCGGCCGGTACTGCCTCCGGACAGCCCTCGCCGAGTCGGTAGACGTGTTCCTCGTTCGGCAGCACGATGACCGACGCGACGAGCCGTCCGTTGTGTACGTAGCGGTGCCGCTCGATGCCGGCCCCCTCGTGCGCCACCGCAGCACCGTGGCCGAGCCAGCGGCGAGCGTACTTGTTGAAGCCCACGCCGTGCTGGAGCATCAGCACGGGCGCGTTCAGCTCCTCCAGCCCACCGTGGTTCGCCGTCACCGCAAGGTCGAAGGGCACTTGGGTGGCCTGAGGCCACGGAACGGTGAGGCCTCCCATCATGCGAACAAAATCAGCGCCGCCAGTGGCGAATATCGACGGCGGAACCGTGAACACCACCTGGACGCGTGGGTCCGACTCCAGCAGCGGGACTACGTCGGCCATCCGCGCCCCCGCGGAAGGGTGATGGACGACGGCGAGCACCGTCCGCCGCGTCGCTCGGGTCATCCCCTTTTGCGCATCCACGCCGAAGGGCCCGTGCACCCATCCGTCGCACGACATCACACACCTCACCAGATCCGCGCCGAGCGCCCCCTGCGTCTCAGCGACCGACCCCAGGTTCCATGACGGACCCGGGCGAAAACCCTGCGATCCGCTGGACGAAAACCTTGCGGTCCGGCTCCTGCCTAGCGGCCTTTGGTAGCTAGCCAGCGCTGAACTAGCCCGAACCGCGGTGTGCCGCCAAGATGGTGGGTGTGACGACGCTCCGAAGGCGGTGACTGCGATGGGCAACCAGCAAGTCAAGACGACGACTCCAGAGGAGATCACCGAGGCGGCGGTCGGGAGCTTCGATTCCTGCCCGGACGAGCGGACCCGGGAGATCCTGCAGAAGCTCGTACGTCACCTGCATGCCTTCGCGGTGGACGCGCGGCTCACCGAGGAGGAGTGGATGGCCGGCATCCAGTTCCTCACCCGTACCGGCCAGGCCTGCACCGACACCCGGCAGGAGTTCATCCTGCTCTCCGACACGCTCGGGCTGTCCATGGCCGTCGACGCGATCAACCACGGGAAGGGCGCCGACGCCACCGAGTCCACGGTGCTCGGGCCCTTCTATGTACCCGACTCGCCGTGGCGTGCCAACGGGGACGCGATCAACATCGAGGCGGACGGCGAGCCGGTGATCGTGCAGGGCCGCGTCACCAACACCGCCGACCACCCGATAGCGGGTGCGGTCGTCGACGTGTGGCAGAACTCCACCAACGAGCTGTACGCGGTGCAGGACCCGAGCCAGCCGCCGGACAACCTGCGCGGCCGGTTCCGGGCGGGCGACGACGGCCGGTTCTGGTTCCGCACGATCCGGCCGGTGGACTACCCGATCCCGCACGACGGCCCGGTCGGCGAGATGCTCGCCTCGGTCGGGCGGCACCCGTGGCGGCCGGCGCACATCCATCTCATCGTCTCCGCGCCGGGGTACGAGCCGGTCACGACGCACATCTTCGACGCGGACAGCCGCTACCTGGACTCCGACGCGGTCTTCGGGGTCAAGTCGTCGCTGATCCGCGAGTTCCAGCGGCACGACCCGGCGACCGAGCCCGCCCCGCCGGGCGTGGACCGGCCCTGGTACACCGTGGACTGCAGCCTCGCACTCGAGCCGGCCGGGTAGGCGCGGGGCAGACCGCCGAGATCTATGTTGTGGGACCGGTTTGTCGGAATTGGGACCCCCACAACATAGATCTCGGCGGAGCGGTCGGGCGGTCGCGGTCAGATCGTCAGCAGGTCCTCGCCGAGGATCACCGGGCCGGGGAACGAGTCGGTGGGCCGCTCGAGCCATTGGTCCCGCGACACCAGCCTCGAATCCGCGGGCGCGAGGTGCGACAGCACCAGCGTGCCGACCCCGGCACGCCGGGCGATGACGCCTACCTCGTCGGTGGTGGTGTGGCTCGCGAGGAGATGACGGCGCAGCGGCTCCGGGTTGGGGAAGCGGCCGAGGATCGCGGGCACCGAGGGCTCGTGCAAGACCTCGTGCACCAGGACGTCGGCGCCGGCCGCGAGGCCGACGAGCGACTCGCTGGGCACTGTGTCTCCCGAGATCACGAAGCTGCGGTCGCCCGCGTCAAAGCGGAACGCGAACGCCGGCTCGACCGGCGGATGGTGTACGAGGGCGCAGCTGACCCGAACGCGGTCGTCGACCATCACCGGGCCGGGACGGCGGATCTCGTGTACGGAGAGAAGGCTCTCCAGCGAGGGCCGTTCCTCGTCGGCGGTCCGGGTGGTGATGTCGTAGTCGTGGGCCTTGACGAGCGCGCCGACGATCTCCTCCAGCGGCGGCGGCCCCCAGATGTTGAGCTTGCGGGTACGGCCCGCCGTCCAGCTGAGCAGAATCAGCGCGCCAAGGTCGAGGTTGTGGTCGGAGTGGTGGTGGGTGATGAAGAGGTGCTCGACGGAGACCGGGGAAATACCCGCCTCCAGGAGCCGGCGCAGCACCCCGTAGCCGCAATCGACGAGGTAGACCCCGCCGCCGGCGGTGATCACCTGGGCCGGCCCGGACCGCTCGCCGTGTACCCGGGGGCCACCGGCAGTCCCCAACAGGACCAGCCGACTCCCCTGCTCCGGCGGCCGACCCTCCCCTGACTCGGGAAACATGGCCCTCATCGTGCCATGATCGACCAAGTCATGATCGGGGGGTGGTGTCCCGTTATGTCGTTCGCGGCGGGTGAGGAGCGGTGGCGGGACCGTCTGGGCAAGCTGCGCGACGTGGTCCGGCAGGAGCTGGTCGCCCGGCAGCTCGCCGCCCACCTGCCCGGCCCGCCGCTGCGCGTCCTGGACGTCGGATGCGGGCAGGGCACCCAGGCGTTGCGCCTGGCCCGGCGCGGCCATCAGGTCACCGGGCTGGACCCTTCCGAGGGCATGCTGGCGCGGTTCGAGGACGACCTGGCCGCCGAGGCTCCCGACGTGCGGGACCGGGTGCGGCCGGTGCGGGGCGGCGTCGAGCGGCTGGCCGAGCTCTTCCCGCCGGGCGGCTTCGACGCCGTGCTGTGCCACGGCGTTCTCATGTACTTCGCCAACTCGGAGCCGGTCCTCGGTGCGCTCGCCCATGCCGTCGCCCCGGGCGGGACCGTGTCCCTGCTGGCCCGCAACGGCGATGCGCTGGCGATGCGGCCCGGGCTGCTCGGTGACTGGGCGACGGCGCTGGGAGCGTTCGACGGGGCCTCGTACGTCAACCGGATCGGTGTCACCGCGCGCGGACCGCCTGGACGACCTGACCCGCTCGCTCGGGCGGCACGGGCTGTCGGTCAGCGAGTGGTACGGGGTACGGGTGTTCACCGACACCGCGGCGTCCGACGCACCCGCCCCGAACGGCGGGCAGCTAACCGCCCTGCTCGACTGCGAGGAACGAGCCGGGCGTACGGATCCGTACCGCCGGGTGGCCCCGCTCCTGCACGTGATCGCCAACCGCGACATGATCGGACCCCGTTTTGGTCACTGACCACAAAGCGGCACCCAAGCGCCTGGACGGCATCCCGGTACGACGACACCCGGGCGTACTCGAACGGAGCCGGACCATCGAACCTCCTGAATCTCCCGCCTAGCGGGCCGCCGGTTGCACGGCGGGCAGCACCTCGCGCACGGCGGCCAGTGCCGCCTGGTTGCTGGTCACCACCGGCAGCCCGAACCGTCGCTCCAGCTTCGGGATGGCCTCGACGGCCCGGAAGTTGATGCAGGAGGCGAACACGAGGTCGATGGACATCCCGGACAGCTCCTCGACGGCGAACTCGACTATCCGTTCCGGCGGCACGTCCGCGATCTTGACGTTGTCGTCGATGCCAAGCCCGGCGATCTTGACGTTCAATGCGTCGACTGACCCAGCAGCTCGAACCCGGTCCGCTCCTCCACGTCGGATACTGCACAGCGAGATGATGTCATTGGCCCGCCTGAGCCGGGCAGACGCACCCTGGGCCGCTCGACGCTTCCTATGACGCTGGTATTGACGTTTGCCTTACATGTCGATCTGCGGGGCCCCCATCTCGTTGGGTGGAGATCGGCAGCCGGCCGGGCAGCATGTACGGCCCGGCGAAGATCACCCGGTGGTCCTCCAGCAGCCCGCTCTCGGTGACGGCCGCTGGGCGAGGCTTCGGAGGCTCGCGGCCGGCTGCTACTCATGACCACCGCTCATACCGGCTTTGTGGTCGGATGACAGGGATGGGCGGATTCTCCGGTCAGTCGGAACAACGTATCTTGGCGGGGTGCCCCGGTCCGGGCATGCTGGGGCGCAACCATCCCACCGCCGGCCAGCAGGAGGCAACGCGTGAGCGAAGAGCACCCCCGTCCCAGCGAGCGGGCCAGCGCACTCGTCGAGGGCGGGTACGACCTGCACGTCCACGTCGCACCCGACATCATGAACCGCCGTCTCGACGACGTCAGCCTCGCCCGCCGCTACCGGGAGACCAGCCTCGCCGGGTTCGTACTCAAGTCGCACTACATGCCGACCGCCGAGCGGGCGGAAGTGGTGCGTGGGGTAGTACCCGGCGTGCAGGTGCTCGGCGCGGTGACCCTCAACGGGTCGGTCGGTGGGATGAACCCGCTGGCGGTGGAGATCGCGGCCCGGGAGGGCGCCCGTGTGGTCTGGATGCCGACGGTGGACGCGGCCAACCAGCGGCAAAGCACCGCCAAGGAGCCCGAGGGGTCGACGCCACCCATGTGGGCGCGGGTGCAGAGCGAGCTTCAGGAGCAGGGGATCGCGTCGCCCCCGATAGCGGTACTGGATCCCGGCGGGCAGGTGTTGCCGGCGGTCCGCGACGTGCTGCGGGTGATCGCCCGCTACGACATGGTGCTGGCCACCGGCCATCTCGGCCGCGACGAGATCTTCGCCGTCGTCGACGCCGCGGCGGAGGAGGGCGTACGCCGGATCATGGTCACCCACCCCGAGTTCACCTCGCAGCGCCTGTCCGGCGCCGACCAGAAGGAGCTCGCCGAGCGGGGCGCACTGCTCGAACGGTGCTTCACCACCCCCTACACCGGCAAGGTCACCTGGGCGGACATGGTGGCGAACATCCGAGCCGCCGGACCCGAGCACTCGGTGCTCTCCAGCGACCTGGGTCAGCCATTCAACCCTCCCGTCGACGAGGGGCTGCCGCTGATGGCCGACTTCCTTCTCGATGCCGGCTTCACCGAGGACGAGGTCCACACCATGGCGGTGACGAACACGACGGTACTCGGCTCGTCCGAGGTGCCGCGGTAGCCGCCGGCGACCAGCGACCCTAAAGGCGCGCCACGATGGGGATCGCGAACTGAAGCGCCACCGCCAGCAACGACGCAACGTACTGGGTGAGGACGGCCGAGCCGAGGAACGAGCTAGGAGTGGCGTCGATGGCTCGGTAGATGTCGACGTAGTTTCTCAGGATGGTCAGCGTGGCGGCATGGCGGATTCCGCCGTGCGGCAGACCGTCCATCCTGTCCCGCGACGCCTCGATGCGCTCCGCGAGCTCGGTGAGCGCTCGTCGCTTCTCGGCGTCAACTCGACGGGATAGCCACCGCTGGACCACGAGACCGACGACGGTGATGTACCCGAGATGGAGTACGAAGCTCCCGACGTAGATCACCGTGACCAGCGGTGACCGGCTCATGACGAAGGCGTAGATCAGCGGTGGTTGGGCGACCACGAACAGCAGCAGCCCGAGCCCGGCGGTGAGCCTCGCGGTCTTGCTCAGCTCGACCAGCGCGGGCGTATTGATGGGCGCGGGCCAGGTCACGCGGAGCGCCGAGAAGGACATGAGCCGCCGCGACAGCCAGATCCCGAACGTGGTGAAGTACGCGCTGTGACCTGCCAGCACGCCGGTGAGAAGCACCAACGCCACAACCGTCGGACATGGCGACCCCGAATCGCGCGTGGCGCTGAAGGCGAGGTAGCTGAGGATGGCGGTAAGCCCGGCCACGAGCACGAAGGGCGCCATCGACCTCGTCGTCAGCCATCGGCGGACGCCGCCGAGCAGCCGGCCGAGTTCGGGCAGGGGTGTCGTGCCGAGTAAATGGTCAAGCTCGTCAGGAAACGAGCCGATGCGGCGCCACACGATCCAGGCGAAGACGATCTGCCCGTAGTTCAGCACTGCCAGCAGGAGAGCCCACGCCGCCGCCAGACCTCCGCATCCCAACAACAGATCGACCGGGACGAGGGACAGTGGCACCAGACACAACACGACTGCGGCGACATGCACCGCAACCGTGGCGGAGACCCGCGGGGCAAGGCGCCTTCCGATCAGTAATAAGGCGCAATACAGCGGGGACGTCGTTCCGGCCGCGAACAGGTGCCGGAAGGTGAGGTCCGGGTCCGTCATCCCGAGCGCGGCCACAGCCGGTCGGCGACCCGGCCGACCAGTTCGAGCTTGCGCCACTGGGTGTCCTCGTCGAGCAGGTTGCCCTCCATGGTGGAGGCGAAGCCGCACTGCGGCGAAACGGCCAGCTGGTCGAGGTCGAGGAACCGGGACGCCTCCTCCATCCGGGCCAGCACCTCGTCCTCGGATTCGAGCTGCGCCCTCTTGGTCGAGACGAGACCAACCACCACCACCGGACCCTTCGGCATGTACCGCAGCGGGGAGAAGTCGCCCTCCCGGGTCGTGTCCTCCCACTCGATCAGGAACACGTCGTAGGGCAGCTCGTTGAAGAAGCGTTCGGCGACCGGCTCGATCGAGCCGTCGAACAGCCAGCTCGACCGGTGGTTCCCGCGACACAGGTGCAGGCCGAAGGTCACGTCGTCGGGCATCCCGTCTAGCACAGCGCGGTCGGCCCGTAGGCACCGCTCCAGCAGCTCGTTCGGGTCGACGCCGGTCTCCCGCAGGCGGGCGCTGGTCCCCTCGTCCATCAGGTAGACGTAGGAGGGGAAGTCCAGCTGCACGTAGCGGGCGCCCGCCGCGATGGCGTCTTTGATCAGCTCGCGAAGAATCCCAATGACGTGCTCGGCGAACTCCCCTTCGTCCTCGTAGCCGGGCACCAGCCGCGCCGCCTTGTTCAGGGCGGGTGCCATGAACCACGACCCGGCCGGGAAGGTCACCTTGAACGGGTGCTCGGTCGCCGAGACCAGGAATGCGGCCTCGCGACCGGCGAAGTCGCCGGCCTTGGACAGTCGGCGCTCGATCACCGGCACGCCCGGGTAGGTGATCCGTTCGCCCCGCTCGTTGTGCCACACCCGCGTGTTGGCGCCGGTGGCCGGGCGCAGCCCGTCCACGGCGTCGTAGAACGAGCCGGTGAAGTGCGCGCGCCGGAACTCACCGTCGCTCACCACGTCGAGGCCGCAGTCGATCTGACGCGCCACTGCCCGCCGGATGAACTCGTCCTCGACGGCGCGCACCCGATCCACGTCGCGCGGCTCGAGCAGGGTCGCCGAGTACCCGGCCTTGACGGCGCCGAGCTCGTCGAGCTCCCGGCGGAGCTCCACCGGACGCAGCAGGCTGCCTATGTGCTCGGCCCGGGGCGGACGGCGCGGCGTACGAGCCATGTTGACCTCTCCCTCACTGATCCTCACTGGGCCGCCGGCGGTACGAGATCCGGCGGCAGCCCTTCGTGTACGTCCTGGATGACGTCGACGACGGCGGGCAGCCCGCTCGCCAACGCGCGTTCGATCGCCGGGACCAGCTCCCCGTCCTTCTCCACCCGCTCCCCGTGCGCCCCGAGCAGCCGGGCGTACTCCGCGAAGTCGGGGTTGTCGTAGAAGACGCCGACGTAGCGGCCGGCGTGGGCGGTCCGCTGCCGGTCGCGGGTGTTCCCGTAGCTGAAGTTGTTGGTGATGACGTTGACGACTGGCAGGTTCTCGCGTACCGCGGTCTCCAGGTCCTGGGCGACCATCCAGAAGCTGCCGTCGCCGCACACGGCGATGATCCGATCCCGCGGCCTGGCCAGCTGGATGCCCATGGCCGCCGGGAGGCCCCAGCCCATGCTGCCGCCGGAGGCCGCGTAGAAGGTAGCGGGCGCCGTGAAGTCGAGGTACCGCTGGATCCAGGTCCCGAAGCCGGCCGCGTCCTGCACCAGCAGCGCTCCGCTGCGGGCGAGCACGTGCCGCAGCGCCTCGACGAGCCCGGCCGAGGAGACCGCATTTTGGGACGACGGTACGTCCGGGAGCCGGGTCTGTTCCCGGTACCGTCGGCGGACCGCCTCGGCGCGGTCCCGGCGTCGCTCCGTCCGCGCGTCATGATGAGGCCCTCCCGGCGCCGCGTCGAGGGCGGCGAGCAGCGCCTGGGCGGTGGCGTGCGCGTCGGCGCAGATGCCGATCGCCGGGACGTAGACGTGGCCGAGCACCCCCGGGTCGACGTCGACGTGGATCAGCGCTGTATCGGCTGAGAGCAGGGTCCACCGCTTGGTGGCGAACTCCGAGAACCTGCAGCCCAGCGCCAACACCACGTCGGCGTCGCGGACCAGCTCGTCGGTGACCGGGGGCGCGCCGTACCCGAGGGAGCCGGCGAACAGCCGCGAATCGTTGGGGAAGACGTCCTTGCGCTGCCAGCTGGTGACGACCGGGATCTGCAGCCGGTCGACGAACTCGAGCAGGTGGCTGTCGTGCTCGGCGCCCAGCATCCCGCCGCCGGCCACGACGACCGGCCGCTCGGCGGAGGCGAGCCGCCGTACCGCCGCCTCGACGTCGCCCGGATCCGGGGCCGGCGGCGACGGCCGGAAACGGGACTGGAAGGCGACGTCGACCGGATGGGTCTGCACGTCCTGCGGCAGCGACACGAGCACCGCACCCGGCCTGCCGGAGACGGCCGTCCGTACCGCGCGCTGCAGCAGCTCCGGCACCCGTTCGGCGGCGTGCACCTCGACCTGCCACTTGGTGATCGGCTCGAAGAACCGGACGAGGTCCATCTCCTCGAAGGCTTCCCGGTACGCGATCCCGTCCCCGACCTGTCCCACCAGGGCCAGCACTGACACCGACTCGGCGTGGGCATTGTGCACACCGATCGACAGGTTCGCCGCACCCGGACCCCGGGACGCCATGCACACGCCGAGGCCGCCGCCCGCGCGGGAGTAGCCGTCGGCCATGAACGCGGCCACCTGCTCGTGCCGTACGGAGACGTACCGGATGCTCGGCTCCCGGCCGAGGGCATCGATCAGGTGCATGATCGTGGTGCCGGGCAGGCCGAAGACGTGGTTGACGCCCTCCCGCCGCAACGCCTCGACCGCGGCCTCGGCGCCGGTCACTGGGCCGGTCACTGGGCCGGTCACTGGGCCGGTCACGGCCTTCGCCTCCTCACTCTAGGACCGGCGCAGGCGCCGCTCGGCCCACCACAGGATCATGTTGCCGCCGAATGCCGCGATCATGACGAGGAGCACTATGGCGTACATGCGCGGCAGGTCGAGCCCCGCGTGGGCGCGCGAGATCATCAAGCCGAGACCCTCCTTGGCGGCGAAGAACTCGGCGATGATGGCCGCGATGAACGAGATGCTGAAGCCGATACGAATTCCGACCATGATGCCGGGCGCCACTTCCGGAATTACGATCTTCATCGCGATCTGCGCGCGGCTGGCGTTGAGTGATCTTCCCAGCTTGAGCAGGGTACGGCTGGCCTGACGCACCGCCGCCGCGGTGGACATGACGATCGGGAAGAACGCGGAGATCGCCACCATGCCGGTTTCCGCCTGGAATCCCACCCCGAACAGGGTCAGCAGAATTGGGTAGACGATGATGCGGGGGATCGCGAACGTACCGGTGATCAGGGGTTCGAAGACCCGGTTCAGATAACGACTGCGGCCGAGCAGGTAGCCGGCGGGAAACGCGAAGGCCGTACCCAGCGCGAAGCCGGTGAACACGGCGCTCGCCGTCGCCTGGATGCCGGGGTAGATCCAGCCCGTGGCGAAGCCGTCCCACGCCTCCTTCACCGTCGGGATCGGCGCGGGAACGAGCTCGGTGAGGGGCGCGAGAACCAACCAGAGCAGCAGCGCGACGACCGGCACGGCGACCCGGCCGGCCGGCAGCAGCCATCGTCGCGACCGCGCTGCCCGCGGGTAGGAAACGGTGTCCAGGCCGGTGACGGTCGAGGTCTCGATGGTGCTCATGGCGGCATCACTGCATGTCCCGTCGGATGCGGCGCTCGAAATAGTTCAGGCCGACGTTGACGATTATCGCGACGATCGAGATGACCAGAATGTAGGCGTACATGTCGGCGATCTCGAAGGACCGGTAGAAAAACCCGGTCCGGTAGCCAAGGCCACGGGACGCCAGGATGAATTCCATGGCGATGGTTCCGATCACCGCGTAGATAAACCCGAGGACCAGACCCGGCACCACCATGGGCACCGCCGCCGGCGCCAGCACCTTCCGGTACGTCTGCAGCCGCGTGCAGTTCAGCGACCTGGCCAGCTTGGGCAACGTCGGCGGGATCGCCCGCAGCGCCACCATCGTGTTCAGCGCCACCGGGATGAGCGCCATCGTGGATGCGATGATCATGATCGGCTTCGTGCCGAGCCCGAAGACGGCCAGCAATATCGGGTAGAAAACGATGGTCGGCATCGAATACATGCTCACCAGGTACGGCTCGAAGACCGCGCCGGAAAACGGGAATCGCCAGAACAGGATTCCGATCATCAGGCCGACGAGGCCGCCGAGGCCGAACGCTGTCGCCACAGTGGCCCCGGTGACCACCAGGTCCGTCACGAAGGGCCCGCTGCGTACGATCTCCACCAGGCGCGCGAACATCACCGACGGGGGCGGCATCACCAACGGCTCGACCAGCCCGCCGCGGGCCGCGGCCTCGAGCACCGCGACGACGGCGAGGACCAGGGCCGCCCGTACGAGGGGAGGCCGGAGGAGAAGCGTCCCACCGCCGGAGGACGTCCTGTTCACGGCGTCGTCCTCAGCTCTCCGCTGGCGTCGAGCGCCTTCTCCGACTCCACCCGCAGCAGCTCCCACACCTCCGAGGTGAGCTCGTGGAAGCGCCGGCTGCCCATCGTCCCCGGCGCCCGGGGGCGGTCGAGGTCCACGGCGATCTTCGACTTGATCACCGAAGGCCGCGCCGACATCACCCACACCTCGTCGGACAGGTAGACAGCCTCCTGGATGTCATGGGTGACGAACAGCACGCTCTTACGGGTCTCCTCCCACACCCGAAGCAGCTCCCGCCCGATGAACATCCGCGTCTGCTGGTCCAGCGCACCAAACGGCTCGTCCATCAGCATGATCCGAGGATCCAGCAGCAGCGCCCGGGCTATCGCCACCCGCTGCTTCATCCCGCCGGAGAGCTCACGGGGGTGCCGATCCTCGAAACCCGCGAGGCCGACCAGCTTGATCACATCGCGGGCCCGCGCCTCCCGTTCCCGCCTGCCGACGCCCGCGATCTCCAGGCCGAAAGCGACGTTGCCGACGACAGTTCGCCAATGCAGCGTCGAATCCTCCTGGAACACCATGGCGGTATCACGGCGAGGCCCGCTGACCTGCTCGCCGTTGATGACGACGCCGCCACGCGCCGGCCGGAGCAGACCACCGACGACATCCAGCAGGGTGCTCTTGCCGCACCCACTCGGCCCGATCAACGAGACGAAACGCCCGTCCGCGACGACTCCCGAGACGTCGCGGACCGCCTCGAGCGATCCGCCGTCGTTGGTGGTGTAAACGACGCCGACCCGGTCGAGCACCACCCCGGTGCGCTGCACGGGACCACCCCTATCCGGACACGAAATCCTTCACGATCACCGAATTGAGGTCCAGCTTCTTTGCGTCGAGCTGACCCAGCTCGACGCCGGCCCGGACGTTCTCCTCGATGGCGGCGGGCTCTATTTCCAGGGTGAAGCCGTCCGCCTCGGCGCGCAGCGCCTTCCGGGCGAGGTCCTCGGTGATGCCCACCCGCTTCGCGTAGACCGCCGCGGCGGCCTCGACGTCGTTCTTGATGGTGTCCATGGCCCGCCGCTGCGCCCGCAGCCAGCGGCGGAGGGCATCCGGCGAGTCCTCGATGACGGAGTCGGTAGTCCAGTACGTGTTGTCCGCGAAGTTCGGGAAGTACTCCCTGCCGCTGAACAGCAGCCTGGCCTCACCGGACTCGACCAGCTCGTCCGCCAGCGGCGGCACCGACCAGGCTACGTCCACGACACCCTGCTTGGCAGCCGTCCACGCGTCGGGCGGCCCGCCCACGTGCAGGATCTGCACGTTCTTCCCCGGCGTCAGGCCCAACTTCCGGGTGATCGTCGTGGCCTGGTACGTGGTGATCGAGTCCGGCTGGCTCACCGCGATCTTCTTGTTCCGCAGATCCTCCGGGTCGCGGATGCTGGAGTTCGCGGGCACCAAGAACCTGACCAACGTTCTGTTGAAGCCTCCGGAGATGATCCGCAGGTTCTGCTGACCCTTCTGGAAGGCGATCAGGCCGGGCAGCGTGGCGGGCATCCCGAACGTATCCTGAGCGATCGCCCGGATCGTCTCCGAACCGCCGGAGTAGCTCACCAGCTCTAGCTCCAACTGGGCCTCCTTGTAGTAGCCGAGGCCGGCCGCGACGTGGAACGGCGCCGCGGCGAGGACCGCATCCAGATGAGATACCGGCGATTCTCCCTGGAAGGAGCCGTTGCCTCCCCCGCCGCCCCCGCCGCCCCCGCCGCAGGCCGCCGCGGCGCCGAGCACCGCGAGGCCGCCTGCGCCGCGGGAAAAGAGGACCACGAAGTCACGGCGACTCAGCCCCGACGAGACAGGTCCCATGAGAACTCCTTATTTAGATGAGATAGGAATCCAAGGTTTCTCGGGCGAAGAGATCGGCGGGGTCGAGCAGCCGCTCGGCCAGGCCCTGCTCGTAGGAATAGCGGAGGAACGTCCGCAGGGTTGCCTCGTTCGCCTCGAGGCCGTACGGCCAGTAGTCCCGCCCCATGAGTCGGTGGTTGCGTTCGACCTCCTCGTAATACCAGGGCAGCATGTACCGCAGGGCCGCCATCTCGGTCAGCCGCCCCGCGGTCTCCGACCTGGCCTCCTCGAACGCCTTGTACAGCGAGCGGGCCAGCCAGGGACGCTTTTCGTAGACGTCTCGACGCAGCACGACGGTGTGCATGATGGGAAAGATGCCGGTCCGCGCGAAGTACTCCTCCTCGCGCCCGCGCGGGTCGGAGAACATCCGGCGCACCGCGGGGTGGCCCTCGGCGAACGGCCAGGGGGTCCTGGCGCTGTAGAGCGCGTCCAGCTCGCCGTCGACAAGCATCTGCGCCAGGGTTTGCTCCGCCCGAATCGGCTCGATCTCCACCCCCGGCGGCTGCGGAATCGGCAGCTTCTCGACCCGTCCCGGCTCGTGCAGTCCGCCCGTCCGGTACCGCACGGCGGGGACCGGGACGTCGTGGTGCTCGGCGAGGATCCCCCGTATCCACACCGCCGCGGTCATCTGGTACTCGGGTACGCCCACGGTCCGGCCGACCAGATCGGCGGGCTCGTGAATGTCGGAGGCCGCGCTGACGTAGACGCCGTTGTGCCGAAACGCCCGCGACGGAAACACCGGGATCGCAACGAACGGCGCCCCCTGGAAGTGGCTGAGCACGTACGAGGACAGCGACATCTCCGCGGCGTCGAACTCCTGGTATCGGGCCATGCGGAAGAAGATCTCCTCGACCGGAAGGTCGATGTAGGTGAGCTCGACCCCTTCCGGGCGGACGCGCCCGTCCCTGAGCCCCTGAGTCCGATCGTAGTCCCCACAGGCGAGGGCAAGGGGCACGCACGTGCTCATCAACGATCCTTCGTCAGCTCGCACCGGAGTGCGTGTCACCTTATACGTATAGATTTACGTAAGCAACGGCTGAGTCGACGAACTGTGGAGGGTGGCTGACGGTGTCGCTTCGGCACGCGCTCCTGGCCCTGCTCACCGCCCGACCCATGACCGGCTACGACCTCGCCAAGCAGTTCGACCAGTCGGTGGCCTACGTGTGGCACGCGCCGCACTCGCAGATCTATCCGGAACTGCGACGGCTGGAGGCCAGTGGCCTGGTGTCCGCCGAGTCGGTGGCGCGCGGCAACCGCGCCACCAAGCGGACCTACCGGATCACCGAGGAAGGACGGGCCGAGCTCGAGCGCTGGGTGAAGGAGGTCACCCCGCCGCCGCTCGAGCGGGATGCGGCCCGTCTGAAGGCCACCTACTTCGAGTTCGGATCGCTGGACAACGCCCGCCGGCAGTTCCGGGCGCATCTCGCGCACTACGAACGTCGGCGGATCCAGTGGGAGGCTCACGTCGCCGAGCTGGAGAACCGGGCGACCGCTCTGCTGCGCAGGCGGCTGGCCGAGGCGCCGGAGCACCTGCACGACGCCATCGTCGCCTACAAGGTGCACGTCTACCGCGGGCTGGTGGAGCACGCCCGGCTGGAGGTCGAGTGGGCGCGCAGGGGCCTCGACCTGGTCGGCGAACTCGCCGACAAACTCGACGCGGCGGCACCGACGCCGCGCTCCACGCGTTCACGAAGCAGGTGACCAAGTCCGGACCGGAATGCCGGTCTCATCGGTAACCGGGTCTGTCAAGGTCGCCGCGGATATCGTTGTCACGCCACGTCCGACACGTACCGGAGGTTTTTCGTGTCGTCGCGTCAGTCCAACCGTCCCGCGCCCGGGACATCCTCGGGTAAGAAGCGTGCCGCCAAGGAGCGGGTGGCGGCGATGCGTCAGCAGCAGGCGCGGCGGGAGCGGCGGGAACGGTATGTGATCTTCGGGGCGGTCGGGGTGATCGTGGTGCTGATCGCGGCCGGCGCGGCCTGGGGGATCACCCGGCAACGCGCCGCGGACAACCAGCCGCCGGCGCTGCCGAAGGCGGTCAGCGGGCAGCGCACCACCCAGCCGCCGTGGGATCTGCCGGCCGACCCGGTGGCCGGCGCGGAGCGGGTGGGGCTGCGGGTGGAGCCGATGGAGGGCACCGCCAAGCATTTCCACGCCCACCTCGACGTGCTGGTCGACGGCGAGGCGGTGCCGGTGCCGGCCAACATCGGTATCCACCCCTCGGGCACCGCCATGTCCGAGCTGCACACCCACGACCAGCGTGGGGTGCTGCACATCGAGGCGCCCAGCGCCGACCGCCGCTACGTGCTGGGTCAGCTGTTCGCCGAATGGGACGTCCGCCTCGACCAAAATCACCTCGGTGGGCTGGCCGCCGACCAGGCCAACGGCCTGCGCGCCTACGTGGACGGCAAGCTCTACCGCGGCAACCCCGCGGCGATCGAGTTGACCGCCCACCGGCAGATCGCCTTGGTGTACGGGCCCAAGGACGCCAAGGTCGACGTCCCCGCCAGCTACAACTTCTCGCCCGGCGAGTGA
>WHSR01000022.1 GCA_009379995.1 Streptosporangiales bacterium
CCGCGCGGTCGAGGCTGTCCACGAGTTCCAGCTCGGGCCGGTATCGCAGGACGCTGCCGATACCGGCCCGGGATACCGGGTCGTCGGCGAGGATCTGTACAGGAACCCGGGCAAGGCTCATTGGTCGTGTTCCCTTCTGCGCCATTGTCAGACGCACGGCACTACCCGCTGTTACCGCACAGATCATGGCGATGTGCCCTTAAAGTTCCCTTAGAACTTCCTTTTAGGCAGATTTCTACTTAGACGTCCCGTCTTTGGCGGGCACCGCCGTGGGGGTCTCAGCGGATGTCGGTGGGCAGCAGCCGAGCGAGGGACCGCACCGCGCGGTACTGGAGCGCCTTGATCGCGCCCTCGTTCTTGCCCATCACCAAGGCCGTCTCGGCGACGGACAGCCCCCGGAGGAACCGCAGCACGACGCATTCCTGCTGCTCGGGCCCGAGCCGACGGACGGTCTCGAGCAGGGTCGCCGCGGTGATGGAGTCGAGGACTGCGCGTTCGGGGCCCACCTCGACGCGGTCGGCGTCGAGCATCTCGGCGGTCGAGATCTCCAGCCGGAACCGGCCCGACTTGAAGTGGTCGGCGACCAGGTTGCGGGCGATGGTGACGAGCCAGGCGCCGAAGTCCTTGCCCTGCCAGGTGAAGCTGGTCATGCCGCGCAGCGCGCGCAGGAACGTCTCGCTGGTCAGATCCTCGGCGAGGGTGGGCGCGCCGACGCGGTAGTAGATGTAGCGGTAGACCAGTTCCACGTACCGGTCGTAGAGGCGCCCGAACGCCTCGGCGTCGCCGCCTTGGGCGCGTGTGACGTCGCCGTCGACAGGGACGTCGGCGGGTTCGTCCGGCGTCGGGGTCCGTGACGCGACGGTGTCCAGGATTGCCATGCAGGTCTCCGCTGGCGGGGTCGAAGATGCATTGTTACGTACTGATCAGTAACTTGGCAATGGGCTGGCCAGCGCGGACGCGCCTGGCCGGTTGACGAGCGCGGACGCGTCCCGCGATGGACAATGTCGGAATGCTCGTCGCTGCCCTGGTGGCTCTGCTCGGCACCCTGGTCGGGATCGCCGGGACCGCCGCCGCCGTCCAACGGCTGGTGGCGCAGCGACGTGGCTACCTGCTCGCCTGGTCGTTGGCGGCCGCCTGTCTCACCGCCACCCTCGGCGCGCAGACCATCGGCTTCACGATCACCTTCCCCCCGCTGCTCTTCCGGGTGATCGAGGTAGGGGCGGCCCTGCTGGCCCCGGGTTGGATCGCGTGGGGGGCCGTCGAATACCTCGCCCGCCACCTGCCGGTGGTGTTTGCCGCCCGGCTGGTGACGGTGTCGTACTCGACAGTTGCCGGGGTCGTCCTCGCGGTCGACCCGCTGCGGCGGCTGCCGCGCGGCGGCGAGGTGCCGGACGCCGCGGATCTGTACTTCCCGTTCCCACTGCTGCTGCTCGCGATCTGGCAGGCGACGGCGATGTTCACGGTCTTCGTCGCGCTGGTGGTTGCGGCGCTGCGGACCCGTAACCGGGATGACCGACCGGTTGATCGTTTCGCCTGCGCGCTGCTGGTGGGCTTGGCGGGGCTGTGCGTGGTAGCGGCCACCCGGCCGGGCTTCATCGCCTTTCCGCCGCTGGTGTACCCGGTGCTGCTGGGTTTCGCCGTCGCCCTGCTGTGGGCCGGGCTGACGCGTGCGAAGGTGCCGCCGGCCCGGGAGACCTCGCCGTTCGGCCGCGCCGAGGAGCAGCCCCGGACCCGGCCCCGGACCCGGCCCCGGACCCGGCCCCGCAAGGAGGCGCCGGAGCCGCCGGAGCCGCCGCCTCCGCCGCCGGGACCGGCCGCCGAGCCGTACGGGCTCATCGCGATCTTCACCCTCGTCGACGGGGCGGACGGAGCCTTCGACCGGTTGACCGAGCGAACCGTGCGGGCGGTACGGGAGTACGAACCGAACACTCTCGTCTACACCTGCCATACCGTCTCGGGAATGCCCCAGCAGCGGATCTTCTACGAGCTGTACCGGGACCGGCAGGCCTACGAGGAGCACCAGCAGCAGCCGTACCTGCGCGAGTTCCTCGTCGAGCGCCGACCCTACGTGCTCGCCACCAACTTCATCGAGCTCAAGCTCAACGCGGCCGCCGACCTCCCGGAGCCCTAACCTTTGCCCATGGCCGCACGCGACCATCGGATCACCCTGCTGAGCAAGCCCGGATGCCACCTGTGCGACGAGGCCCGTGCCGTGATCGAGCGGGTGGCGGACGAGCTCGGGGTGGCCTGGGAGGAGCGTGACATCACCGCCTCCGCCGAGGAGACCGAGGCGTACTGGGACAAGATCCCGGTGACTCTGGTCGACGGCGTGGTGCACGACTTCTGGCGGGTGTCCGAGAAGCGGCTGCGCGAGGCCCTCCGTTCCCGGCCTCCCCACGAGCATCGCTAGCAGCCGACTTTGTGCGTACGTTCACAAAGGCGTAACCTGCAGTGGCGAGTCCGTGCGGACACGACACGTTGTGTCGCGGAAGCACAGAGAAAGCATCTTGTCCACTGCGAGGAGCATCGGCCCACGTGAGCCGTACCCAACGTTCGCAGCTCCGCCCGCCGCGGCCGGGCATCCGCGGCCGCGGCATCCCCGAGGCGACAGTGGCGCGGCTGCCGCTGTACCTGCGCGCGCTGCACGCTCTCGCCGAGCGCGGGGTAGCCACCGTTTCCTCGGAGGAACTCGCGGCCGCCGCCGGGGTGAACTCGGCAAAGCTACGCAAGGACCTGTCCCACCTGGGGTCGTACGGGACCCGCGGGGTCGGCTACGAGGTGCAGTACCTCGTGTACCAGATCTCGCGTGAGCTCGGCCTCACCCAGGACTGGGCGGTCGCCATCGTCGGCATCGGCAACCTCGGCCGTGCGCTCGCCCACTACGGCGGCTTCGCCTCCCGGGGGTTCCGCATCGCCGCGCTGCTGGACGCCGCACCGGGGGTCGTCGGCCAGACCATCGCCGGGATCACCGTCGAGCCCATCGACGACCTGGAGCGGGTGATCAAGGAGCAGGGGGTGTCCATCGCGGTGCTGGCGACCCCCGCGGGCCCCGCGCAGTTGGTGTGCGACCGGCTGGTCGCGGCCGGCGTGACCAGCGTGCTCAACTTCGCCCCGGTGGTGCTGTCGGTGGCCGAGGGCGTACACGTCCGCAAGGTCGACCTCTCCATCGAACTGCAGATCCTGGCCTTCCACGAGCAGCGCAAGTCCGGCGGCACGGTGATGGACGCCGAACGGCTGGTCCGTGAGCTCGACGCCGTCGACGCCGTCGACGCCGTGGACGCAACGGAGGCGGCAGGAGAGGCGGCCGAGGCGGCCGAGGCGATGGAGGGCATGAGACAGTGAGCGTCCTCGTCGTCGGGTTGAGCCACCGCAGCGCCCCCGTGCCGCTGCTGGAGCGGGCGGCAGTGAGCGGCGACGCCCTGACCAAGCTGCTTCGCGATACCTACCAGGCCCGGCACGTCGCCGAGGCGATGGTGGTCTCCACCTGTAACCGGGTCGAGATCTACGCCGAGGTCGACAAGTTCCACGGCGGCGTTTCCTCGGTGTCCGAGCTGTTCGCCCGCTACTCCGAGGTCGGGCTCGACCGGCTCGCCCAGCACCTCTACGTGCACTACGAGGACCGGGCGGTGCAGCACCTGTTCGCCGTCGTCTGCGGGCTCGACTCGATGGTCGTGGGGGAGAGCCAGATCCTCGGCCAGGTACGCTCCGCGCTGCGCCTCGCCCAGCACGAGCACACGGTTGGCCGGGCCCTCAACGAGTTCGTCCAGCATGCCCTGCGGGTCGGCAAGCGCGCTCACACCGAGACCGGCATCGACCGGGCCGGACTCACGCTGGTGAGCGTGGGGCTCGAGGCCGCGGAGCGGCGACTCGACACCCTGTCCGGACGACGGGCGCTCGTCGTCGGGGCCGGCTCGATGAGCGCGCTGGCCGCGACCACGCTCGCCCGCACCGACGCGGCGGAGATCACCGTCGCCAACCGTACGTACGGGCGGGCCAAACGACTGGCCGCGAGCGTGAACGGTCGCGCGGTGCCGATGGAGCAGCTGGCCGACGCGCTCGCCGAGGCCGACCTGGTGGTGTCGTGCACCGGCGCGACCGGCCTGGTCATCCGGGCGGACCTGGTCGCCGCCGCGGCCGAGATCCGTCGCGGCAGGCCGCTACACGTGCTGGACCTCGCGCTGCCGCGCGACGTGGATCCGGCAGTTCGTGACCTACCCGGCGTCACCCTCACTAACCTGGAGGAGCTCGGCGACGAGGCAGGAGGGCCCGAGCACACCGCCTCCGTCGAGGCGGTACGGCGAATCGTGGCCGAGGAGGTTGCCGCCTTCCTCAGTGACGCGCGTGCCGCCCGGGTAGCGCCCACGGTGGTGGCGCTGCGGAGCAGGGCGGCCGAGGTCGTCGAGGCCGAGTTGGCCCGGCTCGCCGGGCGGCTGCCGGAGATCGACGGCCGGTCGCGGGAGGAGATCGCGCGCTCGATGCGCCGGGTAGTGGACAAGCTGCTGCACGCTCCCACCGTGCGGGTGAAGGAGCTGGCGGGTGCGCCGGGCGGCGACTCCTACGCCGCGGCGCTGCGCGAGCTCTTCGACTTGGACCCGAAGGCGCCCGAGGCGGTGGCCAGCGCCGACGTAACCGTGGAGGAAGAAGAGACCGCATGACCAGGGTTCTCCGCCTCGGCACGCGCAAGAGCGCGCTGGCCCGTGCGCAGGCGCAGACGGTTGCCGACGGAATCACCGAGCGCACCGGCCAGCCGGTCGAGCTGGTGGGCGTCACCACCTACGGTGACGTTGCCCGTGCCCCTCTGGCCCAGCTCAGCCAGATCGGCGGCACCGGCGTGTTCGTGAGTGCACTGCGCGAGCGGCTGCTCGCGGGCGAGATCGACCTGGCCGTGCACTCGCTCAAGGACCTGCCCACCGCGGGTGAGCCCGGCCTCGTGGTCGCGGCCGTACCGCCCCGCGAGGACCCGCGGGACGTGCTGGTCGCGGGAGGCGGCCGGAAGCTCGCCGACCTGCCTCCGGGCGCCCGGGTGGGCACCGGATCGCCGCGAAGAGCTGCCCAGCTGCTGATGCTCCGCCCCGACCTCGAGGTAGTGCCGATCCGCGGCAACGCCGACACCCGGCTCGGCAAGGTCACCTCCGGCGAGTTCGACGCCGTGGTGCTCGCCCACGCCGGCCTCGCCCGCCTCGCCAGGCTGGATGCCGTCACCGAGGTCTTCGAGCCCGAGCAGATGCTGCCCGCTCCGGGACAGGGGGCGCTGGCCGCGGAATGCCGTGCCGACGACACATCCACCGTGTCGGCGCTCGGCGTCCTCGACGATGCCGGTACCCGTGCCGCGGTGACCGCCGAGCGCGCCCTGCTCGCAGCGCTCGAGGCCGGTTGCTCCGCCCCGGTGGGCGCGCACGCCGACCTGGCCGGTCCGGGCAAACTCGATCTCTGCGCCGCCGTCTTGGCCCTCGACGGTTCCGCCAGCGTACGGCTATCCGCTGCCGGCTCCCCTGACGAGGCGGAGGGCCTCGGCCGCCGTCTCGCGGCCGACCTGCTCGCCAAGGGAGCCGCCGCATTGATGGGGGGGCACGTGCATTGAACCCCATTACCAGTACGGGGTCCGGATCGTGCGGGGGCGTCGCGTTCGTCGGCGCCGGCCCCGGCGACGAGAACCTGCTCACCCTGCGTGGGGCGCATCTGCTCGCCCTGGCCGACGTCGTGGTGGTCGGCGGCTTCGCCGCCGAGCCGTTCCTGCGGCACTGCGGCCCCGACGTCGAGGTGGTCGACGCCGCCGACCTGGAGCCGGCCGAGCGGGACACGCTGGTGACGGCGGCGGCCAAGGACGGCAAGTTCGTCGTCCGGCTGTTCGCAGGCGACCCTGGCCTGTTCTGCCGGGTGACCGAGGAGGCGGCCGCCTGCGCGCAGGCAGGTGTCCCGTTCGAGATCGTCCCCGGTGTCTCGTCGGCCGTCGCCGTGCCGGAGTACGCCGGGATCCCGCTGGGCTCGGCGCGTTCGGGGGGCGTCCGGGTCGTCGACGCCGGGTACGCGGACTGGTCGGCGATCGCGGCCGGGGGCGCTTCCGGGAGCGAGACCCTGGTGATCCTGGGCGGCGAGGAGTCGTTCGGCGAGATGGTCAAGGCCCTAGTGGCCGGCGGCCGGCCGGAGGACACCCCCGTCGCGGTGACCAGCCGGGGTACGACCACCGAGCAGGCGACGGTCGTGTCGACGCTCGGCCGGCTGTCCGCCGACGTCAAGTCGGCGGGAGGGGTGTCGGCGCCCGCCGTCACGGTGGTCGGCGACGTCGTGTCGACCCGGGAGGACCTTTCCTGGTTCGAGACCAAGCCGCTGTTCGGCTGGCAAGTCCTGGTGCCGCGGACCAAGGAGCAGTCGGCATCGCTGTCCGATCAGCTCCGGTCGTACGGTGCCGTGCCCGAGCTGGTACCGACGATCTCGGTGGAGCCGCCGCGTACCCCGCAGCAGATGGAGCGCGCGGTGCGGGGCCTGGTCACCGGCCGGTACCAGTGGGTCGCGTTCACCTCGGCCAACGCCGTCAGGGCGGTGCGGGAGAAGTTCGAGGAGTACGGCCTGGACGCGCGCGCCTTCGCCGGGGTCAAGCTGGCAGCGGTGGGCGAGCAGACCGCGGCGGCGCTGCGGGCCTTCGGGGTGCGGCCCGACCTGGTGCCGGCCCGACAGCAGTCCAGCGAGGGGTTGCTCGAGGTCTGGCCGCCGTACGACGCCACGCTCGACCCGATCGACAGGGTGCTGCTGCCCCGGGCCGACATCGCTACCGACACGCTGGTGGCCGGCCTGCAGAAGCTGGGGTGGGAGGTCGACGACGTCACCGCCTACCGGACGGTGCGCGCGGCGCCGCCACCGGCGCCGACCCGCGAGGCCATCAAGGGCGGCGGGTTCGACGCGGTGCTGTTCACGTCCTCCTCCACCGTCCGTAACCTGGTGGGCATCGCCGGCAAGCCGCACCCGGTGACGGTGATCGCGGTGATCGGCCCGCAGACGGCACGTACCGCCGAGGAGTACGGGCTGCGGGTGGACGTGAAGGCGCCCAAGGCGTCGGTAACCGCCCTCGCCGCGGCGCTGGCGGAGTACGGTGCTGACCAACGGGCCGCCGCCCTCCGGGCCGGCGAGCCGGTGCTACGTCCCAGCGCACGTCGCCGCGGAGCACGGCGGCGCGTCAAGTAGGCGCACAAACCAACGGAGGTCGGTGAGATGAGCACCTTCCCGGTGAGCCGGCCGCGAAGGCTGCGGCGCACCGCCGCGCTGCGCCGGCTCGCCGCGGAGACGGCACTGCACCCGAGCGATCTGGTGCTGCCGATGTTCGTCAAGGAGGGCCCTACTGGCGGCCGGGCGGAGCCGGAGCCCGTACCGTCGATGCCCGGCGTGGTCCAGCACACCCGCGACTCGCTCCGCAAGGCCGCGCACGAGGCGGCCGACGCCGGCGTTGGCGGGATCATTCTCTTCGGCATACCGGCGGTCAAGGACGGCCGCGGCTCGGCCGCCGACGACCCGGACGGGATCGTGCAGCGGGCGCTGCGCGACCTGGCCGCCGACGTCGGCGACGCCACTGTCGTCATGGCCGATCTGTGCCTGGACGAGTACACCGACCACGGGCACTGCGGCATGCTTACCGCCGACGGCTCGGTTGACAACGACGCCACGCTGCGGCGGTACGGGCGGATCGCCGTCGCCCAGGCGGAGGCCGGCGCGCACGTCGTGGCGCCGAGCGGGATGATGGACGGCCAGGTCGGCGCGATCCGCTCGGCCCTCGACGAGGCGGGCCATGGCTCCGTCGTGATCCTCGCGTACTCGGCCAAGTACTCCTCGGCGTTCTACGGCCCGTTCCGGGACGCCGCCGAGTGCGCACCGAGGTTCGGTGACCGTTCCGGCTACCAACAGGACCCGGCCAACTCCGACGAGGCGCTGCGCGAGGTGCTGCTCGACCTCGGCGAGGGTGCCGACATGGTGATGGTGAAGCCGGCCATGGCCTACCTGGACGTGGTCCGGCGGGTGGCCGACGCGGTACACGTTCCGGTCGGCGCGTACCAGGTGAGCGGCGAGTACGCGATGGTGGAGGCGGCGGCGGCGAACGGCTGGCTGGACCGCGACCGCGTCATCATGGAGACGCTCACCGGGATACGGCGGGCCGGCGCGGATTTCGTACTCACGTATTGGGCGGCGGAAGTGGCGAGCCGCCTGCGCTGACGGTTAGAGGGGGGAGGGCGCCCGGTGCCGGTATCCGTCTCCCGCCGCAGCCAGCGGCGGAGCAGGGAGCGGCTGCTCGCTGCGGCGCTGGAGTTCGCGGGCCGCGGCTGGGTGGTGTGTCCGGGTGCCCGTCCCCGCAGGGAGGGCGGTGGCGCCTGCTCGTGCGACCGGCTGGGCTGCCCGGCGCCCGCCGCCCACCCCATCTCGCCGGCCTGGCAGTTCCAGGCCACCGCCGACGAAGGGCGGGTGAGGGCGTGGTGGGGCGACCGTCCCGACGCGAACGTCGTCCTGCCCACCGGCCGTGTCTTCGACGTTCTGGACGTGCCGGCGGCCGGAGGGGTCCTGGCGCTGGCCCGGCTGGACCGGGCCGGCACGCCCACCGGTCCGATCGCCGCGTACGGGACCGACCGGTACCTGTTCTTCGTGGCGACCCGCGGAGCCCCGGAGGACGAGCACGAGTGGTGGTCGTCCGAGCTGGACGTGACGTCGTCGCACACCGGCGCCCTGCGCACCGGTGCCGTGCATCTCATCGAGGGCGAGCCCGAGCTCGTCGAGGCCGCTCCCGATCTGCGCTGGCACTGCCGGGACAGCTACGTGGTGGCGCCGCCCTCCGAGCTGCCGTCCGGGCAGCAGGTCTACTGGGTGCGCAGGCCGGATTCGCGCTCGCTGCCCGACCCGCTGGCGCTGCTCGAGGTGCTCGCGGACTCGGTCTAGGTCTCGCCGAGATCTATGCTGTGGGGGTAGTTTTGTCCGGTTCGGCGTCCCACAACATAGATCTCGGCGGGGTCTGCCAAACTTTGGTGGGTGAGTCGTGCGGAGTCTTCCTCGAAGCTCTTCGGTCGAGCCAGCGCCGTCATTCCCGGCGGTGTGAATTCTCCGGTCCGGGCGTTCGGTGCGGTCGGCGGCACCCCCCGGTTCGTCGCCTCCGGCCGGGGTCCGTACCTGGTCGACGTCGACGGCAACGAGTACGTCGATCTCGTCAGCTCGTGGGGCGCTCTGATCCTCGGCCACGCGCATCCGGCAGTCGTCGAGGCGGTACGGGAGGCGGCCGCCCGCGGCACGTCGTACGGCGCGCCCACCGAGGCCGAGGTGGAGCTCGCCGAGGAGATCGCCGGCCGGGTGGAGCCGGTGCAGAAGGTCCGGATGGTGAACTCCGGCACCGAGGCGACGATGACGGCGATCCGGCTCGCCCGCGCCTTCACCGGGCGCAGCAGGGTGGTGAAGTTCGTCGGGTGCTACCACGGGCACGCCGACGGGCTCCTCGCGTCGGCCGGGTCCGGGATCGCGACCTTCGCCGTACCCGGCTCGCCGGGCGTCACCGAGGCCATGGCCGGCGAAACGATGGTGCTGCCGTACAACGACCTGGATGCGGTCGCCGCCGCTTTCGACGCGCACGGCGACGAGATCGCCTGCGTCATCACCGAGGCGTGCCCGGCCAACATGGGCGTGGTGCCGCCGCGGGTCGGGTTCAACCGGCGCCTGAAGGAGCTGTGTGCGCGGCACGGCGCGCTGCTGGTGCTGGACGAGGTGGTCACCGGCTTCCGGGTGGATCGCGCCGGCTGGTACGGCCGCGAGGGTGTCGCCGCCGACCTGTTCACCTTCGGAAAGGTGATGGGCGGGGGCCTGCCGGCGGCGGCGTTCGGCGGCCGCGCCGAGATCATGGACCAGCTCACCCCTACCGGTCCCGTCTACCAGGCGGGCACGCTGTCCGGTAACCCCCTGGCCACCGCGGCCGGGCTGGCCACCCTGCGGCACTGCACCGACGAGACGTACCGGCGGGTGCACGCGGTCGCCGCCGAGGTGACCCGGCTGTTGAGCGACGCCCTGTCCGCCGAGGGGCTGACGTTCGCCATACAGGGCGCGTCGAGCCTGTTCTCGTTGTTCTTCCTCCGCGAGGATCGGTACGTGCCCGGCGAGATGGAGGAGATCGTCGACTTCGAGGGCGCGCGCCAGCAGGACACCCGGCGGTACTCGGCCTTCTTCCACGCCATGCTGGAGCGCGGGGTGTACCTGCCGCCCTCGGCGTTCGAGGGCTGGTTCGTCTCCGCCGCGCACGACGACGCGGCCCTCGAGCGCGTCGCGGAGGCCCTGCCGCACGCCGCCCGCGCAGCCGCCCAGGTCAAGTCCGAGGATTGACCGGCCGCCCTGCGCATCCTGCGAGTCGCTACGCTCCTGCCCCATGACAGGCAAGCCAGAAGAATCCCCGATGCAGGGGTACGGACAGCGGCCCGCCTATCCCCACGGCCCGGCGGTCGCGATGACACCGGACGACCGAACGTTCGGCATGCTGGGCCACCTCCTCGGGATCTTCACCGGGTTCATCGGCCCGCTCGTCATCTTCCTCGCCAAGCGCAAGGAGTCGCCCTTCGTCCGGGACCAGTCGGCGGAGGCGCTGAACTTCCAGATCACCCTGGTCATCGCGTACCTCCTGCCGTGGAGCTTCCCGGTCATCGGCTACCTCACGCAGGGACCCCCGGCGTGGTTCCTGGTCTGCATCCTTCTCGTGTGGGCCGTCTGGCTCGGCTCGCTGGTCTTGATGGTCATGGCCTCGATCGCGGCCGGCCGCGGGGGGCCGTACCGTTACCCCATCAACATCCGGATGGTGAGGCGGTAGGCCGGCGCTCAACCCTCAAAGGTCCAGCGGGTGGGTGACCCACCGAAGTCCGACTCGGTGAGCGCGAAGACCCAGCTCGGCCGCACCCCCACGGTGGCGTTGACCTTCGGGTCCAGGAAATCTACCGAGTAGTCGGTGTCGTACTTGGCGTTCGTGCGGGCGATGAACTCGGCCAGCTTCTCGTGCTCGGTGACGATCTCGGCCGTGCCCTCCAGCACCACGGGCTCGTCGGGGTTCTCCGTCGTGACCACGCAGCGCGGGTTGGCCATGAGGTTACGGATCTTCCGCGCCCGCAGGCCGCTCGAGAACCAGAAGACGTCGTCCTCCCACACGCCCCACACCGGCATGGCGTGCGGCCGCCCGTCCGGCCAGACCGTGGCGACCCAGTAGTTCCGCGAGGAGACGAGCCGCTCCTCCGCCCACGACCAGGGCAGCAACCCCGTACCCTCGTCGGGTCCGGCGATGCCGTAGCCCGGCATGTACGGCCGGCTTGCTGAGACTTGGTCCACGGGACGATCGTAGACCTCCTTCCACGAGGTCCCGGCGGTCGCGCTGCTCCAGGATGACGTGTCACGGGCCTGTCGAAACCGCGTTGACTGGGCCGTATCGGGGGCAGATACTTGAAATGCCAACCCCACTGGGGAAGGAAGTGAAGGCAGGTTCCCGCGCTGGACGATGGGGCCTGCCTTTCGCGCTGCTAGCGCGCAGCGCTTCTGACCTGGAGCGTCGCGCGCAGCGGGTCGACAAATCGTGAGGACGAGACTGAAGGGTCTCCGCCGTCGCCGCTCAAGGAGAGCCCGGCCGCTCCGCACAGCACATCTGCCAGCCATAGGACCGGCTCAGCCTCGGGTCCCCACTTATGACCGTGCCTGTGACGCAGGTTTGTGCTGATCTGTCCTTGCCGTACCAGCAGCTCGACAGCCTTGCGATCCATGGCGTCTTGGGCATGGTGGCGAGCCTCCATGGTCACCTCGGTAACCCCATGGATGTGCTCCAAGCGAGCCAGCAGGGTCCGTAAGCATAGGTAGCGTGCACGCTCGGACCTGCTGACAGGCGTCGTGTAGACAGCGAGCGCGGGTAGTGCGAGGGACGCGAGCCGCGATACCGCTCGATCTCGGCTCTTAGTTGAGCGGTCCGTGTGCCAGTGATAGTAGGCCGTCCCCTTCTTGCGTAGCCGCAGCGCCTCCGTGCGTACCTTGTCGAGTTGGGCAGGGTCGACGACGACAGCAGCCAAAAGGTACGGTCCCGGCTGCTGCTGCCGTTCCGATTCGTCGATGAAGGCGAACACGGACGCAACCTAGCGGCGGTTCAATACGCCGCGTCGGTCGGTGGGCTCGCCCTGGGGATAAGCGAGCGTCTGACCGATTGATCACGCGGAAGTTCGACGCCGAGGAAGCCATTCGATGAGCGGCTCCTCACCAGACCGCGATGACGAGCACGCCGCCCGCGATGGCGGCCGCGGCGAGCATCCGGCGGGGCAGGTTGCCCTCGGCGAGGAGTCGGCCGCCCAGCAGCACGGCGAGCAACACGCTCAACTCGCGGGTCGGCGCGATCGCACTGACCGGACTGAAGGTAAGCGCGGTGAGCACGAGGATGTACGAAAGCGGGGAGAGAACCGCTGTGCCGAGGACGTGCCAGCGGTAGCCGTGCCAGAGCGCGCGAACCTCGGACCGGTTTCGCGACGCGAGCGGGGTAAGCAGCAGCGCCCGCCCCGCGTCGTTGCACCACATGTACAGCAGCGGCGGGATCGCGAGGGCGGAAACGGCGTAGGAGTCCCACACCGTGTAGCTGGCGATGAGTACCCCGGTGAGCAGCCCGTACACCACCGCCGCCGGCTGGGGGCGCGGCGCCGACCCCGTGCTGTTGGGCATGCCGAGTACGAACACGCCGACCGTGACGAGGAAGATCCCGGCGAGGCCGAGCGGCCCAGGGCGCTCCCCGAACAGCGCGATCGCGGCAAGGCTCGCCAGCAGCGGCCCGGTGCCCCGGGCGAGCGGGTAGACGAGCGACAGGTCGCCGACCCGGTACCCGCTCTGCAGGCAGGTGAAGTACGCGGTGTGCAGCACCGCCGTGCCGGCGACGAACACCAACTGCGGCACCCCCATATGCGGGGACACCACTACCGCGACGGTCGCCGCGACCGGCAGGTAGAGCAGCGTCGCTGTGGTCGCGACCAGCCAGACGAAGGCAGCCCCGCCGGCACGCGACGCCTGCTTGGACAGTAGGTTCCACACGGCGTGGACGACGGCGGCGACAAAGACCAGCGCGGCGGCTGCGGCGCTCATTCAGGACTCCTCCCGGGCAGGCCGAACGAGGCCCTCCGGGTTTTTGTCCTGTCAGGTGTGCGACACAGCGGACACCGGAGCGCCCGCGGAGTCTTGGCGCCGCTCGGTCCAGACCGTCAGCCCTGGTTGTATGGACTCGGTGGGTACGGTCCGGCGTACCGGCCCGCTCCCTCCGGCTGCGGGCTGAGCGCGGAACCCTAGGCGCAACCGCGTGCTGACGTCATGGTAAACGGTGGGTCAACGATCAACAAAGAGGCGAGGACCCGGATGAACGACGAGACCCCGCGCACGGTCGTCCACCTGCTGCGGCACGGCGAGGTCGACAACCCGAGCAGGATCATCTACGGTCGCCTGCCCGGCTTCGGTCTCACCGCGGACGGCCTGCTCATGGCCAAGGCGGCGGCGCGGGCGCTGGCCGATCGGGACATCGTCGTGGTGCGCTCCTCCCCGCTCGAACGGGCCGTGCAGACCGCGGAGGCGGTGGCTGCCGCATTGGGTCTCGAGGTCGGCGTGGACGACCGGCTCATCGAGCCGACCAACCACTTCGAGGGGCTCACCTTCGGGGTGGGCGACGGAGCGGTGCGCCGTCCCAATCACTGGAAGCACCTGCGCAACCCGTTCCTGCCCTCCTGGGGCGAGCCGTACCGAGAGGTCGCGGCCAGGATGCTCGTCGCGGTGGCCGCGGCCCGGGACGCCGCTCGCGCCGCGGCTCCCGAGGGCGGGGGTCCCGGAGGCGAGGCGGTCTGCGTGAGCCACCAGCTGCCGATCTGGGTCACACGCCGCGCGGTCGAGGGGCGGAAGCTGTGGCACCGCCCGGACCGCAGGCAGTGCGGGCTGGCCAGCCTCACCAGCCTCACCTACGTTGGCGACCGGATCGTCGCGGTGGCGTACTCTGAACCCGCCGGTACCGCGGCGCGTCGTCCGCACGTGGCCGGCGCCTGAAGCGTTTGCGTCAGCCCTGACGCACGCGTCATACAAATGCCTCGCACAATGAGGACACAGGGAACAGACCCCGCAAACGCCTGCCGAAAACCGCCCGAAAGCCATGCCGTTGCCTTCCCGCCTTCGTGTCTCCACCGGCCGCGTAGCCCGCTGGGTCGCGGCGCTGGCCGTCGCGGCCGTCGTGTTTGCCGGCTGCGCGGGCGGCGACACCGTCGCGACCGAGGAGAACTCCGGCCAGCGATACGTGAGCGGCAGCGGCGAGGGGAAGGTCATCGAACCCGGTGAGCGCGAACCCGCGCCCGACGTCGGCGGCACCACCGTGGACGGCGAGCGGCTGCGGCTCGCCGACTACCGCGGCAAGGTGGTAGTCGTCAACTTCTGGGCGTCCTGGTGCGCGCCCTGCCGGGACGAGGCGCCCGCGCTCCACGGGGTGTACGAGAAGACCCGCGAGCGAGGCGTCGAGTTCCTCGGCATCAACATGAAGGACGGCCGAGAGGCCGCCAAGGCGTTCGAGCGCAACCACGACGTTCCCTATCCGAGCCTGTACGACCAGCCCGGCGAGGTGGCGCTGGCCTTCCGCGAGACAGTGCCTCCGCAGGCGATACCCAGCACGATCGTCATCGACCGGCAGGGACGGGTGGCCGCCCGGATCATCGGCAAGACGACGTACTCGCAGCTGCTGCCGCTGGTCAACCGGATCGCGGGTGAGGGGTCGTGACGCCGGTGACCCTGTTGGCCGCCGGGGACGCGCTCGCCGGCACCGTGGTCGGCGGCTCGCTCCTGCTCGCCCTACCGGTAGCGGTGGCCGCCGGCGTGGTGTCGTTCGCGTCCCCGTGCGTGCTGCCGCTGGTACCCGGCTATCTCTCGTACGTCACCGGGGTGTCCGGCGCGGCCCTGGCCCAAGAGCCCGGCCCCGGACGAGGAGCGGGACGGGGCCGGCTGGTCGTCGGCAGCCTGCTGTTCGTCCTCGGCTTCTCCGCGGTGTTCGTGAGCGCGGGCGTGCTGTTCGGCGGCGCTGGCGCGCTGCTGCAGCAGTACGCCGACCCTATTTCGCGGATCCTCGGTGCGGTGACCATCCTGCTCGGGCTGGCCTTCATGGGGCTCATCCCCGGACCGCGGCGCGACCTTCGGGTGCACACCCTCCCGCGTGCCGGCGTCGCGGGTGCGCCGATGCTGGGCGTGCTGTTCGGACTCGGCTGGACGCCGTGTATGGGTCCCACCCTCGCCGCCGTACAGACCCTCGCCTTCGACAGCGCGAGCGCGGGCCGGGGCGCGCTGCTGTCCGCCGCGTACGCCCTCGGTCTCGGCCTCCCGTTCGTCGTCGGGGGCCTCGCCTACCGGCGGGCGCTCGGGGCGTTCGCCGCGGTGAAGCGCCACTACGCAGCGGTGATGCGGGTGGGCGGCGGCATGCTCGTCGCCGTCGGCCTGCTGCTGGTGACCGGGCTGTGGTCGGACCTCACCATCGTGATGCAGGGCTGGATCTCCGGCTTCCAGACGGTGATCTGAGATGAGCAGGCAGCCGGACACCGATGAACGGCCCATTCACCCGGACCTACCGGATGAGTGGCCCATTCATCGGGACGATTCCGTTGCTTTCGGCCTTCGTGGCTGGGTGCGCTGGGGGTGGCGGCAGCTCACCTCGATGCGTACGGCGCTGATCCTGCTGTTCCTGCTCGCCGTCGCGGCGATACCCGGCTCCCTGTTGCCGCAGCGGAACCTGAACCCGCAGCGGGTGGCCGAGTACTTCCGGCAGTACCCGGACCTCGCCCCGGTGCTGGACCGGCTCGGGATGTTCGACGTGTTCGCCGCGCCCTGGTTCGCCGCGATCTACCTGCTGCTGTTCATCTCGCTGGCCGGATGCGTGATCCCCCGAACCTGGCGACACGCTGTCGCGCTGCTGGATCGCCCGCCGGCGGCGCCACGCCACCTCTCCCGGCTGCCGTACGCGGACCGTTGGGAGACCGAAGCGACGCCCGCCGAGGCGGTCGCGGCGGCCCGTGCCGAGCTGGCGGGGCTGCGGTTCCGGACGGAGACGGACTCCCCGGACGGCCGTTCGGGCAGCTGGGTCGCCGCGGAGAAGGGGTATCTCCGGGAGACCGGCAACCTGCTGTTCCACCTCGCCCTGCTCGCCCTGCTCTTCGCGGTCGCGGCCGGTGCGCTGTTCGGCTACCGGGGCAACATCCTCGTGGTCGAGGGGGACGGGTTCGCCAACACGGTCGCCGCCTACGACAAGTTCGACCCCGGCCGGGTGTTCGACCCGCGTGGCCTGCAGCCGTTCTCGCTGCACCTGGAGCGCTTCCAGGCCTCGTACATCACCTCGGGCCCGCAGCGCGGCCAGCCCCAGAGCTTCCAGGCCCGCCTCCGCTACCGGCCCGACCTGGAGTCTCCGGAACGTACCAGGACCCTCGAGGTCAACCACCCGCTGGAGATCGACGGCGCCAAGGTGTACCTGCTCGGGCACGGCTACGCGCCGACGTTCGAGGTTCGGGACGGCGCGGGCCGGGTCGCCTTCTCCGGCGCGGTGCCTTTCCTGCCGCAGGACCAGGCCACCTTCACCTCCGAGGGGGTGGTCAAGGTGCCGGACGCCCAGCCGAAGCAGCTCGGCTTCTCCGGGTTCTTCACCCCGACCACCGTACGGACCGATCGCGGGATCACCTCGTCGTTCCCGGCGGCGACCGACCCCGCCGTCACGCTGCTCGCCCAGGCCGGCGACCTGGGGTTGGACGGCGGCTTTCCGCAATCCGTCTACCAGCTCGACACCCGCAGGCTCACCCGGCTGAAGGCGGAGCTGCTGCGGCCGGGCGACACCATGACGCTTCCGGACAACCTCGGCAGCATCACGTTCACCGGGTATCGGGAGTGGGCGAGCCTCCAGGTGACCTACGACCCGGGTCGGGTGTTCGCCCTGGCCACGGCGGCGCTGGCGGTGATCGGTCTGGTGGTGACGCTGGGGATGCGCCGCCGCAGGGTGTGGGTGCGTGCGACCCCCGGCGAGGGCGGTCGTACGGTTGTCGAGGCGGGTGGACTGCCTCGCGCCGACGCCGGCGGAGGATTCGCCGAGGAGTTCTCGACCCTGGCCGGCCGGCTGCGGTCGGTCACCCGAGCGGAAACTAGTAGAGCCGAGGAGTGAGCGCATGCCCGGAGATCTGGGACTTGCGGGGCTGAGCGACGGCCTGATGACTACGGCGGTCGTGGTGTACTCGCTGGCGATGCTGGGGTACGCGGGCGAGTTCGCCCTCGGCCGCGGGCGCGCCCGCACGCCCGCGGCTGCCGGGACACGGGTGCTCGTGGGCGCGGGGCCGCCGGCGGAGGACGCACTCCCGGAGGATGCCGAGACCGGGCGACCGCGTCCCCGGGATGTGGGCGTCCTCCTCGGCCGGGCCGCGGTAGCCCTGACCGTGTTGGGTTGGGCGTTCCATCTCACCCAGATCCTCACCCGGGGGCTGGCGGCGCAGCGCTGGCCGTGGGGGAACATGCACGAGTTCACCTCGGCGCTGGCGTTCTCCGCGGTGACTGCGCTGTTGGTGCTGCTTTACCGGCATCGGGTGCGCTACCTCGGGCTGTTCGTCCTCCTCCCGGTCGTGCTGGGGCTCGAGCTCGCCTCCACCGTGCTGTACACGGCCGTTGGGCCGCTGGTGCCGGCGCTGAACTCGTACTGGATCGCGATTCACGTGACCGCCGCGGTGATCGCCGCGGGTTGCTTCACGGCGGCGTCCGCGGCCGCCGTGCTGTACCTGGTGGTGGATCGGTACGAACGGCAGCGGTCGCTCGGCCGCACCGTCGGCATGTCCGGGATCGCCGGCGCCCTGCCCGGCAAGGAGGTGCTGGACCGCCTCGCCTACCGGACGCTGGCCTTCGGCTTTCCGATCTGGACGTTCGCGATCATCGCCGGCGCCATCTGGGCCGAGGCGGCGTGGGGCCGCTACTGGGGCTGGGACCCCAAGGAGACCTGGTCGTTCATCACCTGGATCGTCTACGCGGGCTACCTGCACGCGCGGGTGACGGCGGGCTGGCGGGGCCGCCGGCTGGCGATCGTGGCGCTGATCGGCTTCGGCTGCTTCCTGTTCAATTTCTTCGGCGTGAACATCTGGGTGGTCGGCCTGCACTCGTACGCCGGCCTGTGACCCCCTCGCCGAGATCTATGTTGTGGGGGTCCTAATCGGACAAAACGACCCCCACAACATAGATCTCGGCGTCAGCCGGCGTCAGCCGCCGTCGTCGTCCTCGCGCCGGCGGTCGAGCCGACGCAGGAACTCCGGATCGTCGTCCGGGCCGAGGGGCGGCCGGTCGGAGGCCGAGCCGGATCCCCGGGTGCCCCCCAGCTGGTTGGTCGACGAGGGATGTGAGGGGTGGGCCAGGTTCGGCTTGCGCACCACCCCCGTCTCGCCGCGCGGCCGGCCGAACAGCAGCCATGCGATGGCGCCGAAGTCGAGGAACAACACGACGACGGCGATCCAGGCGAGCTTCGAGAGTGTGTGCACGTCCTCCCGCGGCGTGGTGAGGACGTCGAACAAGCAGTACAGCCAGAGCACCAGCCCGAGTAGACCGATGACCCCGAGGACGAGGACCATGGCCGCAGCCTAACCCGGAGTCCGAGATGACCGAGCCACCCACCCTCCCGAATGTTCTCCTTCTGCACTGGAGCGATCTCGGTCGGCACCTCGGCACGTACGGCGTCCGCGGCGTGCACAGCCCGAGCGTGGATCGCCTCGCGGGCGAGGGGGTACAGTTCGGCCGGGCGTTTTCCGCCGCGCCGCTGTGTTCGCCGGCCCGCGGCGCGCTGTTCACCGGACGCTACCCGCACGCGAACGGGCTGATGGGCAACGCTCACCTCGGCTGGAGGTACGGCGAGGCGGAGCGGACGCTGCCGGCGCTGCTCGCCGACGCCGGCTACCACACAGCGCTCGCCGGGCTGCAGCACGAGGGCGACGATCCGCGGGCGCTGGGCTTCGCCGAGACGATCACGGATCCGGCGGCCAGGTGGCAGCACTGCGGCGAGGTCGCCGACGCCGCGCTCGGCTGGCTGGAGGGGCGGGCGAGCTGGCGCCAGCCGTTCCTGCTTACCGTCGGCCTACACGAGGTGCACCGCCCGTACCCGGCCGAGCGCTACCCGCCGGAGGACCCGGCCGGCGTGGACGTACCGGGGTTCCTGCCCGACAACCCGTGGACACGGGACGATCTCGCCGCGTTCCAGGGCGCGATCCGGGTCGCCGACCTCCAGGTCGGCCGGCTGCTGGATCGGCTGGACCGGCTCGGGCTGGCCCCGTCGACGTGGGTGATTTTCACCACCGACCACGGCACCCCGTTTCCTCGGGCCAAGTCCACGCTGTACGACCCCGGGATCGAGGTCGCCCTGATCATGCGATTGCCGGAAGGCTGGCGCGCCCCCCGGAACCCGGAGGGACGGCTGTTCAGCCACGTCGACCTGGTCCCGACGATCCTGGACCGCTTCGGCTTACCGATACCGGAGGGCGTGCACGGAATGAGCCACGCCAGGTGGCTGGCCGGCGACGAGGCCGCCCGGGGCCGTACCGAGATCTTCGCCGAGAAGACCTACCACGACGTCTACGACCCGATGCGGTGCGTACGCACCGGGCGCTGGAAGTACATCCGCAACTACGAGCAACGTCCGCTGCTCACGCTGCCGGCCGACATCGAGGCGAGCCCGACCCGACGCGGCTACAGGGACGACCACCTGCGGCACCGGCCGGCCGAGGAGCTGTACGACCTGCGGGACGACCCGTTCGAGCAGGAGAACCTCGTCGGCGAGCCGTCGTGTGCGGAGATCCGGGGCTCCCTCGCCGGACGGCTGCTGCACTTCCGGCAGGAAACGCGCGACCCGCTGCTGCTCGGTCCGGTGCCCGCGCCGGATCCGAGGTAGTCCCTAGAACGCGACCATCTCGCGCAGCCAGTCGGAGAGTTCCTCGATTTCCTCGGCGGAAAGCACGCCCAGCGGGGTGGACTGGGTGAACTATAGCTGCTGGACATACTGGCGACGCATGGATCGGACGTCGGCGTGGCCGCCCAGGTTGCCCGCGACGCTGAACAGCAGCGGCAGGGTGTAGGAGACACCGGCGCCGAAAAGCACGAACCCGATGCTCGCTACCGTGCCGCGGTCGAGGAGCGTGCGCCGTACGGTCTGGAGGCCGGCCGCCGCGCGGCGGCGGCGCTGCTCGATCGCGCCGAGCGTCCCGACCGCGCTGCTCGCCATGAGCGACGAGCTCGCGCTCGGTGCCCTGCAGGCGGCCTACCGCCCGCAGGCCGGGTCTTTCCCGTCGAACTCGTGGTGCGCGCCTCGATCGCGCCGCCGCGTGGCTCCGGGGTCCCGCACGTGTGACCCTCCGGCTAGATCTCGGCGCGGACGATCCGGGCGCCCTCGGCGAGTGCGTGCAGCTTCATCTTGGCCACTATGCGCGGCATGTTGCGCAAGCCGCAGTCGGTGGTCAGGTAGACGCGCTCCGCCGGCACCACCTCGAGCACCTTGCGGATCCTGGTCGCTACCTCCTCGGGGGGTCTCGACCATGGTCGTGCGCACGTCGATCACGCCGATCGCCACCTCGCGGTCGTCGGGCAGGGTGCGCAGGGCGTCGATGTCCACCATCTCCCGGTTGGCGAAGTCCAGCACGAACTGCTCCACCGGGGCCGAGTAGAGGTGGGGCAGGACCGCCTCGTAGCCCCGCGGGAAGAGCCCCGCCAGCCGGTTACCCCAGGCGTTGCCGTAGCAGAAGTGCCAGGCGATCTTCGCGTCCACGCCCTCGACACACTGCGCGATCACGTCGACGATCCACTTGAAGTCCTCGTCGTCGCCGGTGAAGAGCGGCAGCCAGGAGCCGAGATCCTCGATCTGCAGGAAGGTGGCTCCGGCCTGCACCAGCTCCTTCATCTCCGCGTTGAACACCGGGACCAGGGCGTAGGAGAGCTCGCGGGCGTCCTTGTAGTGCTGGAAGTAGACGTGCCAGGCCAGGTTGACCGGGCCGGCGCCCACCGAGACCTTGATCGGCCGGTCGGCCGTCCGCTTCGCGACCCCGTAGAGGTCCGTCAGCCTGATGGGGCCGCGGCTGACCGGGCCGCTGTTCACGACGCCGCCCCAGTCCGAGAGGAGCTCCAACTCCTTGTTCCGCTCGGACACGCCGACGGCGTTGGGGTGCTCCTCCTTGGCTTCGTCGAAGCCGCCGATCCGCTCGTACATGTACCAGCAGAAGGACCCGATGCCGCCGACGTAGTCGTCGAAGTACATCTGTCCGTCCGTGATGATGTCGATACCGGCCTCCTCCTGGTCCCGGATCACGGCCGCCGTCGCGTCGTCGTACGCCTCTGCGTGCGGTGCGTGCTTGAAGGCGACCCTGACGTCGCGGCCGAGGAGTTGGTAGGTGAACCAGTGCGGGCGGGGGTAGGAGCCCACCATCGTGGTGGGCAGCACCGTATCCACGATCTTCCGCATGAGTGCCTCCTTCGTTCACGCCGCCAGCACCGATGCCGCGGGCGTGCGCCCATCCTCCGCCGATCACCCGTCCTCCGTCGAGATCCGGAGCTCAGCTCGGGCGGCACTCCACGACGAAGTAACCGGATTGTTGCGGACCGGCGGTGGCCACCTTGAGGCCCGCCCGACGTGCGAGCTCCCGGAACTCCGCGACGGTGTCGGTCAGCGCGGAGCGAGGCGACGCACGGCCTCGGCGACGTCGTACGGGCCGGGCAGCATCATCATCATCGGGGTGGTCACGCCCGCGTCCGCGAACTGCAGCACCCGTTCCCGGCAGGCCTCCGGGCTGCCGTGCACGATCAGCTCGTCGATGACCGAGTCCGGCACCGCGGCGGCGGCCTGCCGGCGTTCGCCCGCGTTCCACAGCCGCCACAGGTCGGCCAGCGCGTCGCCGCGGCCCAGCCACCGGTGGAACTCGGCGTAGACCGGAACCGTCAGGTACGCGGCGATCGCCCGGGTCGCGATGGCCCGGACGGCCTCCCGGTCCTCGACCGGGAGCACGAATATGCGGGCGACGGTCTCCTTGCCCGGGCCGGCCGCGTCCACGATGGGTACGAGCTTGCGGGCGTCGTCGGGGGAGAGCCAGTTGAGGATCGCGCCGTCGGCCTCCCGGCCAGCGAGCCGCAGCATGCCCTCGCGCAGCCCGGCGAGCAGTATCGGCGGCGGCTGCTCCGGGACCACGCCGAGCCGGAAGTTGCGCACCGCGAACGTCTCGTACTCCTGCGAGACCTTCTCCCCGGCGAACGCGGCGCGCAGGAAGCGGATGGTGTCCCGCGCCCGGGCGTACGGGCGGTCCTGCCGCATGCCGTTCCAGTCCTCGACTATGACCTGCGACGAAACCCCGATGCCGAACGCGAACCGGCCCGGCGCGGCCTCCGCGAGGGTCGCCGCGCTCTGCGCGAGCACCGCCGCGCCGCGGGTGTACACGGGGATGATCGCGGTACCGAGGCGCAGCTGCGGCGCCCAGGCCGAGGCGAGCGCAAGAGGGGTGAAGCCGTCGGCGCCGTCCGCCTCCGACGACCACACGTCGGTGTAGCCGAGGTCGGGCAGCGCCGCCACCACGTCGCGGTGTGCGGGAAGCGGGAGGCCGGGCAGCGGGATCGAAAGGCCAAGACCCATGGAGCCCAATCTTCTCCTTCCTGGCCAAATCAGGCCAACCGCAGGGGAATCGAACCCCGCATGCCCTGGTTCCGTATCACCACATGGACGAACGCCAGCAACGGTAGCCGAGCCCGCATCTGGAGGAGAGTTTGGGTGAATGCAGGGGCGGTTGGAGCGGCTTCGCGGGGAGCTGTCCCACCGCCCGGCGACCGGGAGCAGCTCAGGGTCGCGCTCCGCGGGGGCGAGCTCGACCCGAGGGGGCGTGGCTGCGCTACCGGAGCGCGTCGACGCGGAGGCGACGCGGGGTCCACGAGCTGATCGACCGCGACCTCAGATGACCTGCTCGTCGCGGAGGCGGGCGACGTCGACGTCGGCGTAGCCGAGCCCGCTCAGGATCGGCTCGGTGTGTTCGCCGAGGTCCGGGACCGGGCCGAGGGCCGGGTCCGTCCCGGCGAAGTTCATCGGCGGGAGCACGGTGGGCAGCCGGCCCACCGGCGAGTCGATCTCCCGCCAGCGGTCCCGCGCCACGAGCTGGTCGTGGTCGATCAGCTCGTGGACCCCGCGTAGCCGCGCGTTGGCGATGCCGGCCTCCTCCAGCCGGTCGACCGCCTCCTCGCGGGCGAGCTTGGCCAGCCCTTCGGTGACCGCCGCGTCCACGCGCGCCCGGTTGCGGACCCGCGCCTGGTTGGTGGCGAACTCTGGGTCGGTGGCCAGCTCCGGACGTTCCAGCACGTGGGTGGCCAGCCGTACCCATTCCCTGTCGTTCTGGATGCCGATGACGACCTGACCGCCGTCGCCGGTGGGGTACGCGTCGTACGGCGCGATGATCGGGTGGCTGAGCCCCACCCTTGGCGGCTCCTTGCCGGTGTGTTGGGTCAGGTACAGCGGATGGCCCATCCACTCGGTGAGCGCGTCGAACATGGTGATCTCCAGTGCGGTGCCGCGCCCGGTCCGCTCCCGCAGCAGCAGGGCAGCAAGCACGGTGGAGAACGCGTACATCCCGGCGCCGATGTCGGCGGCCGGTACCCCGGTCTTGGACGGGTGCTCGGGCGTCCCGGTGACCGAGACCAGCGCCGTCTCGCTTTGGACCAGCAGGTCGTAGGCGCGCTTGTCGCGGTACGGGCCGGTCGCCCCGTACCCGGACATGTCGCAGACGACGAGCCGGGGGTGGCGGTCGGTGAGCGTGGCCGCGTCGAAGCCGAGCCGATCGGTCGAGCCGGGCGCCAGGTTCTGCAGGAACACGTCGGCGCCGGCGACCAGCCGGGCCAGGATGTCCCGGCCCTCGGGATGCTTGAGGTTGAGGGTAAGCGACTCCTTGCCGCGGTTGAGCCACACGAAGTGGCTCGCCATCCCCCGAACCCCGGAGTCGTACGCCCGGGCGAAGTCCCCGCCGTCCGGCCGTTCCACCTTGATCACACGTGCACCGAGGTCGGCGAGGTGGCGCGTGGCCAGGGGCGCGGCCACGGCCTGCTCGAGCGACACGACGGTGATCCCCTGGAGCGGCTGCACGGTGCCCTCCCTTCCGCTAACTGGAGCTTATATCCGATATAGAAAGTAGCGCCCGTTCCTCGGCGGGCAAGACCTCATATGTGCATGGCCCTACCCTGCTCGTCCGCTCCGCCGTACGCTGGCGCCGTCCGCCACGAGGGGAGAAGCGGATGGGCGAGCTGCGTTGGGACCGGCCCGAGGACCCGGAGCCCGGCGGGTCCGGCTCCCGCGGCCGGGACGGCCAGCGCGACGACGGTGCGGCGGGCGTACGCCCGGACCGGGACGGGTTCGCCGATGCCTCCCAGCCCTCGGACGACGGCCGCCCGGATGGTGGTTCGCCCCCGCGCGAACCGATCGACCGCGAACCGACGGAGCGCAAACCCGCCGAACCCGCCGAACCCGCCGACCCGGCCGAACCCACGGAGCGCGCCGAGCGCGGCCGCACCGAGGGCACCGATCGCGGGGCGGTCGAGGAGGATCGCGGCCGGCGTGCCGATGACGGCCCCGACGGCAGCGCCGACGGCGTGCCGAACGCGCACCCCGACCGCCCCGAGCCGCCCGGGCCGGACTCGCCCGGCATGTCCGGGGCGGACGCCGAGCGGGAGGCCCCACGATCCCGGTACACCTGGCGCGACTTCGAACTGGAGGAGGAGCTGCCCCGGGCCGCACCGAACCTGCCGGACGCCCCCGACCTGCGGGACGGCCGACGGAACTGCGGCGCCCTCGAGGAGATCCTCTACCGGCAGTGGGACGCGGACGCTGGCCCGCCGTCCGCGGAGGCGGTGCGGGCCATCGACCGGCTCGTCGAGCTGCCCGAGCAGATCCAGGAGCGGCTCGCCTCCGGGCTCGACGGGATCTACGTCGGGGGCGGCGGGGTCCCGGACCTCGACGACATGGAGTTCCTGCGCGGGCACCCGCTGCCCGCGGGCCGGGCGACCTGGGATGTCTGCGCTGGGGCGTACGGCGACCGGAAGATCGTCGTGGGCGATCGCCCCTCACCCACGCCCGACGTGATGATGCACGAGGTGGGGCATGCGCTGGACGATCTCGAAGGGCCGCTCGGCGAGTGGCTGTCCGACGGGCAGGAGTTCCGGCGGCTGTACGAGCAGTGCCTGCCCCATCTGGTCAGTGACTTCCACAAAGGACCGGACACCATCGGCCGCAAGGAGTTCTTCGCCGACGCGTTCGCCGCGATCGCGTCCGGCCGGCGCCCGGCGTTGTTGGACATGCTGGGTGGCGATACCCGCACGGCGCTTGCTGTCATGCTCTACTTCAACAAGCGCTACGGGATCTAGTGGGCCGCAGGTAAGGAGTCAGAGATGTACGTGGTCAGACTCCCGAACGGGGACCTCCGCGTTCCGCAGAGCGCTCTGTCCGCCGACGGCCGCGTCCTCGGGGACGCCTACGTCGAGATCGGTCCGGACGACCCCGAGTACGAGCGGCTCTTGCCACAGTCCATCACCGAGGACGAGCTGGCCGAGCGGCAGCGGCGCTGGCAGGAGGACGACCAGGCGCTACGGGAGCAGTTCCTGGCCTGGAAGGCCGAACAGGAGGAGGCCCGACCGGACGGCTAACTCGCCAGACCGTTCGGGCCCTGGGTCACTTCCTGGGGCCGGTAGCCCTCGCCACGAAGCAGGGCGTGCACCTCGGACTCCCGAAAGCGCCGGTGGCCTCCGGGAGTGCGGATGCTGCTGATCCGCCCGGCCGCAGCCCAGCGGGTAACCGTCTTCGGGTCTACCCGAAAGAGTGTCGCCACCTCGCCTGGAGTAAGCAGGCGTTCGCTACTACGCTCCACGTCTTCTTCTCCCTTTGGCCCGCCCCCCTCGCGGGATATCCCTACTCAGTGTGCATGCGGTGCGGGGGATTCTTGTCCATTTTGCGAAAACATCACACAACGTAGCCATGATCCTGGACTCGGTTGACAAGATCTCTACCTGATCTCCGCCCTGTCCGCATCCGATTCCCGGCCAATCCCGCGCCGCATTTGTGCCCGGATCCGGTCGAGCTCCGGCGTGTCGCCCGCGGGGAGGTGGCCTCGTTCGCGTCTGGGTAGCCTGCCGTCATGCCCGACCTGGTTACCGTCGACGACATCCGGCGGGCGGCCGAGCGCGTTCGGGGGATCGTCGTCCGAACGCCGCTGGTGCCGTACCCGGAGCAGAACCCACCGTTGCTGATCAAGCCCGAGTCGCTGCAGCCGATCGGCGCCTTCAAGCTTCGGGGCGCGCACGCCACGCTGTCCGGGATACCTGCCGAGAGCCGGCGCGGAGTGATCGCGCACTCCAGCGGGAACCACGCCCAGGCGGTGGCGTACGTGGCACGCGCCCTCGGCGTACCCGCCGTGATCGTCATGCCGGAGACGACCTCGCAGGTGAAGGTGGAGCGGACCCGCCGCCTCGGCGCCGAGGTCGTCTTCAGCCCGCCGTCGAACGAGGCACGGCGGCGCCGTGCCGAGGAGCTCGCCGCCGAGCGCTCCTACGTATACGTCCCCCCGTTCGACGACGAGCGGGTGATCGCCGGTCAGGGCACCGTCGGCCTGGAGATCGTCGAAGATGCGCCGGACGTCGACGTCGTGCTCGTGCCGGTGAGTGGCGGCGGGCTGGTCAGCGGGGTGGCCGTCGCCGTCAAGGCCCTGAACCCGCGGGCCAAGGTCGTGGGGGTGGAGCCGGAGCTCGCCGCCGATGCCCGGGACTCGTTCCACAAGGGGACGCGGGTCGCCTGGTCGACCGAGTCGACCGGCCGCACGCTGGCCGACGCGCTTCGGACCGACCAGGTGGGTGAGCGGACGTTCCCGCACATCCAGCGGTACGTGGACGACATGCTCGCGGTGGGCGAGGACGAGATCCGGGAGGCGATGCGAAGGCTGGCGCGGAACGCCCGGCTGGTCGCCGAGCCCGGAGGGGCGGTAGCGGTCGCGGCGTCCCTGTTCCGCCGCGACGAACTGCCGCCCGGCCGGCAGGTGGCGGTGCTGTCCGGCGGTAACGTGGAACCGTCCCTGCTCGCCGAGGTGGTGGGCTCCCCGAAACCGTACGTCGAGACCGGGTGATCACAGCGCCATGGGACCGATCCTGCGGTACACCGCCGCCCGCGTCGTCCTGTTCGGCGCCGCCGTCGGCGTCCTCTACCTGCTCGGGGCGCGAGGGCTGCTGCTGTTCGGGTTGGCGATCATCGTCAGTGGTCTGGTGAGCTTCATCGCGCTCTCCCGGCAGCGGGACGTCATGTCGTCGGCGCTCGTCGGACGCTACCGTGACTTCAAACGCCGCCTGGACGAGGGGGCGGCCAGGGAAGACGACGCCTCGGACGTTCCCGCGGACGCCGCCGACGACGCCCGGCGCCGCGGCTAGAGCCGCGATCGGATCTCGGTCCCGTACTCGGGGAAGTAACGCGAGATCACGTCCAGGTCGAACTCCCGCAGGATCGACGTGGCCGGCTCGCGTTCGAGCAGGAACACGAACGACTCCTGCACCAGCCGTTCCTCGTTGTCCTCGGTGACGGCGAGGTCATCCAGGAGTCGCTGCGGCACCCGGATGTGGTGCTTTGTGGTGGTTCCGTCCTGATTTACCGTGACGCCGTACTCGTGTGGCCCGGTGTTCTCGACGTCGATCTTGTGCATGTCTCGGTTCTACCCCACACCCGCCGAGATCTATGTTGCGGGGGTCGTTTTGTCCGTTTCGGTACCCCACAACATAGATCTCGGCGTGAATGGCGCAGAATGAAGCATGCGCGCGTCCTTGGACAAGCGGGCGGCCGAGGTGGCCGCGATGTTCGATCGGACCGCCGAGCGCTACGACGTCACCAACGACGTCCTGTCACTTGGGCAGAGCCGGCTGTGGCGCCGGGCGGTGACCCGGGCGGTCGGTGCCCGCGAGGGCGAGCTGGTCCTCGACCTGGCGGCCGGAACCGGCACCTCCTCGACGTACTTCGCCGCGGCCGGCGCGCGCTGCGTGGCCTGCGATTTCTCGCTCGGCATGCTGCGGGTGGGCGCGCGTCGGCTCGGGTCCGCCCATGCCGGCCGCAGTCCGGACCGTCTGAGCTTCGTCGGGGGCGACGCGATGGCCCTTCCGTTCGCCGAGGCGTCCTTCGACGCGGTGACGATCTCCTTCGGGCTGCGCAATCTCGGCGACACCGACCGCGGCCTGGCCGAGATGTTGCGGGTCGCCCGGCCCGGTGGTCGCCTGGTGATCTGTGAGTTCAGCCGGCCGACGCTTCGGCCCTGGCGGACGCTGTACGAGGAGTACCTGATACGGGCGCTGCCCGGGGTGGCCCGGCTGGTGAGCAGCAACCCGGAGGCGTACGCCTACCTCGTCGAGTCGATCCGGGACTGGCCGGACCAGGCCGAACTCGCCGCCCGGCTGCACGCGGCCGGCTGGGAGGCGGTGAGCTGGCGCAACCTCTCCGGCGGCATCGTCGCGATCCACCGGGCCCGCCGGCCCGACTAGCGGGACACCCCTAGCCGACAGGTTCCTCGGCAGGTGCCTCGGCGCGGGTTCGCGCGAGCGCGGTCGGCGGGAAGCCGGCCAGGCGTGCGCATTCGCGGGTGAGATGCGCCTGGTCGGCGTAACCGGCCTCCAGGGCGATGCGCGCCAGGTCCGTTTCGGCCCTGCCGGCGTCGAGCCGGGAGAGGAAGCGGCGGAACCGGAGCACCCGCTGCAGGGTCTTGGGGCCGTAGCCCACCGCCGCGTGGAACCGCCGGCGGAGCTGGCGCTCGCTCAATCCCAGCTCGTCGGCCAGCGTCTCGACGCGGGCCCCCGAGTCGGCCAGCAGCCGAGCGGCCCTGCGTACCGCCGGATCGGGCGGTGCGGCGGCGGTGAGCCGGACGACGGTGGCGGTGAGGCCACGCAGCGCAGCCTCCGGCGTCAGCGACGCGGGCAGACGATCGTCCAGCTCGGGCAGCAGGTCGGTGACGTCGACGCGCAGGTCCCGCAGGGCGCTGAGCGGTACGCCCAACGCGGGGCCGCCGGCACCGGGAAGAAAGCGCGCCCCCACCAGCACCGTGCCCGGCCGTACCACCGCCGGCGCCGGTCCGGTGTCCGGGCCGGCGACGAAGGTGCCCGCCTCGGCCTGCCAGATCAGATCGGAGCACGCGTCGGGCAGCACCAGGGTGTTCGGTGGGCCCGACGCCAGGCCGACGCGGACCCACAGGCACTCCAACGCACCGCGCAGCGCCGGCGGTGGGGCCAGCTCGCGGTAGCCGGGCCGCAGGTCCATGGGAGGGAGTCTGCCACCCCCATGACCGTTTTGTTCAAGACGACGACGTGCCGGTGTGTGGTCGGATGCCGGCGGGACGTCTCGACATCGACGCCCTGGTCACCTTTCATCCACCGAAGGGAAGGACATGGGACCGAACGTCGCAGTCATCGGACTCGTGGTCGAGGACATGGCCCGTTCGCTCGCGTTCTACCGGCGGCTCGGCCTCGACATCCCGGCCGAAGCGGACGGCGGACCGCACGTGGAGGTGGGCCTGCCTGGTGGCTTGAGGCTGCTCTTCGACACCGTGGAGACGATCCACAGCTTCGATCCTTCGTGGGCGCCGCCGGCCGGGAGTCCACGGATGTCGCTGGGGTTCCAGTGCGACTCGCCTGCGGGAGTCGACAAGCTCTACCGCGATCTTGTCGCGGCCGGGTACGAGGGCCACAAGGAGCCGTGGGACGCGGTCTGGGGGATGCGGTACGCCCTCGTCCACGACCCCGACGGCAACGGCGTCGACCTGTTCTGTCCGATCGAGGCATGAGGACCCGGGACAGCTCTTGACCCTGACACGGTGTGAGGCCCTACACCGGTAGACGTCATGTTCGGCATCGGAGACTTCGCCCGGCTGGGCCTCGTGTCGGTCCGGATGTTGCGCCATTACGACGCGATCGGGCTTCTGCGGCCCGCCCACGTCGACCCGGTCAGCGGCTACCGCTTCTACGAAGCCGATCAGCTCCCCAGACTCAACCGCATAGTCGCCCTGAAAGATCTCGGCTTCACCCTGCAGCAGGTGCAGACGATTCTCGACGAGCGGGTGAGCGTCGAGGAGCTGCACGGCATGCTGCGGCTGCGGCGCGCTCAGCTCCAGACGCAGGTCGCGGGCGACATGGCCAAGCTGGCCCGGGTCGAGGCGAGGCTCCGGACAATCGAACGCGAGGGCGACATGCGTACCGACGACGTTCTGGTCAAGCGGATCCCATCGATCCGGGTCGCCGAGCTGACCGCCACCGTGGCGAGCATGACGGCCGAGGACATCGGGCCGGTCGGCCAGCCTCTCTACCCCGAGCTCACCCGTCGCCTGACCGAGGCGGCCCTGGCGCCGACCGGGCCGGCGATCAACTACCACGAAGACTCGCCGGACGGAGATGGCACGATCATCCTTGCACGCCACGCTGCCTGTCGCCGCCGACCCATCCGATGACCACGACTTCGCGATCGTGGACGGCTACCGCACCGTCGGTTACGCCCGGGAGCTCTACCTCGAATGTCCACCCGGGGCACCCGACCGCTGGGTGACCGAACTCCAAGAGACGATCACCAGACCCTGATCCACGACCACCGGAGACGACGATGCGCAAGACCCTGACCTTCCGCGCCGTCGACGTCGGGGACGGCGAGGGAACTTCATGGGCGGCGGAGGCCCACGCCGAATGGCCGCACGTCGCCGACCTGGCCGCCGAGGGGTCCAGGACCAAGCAGGGGGAGGCGGCGGCGCGGCAGTTGTTCGCCGAGCACATGCCGGAACTCGTCCCGGTACTGGACCGGCTTGCTTACGCACTCGACCGGCCCGGCGGGGAAGCCTTTCTCACCCACACGACGCATCGGCCGTTCTTTGCCGCCTGCTCGCAGACGGCCGTCGCCGGGGCGTTGGTACGCAACTACGACTTCCACCCGGATGAGTTCAGCCGCACGGCGTTCGCGTCGAACTTCCTCCGGCCCGTGATCGGCATGAACGACCTGCTGTGGGGCTGCTGGACGGGATGAACGACGCCGGCCTCGCGGTATCGCTCACCTTCGGAGGCAGATTCGTGCTCGGGCCCGGGTTCGGGATCCTGCTGGTCACCCGATACCTGCTGGAGACCTGCACGACGGCGGCGCAGGCATGGCAGAAGCTGCGGCGCCTGCCGGTCGCGACCGCCCAGAACCTGACCCTCCTCGACACACACGAGGCCATCACGGTCCACGTCGGTCCGGACCGCCGCGCCGGGCGCGCGGCCGAGATCTGCACTACCAACCACCAAGACGCCCCGGTTTCACCGAAGCAGGAGGCACTCGATGCCACCCAGGAACGCCTCACCGCGCTGCGCTCCGTAGTAGAGGCCGCATCGCACGCCGACGACCCGGTGGAGGCCACCGCCAAGGCATTGCTCGGGCCGCCGTTCTACCGCACCGCCTACGACCAAGGACGCGGCACCCTCTATACCGCTGCCTACCGACCGGTCGACGGTCGGGTCAGCTACATCTGGCCGGCAGAACGCTGGGAACAGTCCTTCGATGAGTTCACGCCCGGCGCTCGATCGGTCACGATCGGCTGACCTGAACCCGGTAGGTACGCAGCTCGGGTTCACTGGGCTTCGGCGCCGCGATAGAAGCGGTCCAACACCCACAGCCTGAGCCCGCCCGGCGCGAGGCGGCCGCTCGCGACGAGCGCCCGCATCGCGGCACCGGGAACCACCACCCGCCGGTTACGGGCGAGGCCCTCGATCCCGGCGCGGGCGACGGCCTCGGCCGTCTCCCACAACGGCTTGGGGAAGACGCGCTGAGTGGGATGCGGGCCGCTCACCTCGAAGAACTCGGTGTCGACGGGGCCGGGGCACAGGGTCGTCACCGAAACGCCGCAGCCGCGCAGCTCGGCGTGCAGCGTTTCGCCGAAGGAGAGCGAGAACGCCTTCGCGGCGGCGTAGGTGGCCGTGTTGGGCACGGGTTGGAAGCCGGAGAGCGACGACACGATCAGGACGCCCCCCGACCGGCGGGCCGCCATCGCGGGTGCGAACGCACCGCACAGGTCGACGACCGCCTCGCACAGCACGCGCACCTGCTCGGCCTCTCGTGCCGCATCGAGCTCGACGAACCGCCCGTGCGTGCCGAGCCCCGCGTTGTTGACGAGCACATCGACGCGCAGACCGAGCGCCTCGACCCGGCCCGGCAGGGCGCCGCGCGCCGCCGCGTCGGCCAGGTCGCAGGCCAGGACCTCGGCGCGGACCGGGTACGCCTCGGCGAGCTCGTTGGCGAGATCCCGCAGGCGCTCCTCCCGCCGCGCGACGAGCGTCACGCCGTGCCCGCGGCTTGCCAGTTCGCGGGCGATGGCCGCGCCGATGCCCGACGACGCTCCCGTGATCAGACACGTCGCGGCGGGGTGGGGGGCAGGTAGACCTGGCACGTCGCTGGCCCTCCTTCCTTACCCGAGATCATCCCGCCTTGTCGAGATCATCTCGACCCGGTGTGGCTGATCCGCTGCAGGGCTGGGACGGCAGCCCCGAGGGTCGCGACCGCCTCCTCGGTCCAAGGGCCGGTGGTGATCACGACCACGTGGTCGATCCCGAGCGCCGCGAACGACGCGCATCGCTGGACGAACGATTCCGGCGACTCCCCCGGCTCGAGGCGGCTGGCCAGCGTTTTCTCGACGTCGTCGTACGGCCGACCGATCTCCTCGCAGTGCCGCGCAAGGACTGTGAGCTTGTGCGTCACGGTACGGCCGCCGTCGGGAATGTCGAACAGGTTGCACGCGTCGGCGTACCTCGCCACCACGGGCAGCGTCCTCTGTTCCCCGGTGCCGCCGATCAGCATCGGCGGATGCGGGAGCCTTAGCGGTCTCGGGCTGGCCGCCGGGTGCTCCAACCGGTAGTACGTTCCCTCGAACGCCGCATCGTCGCCCGCCCACATCTGGATGGCGAGCCGTACCGTCTCCTCCATCCGCTCGAACCGCGCGGCGGTCGGCGGAAACGGCAGGCCCATCGCCCGCGCCTCCCCCTCGTGGTAGCCGGCCCCGATCCCGAGCCAGGCCCGTCCTCCGGACAGCACATCGAGCGTGGTGACGGCCTTGATCAGAAGGGCGGGCGGCCGGTGCGTCACCCCGGTCACCATGGTGCCGAGCCGGATCCGCTCGGTCTGTGCGGAGAGGAACCCCAGGGTGGTGTACGCCTCCAGCATCTCCGCGTCGGGTGTGCTGCTGGGGTCGGCCTGGATCAGGTGATCGGCCACCCACACCGTGTCCAGACCGGCCTCGTCGGCGGCGCGGACTATCCGTCCGAGCTGGGCGCCGATGCCCGCTGGACCGTCCGGCCACGAGAAGTTCGTGATGCTCAGGCTGAGTCGCATGGCTAGACCTTCCTGCTCCGGGTCGGCCGTCGCATCAGGAGAATCGCCGGTCTCGATGCGCCGGCTATCCCGTGAGGGTGCCGTACGCGACGAGGGCGCACACCGCGAGAATGGCGATGTTGGCCAGGGCGGTCCAGGGCTCGCCGAGCTTGAGGTGGGAAGCAGCTGCCCCGATCATGACCACACCGAACCCGATCGCGGCCATTGGCGTGAGTACCGGGGCGATGCCGGTCAGTCGCGGCAGAATGCCGACGACACCGAGGAGTTCACAGAAGGCGGTGAGCCGGACGACCGGCATGGGGAACGGCGCGATGCCGGTCTGGCCGGTCGCGAGCAGGCGTTCCCTGGATTGGCTGATCTTGGCGGTGCCGGAGACGAGGAAGATCGCAGCGAGCAGTCCTTGGCAGATCCACAGCGCGGCATTCATCGAGGTTCTCCTGTCCAAGGTGCGGGTGATGCGCTGTCGGACTTCCGGACGCATCCAGGACACTCCGTTGTGACATGTCACAGCCAACGGGTCGGGATGCGTCGTAACGCCGACGACACCCGCCCCGGACGCGGCGAGGCTGAGACGAGGAGTCAGCGTGGGAACGCGAGGACATGGTCGGGGTCAGCGCCAGGGCCCTGGTCATGAGTATGACCAGGAGTACGACCAGGAGCACGCGGCCCGGGTGTTCACCGCGCACCGACACGTGCTCGTAGGCGTGGCGTATCGGATCCTGGGTGAGGTGGCCGAAGCCGAGGACGCGGTCCAGGAGGCCTGGCCGCGGTGGGCGGCCGGGGCGAGCCCACGGATCGTGGATGCTCGGGGGTATCTGATCCGGGTGACGACCCGGCTGGCGATCGACCGGCTACGGCGGCTGAAGGCGCGCCGCGAGGCCTATGTGGGGCCGTGGCTGCCCGAGCCGCTGTTCCCGGGCCCCGACATCGCCGACGAGATCGAGCTGTCGGAGTCGATTTCGATGGCCATGCTCGTGGTGCTGGAGACGCTGTCGCCGCTGGAGCGCGCCGTCTTCGTGCTCCGGGAAGCCTTCGCGTTCTGCTACCCCGAGATCGCCGAAACCCTTGGCCGCAGCGAGGATGCGGTACGCCAACTGGCGCACCGGGCCCGCCGGCACGTCCAGGCCCGCCGGCCGCGGTTCGACACCGACCAGGCCACCCGGCGACGCGTCACCGAGAGGTTCATGGCGGCCTGCCGCGACGCCGACCTGCAGGCACTGATGGAGCAGCTCGCTCCCGGGGTCACCCTGGTCGGCGACGGCGGAGGACGGGCCCGCGGCGCTCCGCGCCGGCCGATCCACGGCGCGGACAAGGTCGCCAGGTTCCTGCACAGCGGTCTGAAGTCTCCCGTCCCCGGCGTCGCCTACCAGTTGGTCACCGCCAATGGCGGTCCCGCCATCCTCATCACCATGCAGGGCACGTCGCGCGCCGTGGTGGTGCTCGACGTGGCCGACGAGCTCATCGAGACCATCCACCTCATCGTCAACCCCGACAAGCTGCCGACGACAGCAGGACAGGCCGCCATGGACAGGGAAATCCCGCTCGATTCGATCCGCGAGGCCGTACACGCCGAAGGCAGTCGCGCGGACAAGGCCGCCCGCATCGCCGAGCTTCTGCGCGTCGCCTCCGGGTACCGCTGGGTGGGCATCTACGAGATCGCCGAGAACATGGTGCGCAACCTCGCGTGGAGCGGACCGTCCGCGCCGGCCCATCCGACGTTCCCCACTTCTCAGGGCCTCACCAGCTCCACCGTCGCCACCAGGGCGACGGTGGTGGTCAATGACGTCACCGCCGACCCTCGCTACCTTGAGGCCCTCGCGGATACCAGGGCGGAGATGATCGTCCCGATCCTGGACCCGGCAAGCGGCGGGGTCGTCGGGACCATCGATGTGGAAAGCGACCGGGCGAACGCGTTCTCCCTCACCGACCGGAGGACCTTCGAAGAATGCGCGGAGGCGATTCTCCCGATGTACTCCGCGCCGGTTACGGGGTGACGCTCGCCGTTTGCGGCGTCGCCGGGTAGCTCACCTCCGCGACAAGGGTCAGGCCGGCCGCCTCGGCGGTGGCCGAGGCGGCGATCACCGGTACCGCTCCGACCCGGTCCGGCAGGCGAAAAAGCGAGCGTTCGTCGAACGCCGCCGACGCCGGCGGGAGCCGACTTCGCCTAACCGGGCGCGGGGCACGGCGTCAGAAGGCGCGTCAGAAGGTGACGGGAAGGGCGGCGAGGCCGCGCAGGAGTAGGCCGGGGCGCCAGACGAGGTCACCGGGCCGGACGGCGAGCGCAAGGGAAGGGAAGCGGCTGAGCAGCGCGCCGATGGCGATCTGGCCCTCCATCCGGGCCAGCGGCGCGCCGAGGCAGTAGTGGATGCCGTGGCCGAACGCGACGTGCTGGGCGTCACCGCGGGTGAGATCGAGCCGGTCGGGCCCGGGGAACCGATCGGGGTCGCGGTCGACCGCGGCCAGCGCCACCAGTACCGGCTCACCGGCGGGGATCGTCACCCCGGCGATCTCGACGGGCTCGGCCGTGATGCGGGTCGTCGCGACCTCGACGGGTCCGTCGTAGCGCAGCAGTTCCTCGATCGCGGACGGCAGCAGGCTCGGGTCGTCTCGCAGCAGGGCAATTTGATCGGGGTGGGTGAGCAGGTGGAACGTCCCGGTGCCGATCAGGTTCACGGTGGTCTCGTGGCCGGCGATGAGCAACAGGAAGATCATGGAGATCAGCTCGGCCTCGCTCAACCTGTCGTCCTCGTCGCGGGCCGCGGTGAGTGCCGAGAGCAGGTCGTCCGACGGCTCCGCACGCTTGGCGGCGATCAGCTTCTTGGCGTAGGCGATCAGGCCGGCCACGGCCTCGGGGAGCTCGTCGCGGGTCGCGCGGCCGGAGACGACAGCGTTGGACCACCGGCGGAAGTCGCCGCGGTCGCCGGACGGTATGCCGAGGAGCTCGCAGATCACGGTGATGGGCAGCGGGAACGCGAACGCCTCGATCAGGTCCGCGCTGCGCTGCTGCGCCATCGCGTCGAGGAGCTCCGCGGCGATCTGCTCGATACGCGGCCGCAGCGCCTCCACCCGGCGGGCGGTGAAGGCCTTGGTCACCAGCCGACGCAGCCGGGTGTGGTCGGGAGGATCGAGGTTGAGCATGTGCAGGTTCAGTTCCGGCGGCAGCGCGACGTCGCGCAGGTGGGCGAACCTGCGGATGTCCTTGGCCAGCCGGGGGTCGGCGAGCAGCTCCCATGCCTCCTCGAACCCGGTGACCGCCCAGGCCCGCAGGCCGGACGGCAGCGTGACCGGGCCGACCGACCGACTCCGCCGCAGCTGCGCGTAGGCGGGGTAGGGGTCGCGGTGGAAGGCTGGGTCGGAGGGCCAGGGCAGCGGCTCGGGCGGGCCCGGCTCCCGCGCCGCGCCAACGTGCTCGGCCATCGCGACAAACCCCTTCTTCCTCCTGCCGCCGCGCGCTCGGTCGCATGACGCCCGCGCCGGCGCGTGACACCCTCGATCGTGCAGCAGGGGCTCGCGTCCGACAAGCACGCGGCGAGGGGCCGGGGCATCGCCGTCCCTCGCCGCGTCGCTCGCAATAGTTAGCAGTACTTGATTCCCGAGCCGTTCGACCAGATGCAGTAGTCCACGACATTCCTGGAGGCGTTCCTGAGGGTCGCCTTGTCGCCGGTATTGTTCCAGACGTACCAGCCGCGGCCCCAATACCGGTGGCCCGCCGAATTCCTGCCCTTTCCGGTGTGGATCGTCACCGACGACCTGGCCTTCAACGTGAAGGTACCGAACTTGTACACATGGTTGGACCTGTCGCGCAGCCGCCACCCGGTAAGGTTCCTGGCCTTCCCGCTGACGTTCTTGATCACGACGTATTCGCGGTTCAGCTGCGCGTTGTTGCGCGTGTCCTTGCCGGAGGGGTCGTATTGGATCTTGCCGAGCCTGATCGCGGGAGCGGCCTCGGCGGCCGGCGTGATCACCAAGAAGCCGCCCAAGAAAATCGCCGAACATGCCGCTAAAACTGTGTACCTGAGTCGCATTCTATCCTCTGATTCGCATGGGTCGCTGGGTCCGATTCATTGCCGTCATCGACCGAATCGCGTAACAGCTCGAGGTTAACTCCACTATTTTGGATTTCAAGTGATCAAGGGCCCGAGTTTGGGGACCAAGGTCCTGTAACGGCCGCGAAATACTCCGCCGTGCGCCGGAGCTCCCTCCCCCTGGCCGGCGACTCCGAGTCGCCTCGCGACCCGGCCGCTACCCGGCCCGGCGACGGCAGGCGGTAACGAAGCTCGGGCGAACGGACTACACTGCACCTAGTAGAGGTTTGTGAAGGCTTTCACAAGCGCACGACCGAAACCCTCGTAGTGGGGGACGATCCCGTGACCGAGACAGCTCCCGCCCAGACCCCAGGGCGGCGGGACTCCGCTGCGGACGCCGACGTCATAGTGGTCGGCGCCGGACCGGCGGGCTCGACGGCGGCCTACTACCTTGCGGCCGCCGGCCTCGACGTTCTGCTGCTGGAGAAGACGTCGTTCCCGCGGGAGAAGGTGTGCGGCGACGGGCTCACCCCGCGCGGAGTCCGCTGTCTTGTGGACATGGGGATCGAGCACGACGGCGCCGGCTGGATACGCAACCAGGGATTGCGAATCCTCGGCGGCGGGATGCGGCTGCAACTTCCGTGGCCGGATCTTGCCACCTATCCCGACTACGGGCTCGTCCGCACCCGGTACGACTTCGACGAGGTCCTGGTGCACGCCGCGGAGGGTGCCGGGGCGCGCCTGCTGCAGCGCACGGCCGTCACCGGGCCGGTGATCGACGAGAGCGCCGGGCGCATCGAGGGGGTCACCGCGACGACTGCCGACGGCGGCACGGTGACCTTCCGCGCTCCGCTCGTCGTCGCGGCCGACGGCAACTCCAGCCGGCTCTCCCTGGCCATGGGCCTGCGCAAGCGGGACGACCGGCCGATGGGAGTGGCCGTACGCCGCTACTACAAGAGCCCCCGCCACGAGGACGACTGGATGGAGTCCTGGCTCGAGCTGCGGGACAGCTCACCGGAGGGCCGCGACCGGCTGCTGCCGGGGTACGGCTGGATCTTCGGGGTCGGGGACGGGACCAGCAACGTCGGCTGCGGTCTGCTCAACACCAGCGCGTCGTTCCGCAACGTCGACTACAAGAGCCTGCTGCGCGGCTGGCTCGCGGGCACTCCGGAGGAGTGGGGGTTCACCGAGGAGAACGCCACCGGGCCGATCCGTGGCGCGGCCCTGCCGATGGGTTTCAACCGCACCCCCCACTACACTCGGGGGTTTTTGCTGGTCGGTGACGCGGGTGGCATGATCAACCCGTTCAACGGCGAGGGCATCGCCTACGCGATGGAATCGGCGGCGCTCGCCGCGGACGTCATCGTCCAGGCGCTGGCCCGGCCGACCCCCGCGGCTCGGGAACGCGCATTGCAGGCGTACCCTCGTCTGCTGCAAGAACGGTATGGGGGCTACTACACGCTCGGCCGGATCTTTGTGCGGATCATCGGCCACCCGGAGGTGATGAGGCTCGCGACGCGGCACGGCCTGCCGCATCCGACCCTTATGCGGTTCACGCTCAAGCTGCTGGCGAACCTGACCGACCCGCGCGGCGGCGACGCGATGGACCGCGTCATCAACGCCATGACCAGGATCGCACCGGCGGCCTACGGGCCCAGGTAAGGAGTGAAGGGATGAACCTCTACGTACCCATTGCGGTCCTTGCCCTCATCGCCTTCGGCTTCGCCATGTTCTCGCTGGTGGCCAGCACGCTCGCGGGGCCCAAGCGGTTCAACCGGGCCAAGTCCGAGGCGTACGAGTGCGGCATCGAGCCGACGCCGCAGCCGGTCGGCGGTGGGCGGTTCCCGGTGAAGTACTACCTCACCGCGATGCTGTTCATCGTCTTCGACATCGAGATCATCTTCCTCTACCCGTGGGCCGTCACCTTCGACGCCCTGGGGATCTTCGGCCTCGTCGAAATGGTGCTGTTCATCGTCGCGGTTCTGGTCGCATACCTGTACGTCTGGCGACGCGGCGGCCTGGAGTGGGAGTAGCGATGGGTATCGAAGAGAAGCTGCCGAGCGGGTTCTTGCTGACCACCGTGGAGAAGGCGGCCGGCTGGGCCCGGAAGAACTCGCTGTGGCCGGCGACGTTCGGCCTTGCCTGCTGCGCCATCGAGATGATGGCGACCGGCACCAGCCGCTACGACCTCGCGCGGTTCGGCATGGAGCGGTTCTCGGCCACGCCGCGGCAGGCCGACCTGATGATCGTTGCCGGACGGGTGAGCCAGAAGATGGCGCCGGTGCTGCGGCAGGTCTACGACCAGATGGCGAACCCCAAGTGGGTGATCTCCATGGGCGTGTGCGCCTCCAGCGGCGGCATGTTCAACAACTACGCGGTGGTGCAGGGGGTCGACCATGTGATCCCGGTCGACATGTACCTGCCCGGGTGCCCGCCCCGGCCGGAGATGCTGCTGGATTCCATCCTTAAGCTGCACGACAAGATCCAGCGGGAGAAGCTGGGCATCCACCGGGCGCAGGCGGTCGAGGAGGCCGAGCGGGACCGGCTGCGCGCCCTTCCGATCGCTTCGCAGCAGGAGCTGACGCCATGAGCAACGGCACCGATCCGGACGCCGGGCGGGAGGACCACCCGGTCGTACGCCGGGGCATGTTCGGTGCGAGGACGAGCGGCGACACCTCGGGATACGGCCGGCTGCTGGTTCGTCAGCCGGTGCCGCCGAGCACCCCGCGCCCCTTCGGTGGCGGCCTGGACGAGATCGCCGACGAAATGGGCAGGGCGCTCGAGTCCGCTGGGATGGGCTTCGGCGACGCGATCGAGCGGGTGGTGGCCGACCGGGGGGAGCTGACCTTCCACGTACGGCGGGAGCGGCTTCTCGACGTCGTGCGGCCGCTCCGCGATGACCCGAAGCTGCGCTTCGAGGTGTGTGCCGGGGTCTCCGGGGTGCACTACCCGAACGACCCCGGGCGCGAGCTGCACGCCGCGTACCACTTCCTGTCGATCACCCACAACCGCCGGGTGCGCCTTGAGGTGTCCTGCCCGGACGCCGACCCGCACATCCCGTCGATCGTCGAGGTCTACCCGACCAACGACTGGCACGAGCGGGAGACCTACGACTTCTTCGGCATCGTCTTCGACGGCCATCCGGCGCTCACCCGGATCGAGATGCCGGATGACTGGAAGGGTCACCCGCAGCGCAAGGACTACCCGCTCGGCGGCATCCCGGTCGAGTACCGCGGCGCCGAGGTACCTCCGCCGGATGAACGGAGGTCGTACGCATGACCACCCACACCGATCCCTATACCGGCGCCTACGCTGGCGCGGACGACGCTGCCGAGGGCCGCGTCTACACGGTCACCGGCCAGGACTGGGACGAGGTCGCCTCCGACGCCGTCGACGCCGGCGAGGAGCGCATAGTCGTCAACATGGGGCCGCAGCACCCGTCCACCCACGGCGTGCTCCGGCTGATCCTGACCCTGGACGGCGAGACGGTCACCGAGGCCCGGGTGGGCATCGGGTTCCTGCACACCGGTATCGAGAAGAACTGCGAGTACCGCACCTGGACGCAGGGCGTCACGTTCGTCACCCGGATGGACTACCTGGCGCCGATCTTCAACGAGGCGGTGTACTGCCTCGGCGTGGAGAAGCTGCTCGGCATCGAGGACCAGCTCCCGGAGCGGGTGAAGGTCATCCGGGTGCTGACGATGGAGCTCAACCGGGTCGCCTCGCACTTCGTGTGGCTGGCCACCACCGGCATGGAGCTCGGCTCGACCACCGCCATGATGTTCGGGTTCCGGGAGCGGGAGCTGATCCTGGACATCCTGGAGATGATCACCGGTCTGCGGATGAACCACGGCTACATCCGGCCGGGCGGGGTGGCGCAGGACCTGCCGCCGGGCACGGTGGACCGGATCCGGGAGCTGATCCCGGTGCTGCAGGGCCGGGTCGACGACTTCGAGAAGCTGCTCACCGAGAACCCCGTCTGGGTCGGCCGCACCAAGGACGTCGGCTACCTGGACCTCACCGGCTGCATGGCCCTCGGGGTGACCGGCCCGATACTGCGGTCCGCCGGCCTGCCATGGGACCTGCGCAAGTCGCAGCCGTACTGGGGGTACGAGACCTACGACTTCGACGTGCCGACGACCGACACCTGCGACTCGTACGGGCGCTACCTGATCCGGATGGAGGAGATGCGCCAGTCGCTGCGCATCGTCGAGCAGTGCCTGGACCGGCTGGAGCCCGGCCCGATCATGGTGGCGGACAAGAAGATCGCCTGGCCGGCGCAGCTCGCCCTGGGCAGCGACGGCCTGGGCAACTCGCTCGACCACATCCGGCACATCATGGGCACCTCCATGGAGGCGCTGATCCACCACTTCAAGCTGGTCACGGAGGGCTTTCGGGTCCCTCCGGGCCAGGTGTACGCGTGCATCGAGGCCCCGCGCGGCGAGCTGGGCGTGCACATGGTGAGCGACGGGGGCACCCGCCCGTACCGGGTCCACTACCGCGACCCGTCGTTCACCAACCTGCAGGCCGTCGCCGCCATGTCCGAGGGCGGGATGGTCGCGGACGTGATCGCAGCCGTCGCGAGCATCGATCCCGTGATGGGGGGAGTTGATCGGTAGTGCCGTACGATCCCGAGGTCCGCGAGCGGCTGGAGCGGGACGCCAAGCAGATCATCGCGCGCTACCCGCAGCCGCGCTCCGCGCTCCAGCCGCTGTTGCACCTGGTGCAGGCCGAGGAGGGGTACCTCAGCCAGGACGGCATCGGGTTCTGCGCCGACCAGCTGGGGCTGACCCGCGCGGAGGTCACCGCCGTCGCCACCTTCTACACCATGTACAAGCGCCGGCCGAGCGGCGCCTACCACGTCGGGGTCTGCACCAACACGCTGTGCGCGATCATGGGCGGCGATGCGATCTTCGCCCAGCTCAAGGAGCATCTGGGCATCGAGCACGAGGAGACGACCGAGGACGGCGCGGTGACCCTGGAGCACATCGAGTGCAACGCCGCCTGCGACTACGCTCCGGTCGTCATGGTCAACTGGGAGTTCTTCGACCAGGTAACCCCCCAGTCGTCCGTACAGCTCGTCGACGACCTGCGCGCCGGTAACCCGCCGACGCCGAGCCGCGGCGCGTCGCTGTGCACGTTCAAGGAGGTCTCCCGGATCCTTGCCGGCTTCCCGGACGAGCGCTTCGGCGCCGTGGACGCCGGCGGTCCGGCCGGTGAGGCGACGCTCGCCGGCCTGCGGGCGGCCCGGGAGAGCGGCGCCGGCGACCCCTGGAACAGCACCGAGCCGGACGCGTACCGGATGGACCGTCCGACCGAAGGCGAGGGAGGGTGACGTGCTGACCCCGACTCGCCGAGATCTATGTTGTGGGACCGTTTTGCCCGGTTTGCGACCCCCACAACATAGATCTCGGCGTAAGGAGATCTCGTGCTGACGCCGGTCATGTCCCGGTACTGGGACCACCCACAGTCCTGGACGCTGGACACGTACCTCGCCAACGACGGCTACCAGGGCCTGCGCAAGGCGCTCGCCATGGAGCCGGCCGAGGTCGTCCAGCTGGTCAAGGACTCCGGGCTGCGCGGCCGCGGCGGCGCCGGCTTCCCCGCCGGGGTCAAGTGGGGGTTCATGCCCCAGGGCCCGATCGACCCCGCCAAGCCGCACTACCTGGTCGTCAACGCCGACGAGTCCGAGCCGGGCACCTGCAAGGACATCCCGCTGATGATGGCGACGCCGCACCTGCTCGTGGAGGGGTCGATCATCGCGGCGTACGCGATGCGGGCGAGCCACGCGTTCATCTACGTGCGCGGCGAGGTGGTGCACGTGCTGCGTCGCCTCCAGCGGGCCGTCTTCGAGGCGTACGAGGCCGGCTACCTGGGCCGGAACATCCTGGGTTCCGGCTACGACATCGAGCTGATCGTGCACGCCGGCTCGGGCGCGTACATCTGCGGCGAGGAGACCGCGCTGCTGGACTCCCTGGAGGGCTTCCGCGGCCAGCCGCGGCTGCGCCCGCCGTTCCCGGCGCAGTCCGGGCTGTACGCCTGCCCCACCACCGTCAACAACGCGGAGACGATCGCCAGCGTCCCGCCGATCCTGGTCAAGGGCGCTTCCTGGTTCCGCTCGTTCGGCACGGAGAAGTCGACGGGCTTCACCCTCTTCTCGCTGTCGGGGCACGTGGCCCGGCCCGGCCAGTACGAGGCGCCGCTCGGTGTCACCCTGCGCGAGCTGCTGGACGCCGCCGGCGGGGTCCGACCCGGCCACGAGCTGAAGTTCTGGACACCCGGCGGGTCGTCGACGCCGATCCTTACCGCAGAACACCTCGACGTCCCGCTCGACTACGAGAGCATCGGCTCGGCCGGTTCGATGCTCGGCACCAAGGCGCTGCAGATCTTCGACGACACCACCTGCGTGGTGCGGGCGGTGCTGCGCTGGACCGAGTTCTACGCTCACGAGTCGTGCGGCAAGTGCACGCCATGCCGCGAGGGGACGTACTGGATGGTGCAGATCCTGCAGCGGCTGGAGCGGGGCGAGGGGTCCAAGGAGGACCTGGAAACCATGCTGGACGCGTCCGATAACATCCTCGGCCGGTCGTTCTGCGCACTCGGCGACGGGGCGACGAGCCCGATCACGTCGTCGATCCAGTACTTCCGGGACGAGTACATCGAGCACTTCGCCCAGGGCGGGTGCCCGTTCGACGCCGAGGCCGCGACCCTCTTCGCGGGAGCCGGACTGTAGATGAGTACTTCCATGGAAAAGACGGGCGGCGAGCTGCAGCCGAGACCGGACGAGGTCAGCGTCACCATCGACGGGTTCGAGCTGGCGGTGCCCAAGGGGACGCTGGTGATCCGGGCGGCCGAGCTGCTCGGCATCCAGATCCCGCGGTTCTGCGACCACCCGTTGCTCGACCCGGTCGGGGCCTGCCGGCAGTGCCTCGTCGAGGTGGAGGGCCAGCGCAAGCCGTTGGCCTCGTGCACCACCGTCTGCACCGACGGGATGGTGGTGAAGACCCAGCTCACCTCCGAGGTGGCCGACAAGGCGCAGCGTGGGAACATGGAGTTCCTGCTGCTCAACCACCCGCTGGACTGCCCGGTCTGCGACAAGGGCGGCGAGTGCCCGCTGCAGAACCAGGCGATGTCCAACGGCTATGCCGAATCGCGGTTCCACGAGACCAAGCGCACGTACCCCAAGCCCGTCGCCATCTCCAGCCAGGTGCTGCTCGACCGGGAGCGGTGCGTGCTGTGCGCCCGGTGCACCCGGTTCTCCCAGCAGATCGCCGGGGACCCGTTCATCGAGTTGATGGAGCGGGGTGCGCTGGAGCAGGTGGGCATCGCCCAGGACGAGCCGTTCCAGTCGTACTTCTCCGGCAACACCGTGCAGATCTGCCCGGTCGGCGCGCTCACCGGCGCTTCCTACCGGTTCCGGGCCAGGCCGTTCGATCTGGTGTCCACGCCGAGCATGTGCGAGCACTGCGCCTCCGGCTGCCAGAACCGCAACGACCACCGCAGGGGTCGGGTGCTGCGCCGGCTGGCCGGCGACGACCCCGAGGTGAACGAGGAGTGGAACTGTGACAAGGGCCGGTGGGCGTTCACCTACGCCACTCAGCCGGACCGGCTCACCCACCCGCTCGTCCGCGGCGAGGACGGCCGCCTGGAGCCGGCCTCGTGGCCGGAGGCGCTGAGCGTCGCCGCCCGCGGCCTCGCCACGGCCCGGGCGAGCGCCGGCGGGAAGGGCGTCGGCGTGCTGCCCGGCGGCCGCTGCACGGTCGAGGACGCCTACGCGTACGCCAAGTTCGCCCGCGTGGCGCTCGGCACCAACGACGTCGACATGCGGGCCAGGCCGCACTCGGACGAGGAGACGGAGTTCCTCGCCGCGATGGTGGCCGGCAGGGGCCTGGACGTGACGTACACCGACCTCGAGAACGCGCCCGCCGTGCTGCTCGTCGGCTTCGAGCCCGAGGAGGAGTCGCCGATCGTCTTCCTGCGGCTCCGCAAGGCGGCACTGAAGCGGGGACTCGCCGTCTACTCGGTCGCGCCGTTCGCTAGCGACGGTCTGACCAAGATGATGGGCCGGCTGGTCGCGTCGCCGCCGGGCGGTGAGCCGGAGGTGCTCGGCAACCTGATCACCAGCGTCGGCCTGGACGAGGCCGGCCGGGCGGCCGCCGACGCGCTGCGCGCCGAGGGCTCCGTGATCTGCGTCGGCGAACGGCTGGCGGGAGTTCCGGGCGGGCTGTCGGCGGTGGTGAGCCTGGCCAACGCCACCCGCGCCCGGCTCGCCTGGGTGCCGCGCCGGGCCGGGGAGCGCGGCGCGATCGAGGCGGGCGCGCTGCCGAACCTGCTGCCCGGCGGCCGGCCCGTCGCCGACGCGGGCGCACGGGCCGACGTACAGCGCGCCTGGGCGACCTCGTCGCTGCCCGACCGGGCCGGCCGCGACACCTCGGCCATCCTCGCGGCGGCGGCCGCCGGCGAGTTGGAGGCCCTGGTGGTCGGTGGGGTCGACCCGTACGACCTGCCCGACCCGGCGGCCGCCCTCGAGGCGATCGAGAACACCCCGTTCGTGGTGAGTCTGGAGCTGCGGGCGAGCGCGGTGACCGACCGCGCCGACGTCGTGTTCCCGGTGGCCGCGGTCGCGGAGAAGTCCGGCACGTTCGTGGACTGGGAGGGCCGGGCGCGCCCGTTCGAGACGACGCTGCACGACGCCCGGGGCGGGCCGCCGCGACCGGTACCCGACCTTCGGGTGCTGCACGGCATCGCCGACGAGATGGACCTGCATCTCGGCCTGCCCGATGTCTCGACGACCCGGCACGAGATAGCCGCGTTCGACCCATGGTCCGGGAAGAGGGCGAGCGAGCCCAACGTCGTACCGCGGGCCCGGCGCTGGCCCGGCGAGGCCGAGGCGGTCCTCGCCACCTGGCCCCTGCTGCTCGACGCCGGGCGGATGCAGGACGGTGAACCGTACCTGGCCGGCACCGCCAAGGGGGTGTTCGCCCGGCTGTCGCCCGAGACGGCCCGGGAGATTCGCGCTGGTGACAGTGAGAAGATCACGGTAGCCACCGACCGCGGGGCGATCACCGTGCCGCTCGAGCTGACCGAGATGCCCGAGCGGGTGGTATGGCTGCCCACGAACTCCGAGGGCTGCGCCGTGCGCCGGGACCTCGGTGTGGACGCGGGCGCCGTGGTACGGCTCCTCCCCGCGGAAGCGGAGGGTGAATGACGACGAGCTTGCTGGCCGCGCCGCCGGCCACCCCACTGGCCGCCGGTGAGGCGCCGACGCTCGAGGCGTTCGGTCTGGACCCCTGGTGGCTGATCCTGGCCAAGGCGGTGCTGATCTTCGTCTTCCTCATGCTGATGGTGCTGTTCGAGATCTGGTTCGAGCGGCGCTTCATGGCTCGCATGCAGAATCGGCTCGGCCCCAACCGGGTGGGCCCGCTCGGCCTGCTGCAGCCGATCGCCGACGGGCTCAAGCTGCCGCTCAAGGAGGATCTCGTCCCGCGCGGGGTGGATCGTCCGGTCTTCATCCTGGCGCCCGCCCTCGCGACGATGCCGGCCTTCCTGGCCTTCGCGATCATTCCGTTCGGCCCCACCGTTTCGGTTTTCGGCCACCAGACGCCGCTGCAGCTGGCCGACCTGCCGGTCGCGGTGCTCTTCGTGCTCGCGATGTCCTCGCTCGGCGTGTACGGGATCGTGCTGGGCGGCTGGGCGAGCGCGTCACCGTACTCCCTGCTCGGTGGCCTGCGCTCGTCCGCCCAGGTGATCAGCTACGAGATCGGGATGGGCCTGTCGTTCGTCGCGGTGTTCCTGTTCGCCGGGTCGCTGTCCACCTCGGAGATCGTGGCGTCGCAGGAGCGGATCTGGTACGCGGTGGTGCTGTTCCCCTCGTTCGTGATCTACGCGATCACCATGGTCGGCGAGGTCAACCGGATCCCGTTCGACCTGCCGGAGGGCGAGGGCGAGCTGGTCGGCGGGTTCCACACCGAGTACTCGTCGCTGAAGTTCGGGATGTTCATGTTGGCCGAGTACGTCAACATGACGACGGTGTCCGCACTGGCGGTCACCCTGTTCCTGGGCGGCTGGCGGGCGCCGTGGCCGATCTCGCTGGTCGACGGCGCCAACGCCGGCTGGTGGCCGGTGCTGTGGTTCATGATCAAGCTGCTGCTGACGATCTCGTTCTTCATCTGGCTGCGCGCCACCCTGCCCCGGGTCCGCTACGACCAGCTCATGAAGCTCGGCTGGAAGGTCCTCATCCCCGGCGCACTCGCCTGGATCATGGTGGTGGCCACGATCCGGGTGCTGCGCAACGAGGGCATCAGCACCCAGCAGGTCTTCTTCGCGGTAGCGATCGTCTTGGGCATCTATATCGTCGCGTCGTACCTGTGGGACGCGGTCAGGGGCAACCGGCGGGACGCGGAAGAGCAGGAAGCTACGGCCGCGGAGCGGGCCGGTGCCGGGGATTCGACCGGCGGGGATCCGATGGCCGGCGGGTATCCCGTACCGCCGCTCGACGCGCCCCACTACCACGGCAGGAACTCCACCTCGAAGGAGGTGAACCGTGCTTGACTTCCTGAACCCGGTCAAGGGGTTCGGGGTGACCTTCCAGACGCTCTTCAAGAAGGTCAACACCGAGCAGTATCCCGAGGACAAGAAGCCCACCATGCCCCGCTACCACGGCCGGCACCAGCTGAACCGCTGGCCGGACGGGCTGGAGAAGTGCATCGGCTGTGAGCTGTGTGCCTGGGCCTGCCCGGCCGACGCCATCTACGTGGAGGGCGCCGACAACAGCGAGGAGGAGCGCTACTCTCCGGGCGAGCGGTACGGGCTCGTCTACCAGATCAACTACCTGCGCTGCATCTTCTGCGGGCTGTGCATCGAGGCGTGCCCGACCCGGGCGCTCACCATGACCAACGAGTACGAGCTCGCCGACGACAGCAGGGAGAGCCTCATCTTCACCAAGGAGCAGCTGCTCGCGCCGCTCGAGGAGGGCATGGAGCCGCCGCCGCACCCGATGCGGCTCGGTAAGGACGAGGGGGACTATTACCGCCTCGGGGAACCCCGATGAGCGTCCTCTTCTGGCTGCTCGCCGTGGCGTCGGTGGCCGCGGCGCTGGGGATGATCTTCAGCCGGCGTGCTGTGTACTCGGCGCTCATGCTCGCGGTGGTGATGCTCAGCCTGGCGGTGCTGTACGCGGTCCAGGACGCGCCGTTCCTCGCGTTCGTCCAGGTGATCGTGTATACCGGCGCGGTACTCATGCTGTTCCTCTTCGTGCTCATGCTGGTCGGCGTCGACTCCTCCGACTCACTGGTGGAGACGCTTCGGGGGCAGCGCTTCGCCGCGACGGTCGCCGCCCTGGGCTTCGTATTGCTGCTCGCCGTCGGCGTCGGCAACGCGGCCCTGGGCGACGTCGCCGGCCTCGCCGGTGCCAACGCGGGTGGCAACCTGCAGGCGGTGGCGGGCCTGATCTTCACCCGGTACGTGTTCGCGTTCGAGGTCACCAGCGCATTGCTGATCACTGCGGCGCTGGCCGCGATGGTCCTGGCGCACCGGGAGCGCCGGCACCCCAAGCTCTCCCAGAAGGAGCTGGCCAAGCAGCGTTTCCTGGGGCCGCATCCGACGCCGCTGCCGCCGCCCGGCGTCTACGCCCGGCACAACGCCGTCGACATGCCAGCCCGGCTCCCGGACGGTTCCCCAGCGGAGCTGTCGGTCAGCCCGGTCATCTCCCGGCGTGAGCCGGAGCGCCGGGAGGAGATCGAGGAGGGGGAGAAGCAGTGACCCCCATCAACCTCATCGTCCTGTCGTTCGTCCTGTTCACCATCGGGGCGGTGGGCGTGCTCGTGCGGCGCAACGCGATAGTGATGTTCATGTGCGTCGAGCTCATGCTCAACGCCGCGAACCTCGCGTTCGTGACCTTCGCCCGGATGCACGGCAACCTCGACGGTCAGATCGCCGCGTTCTTCGTGATGGTGGTGGCCGCCGCCGAGGTGGTGGTGGGGCTTGCGATCATCGTGTCGATCTTCCGGACCCGCAGGACGGCCTCGGTCGACGACGCCAACTTGCTGAAGTACTGATCCGATGAATGGGCCATTCACACGGACCTAGCGGGTGAACGGCCCATTCATCCGAGGGAGGCTCAAGGGGACACATGGGCACCGGACTGGAGTGGGCGTGGCTGCTCATCGCCCTGCCGCTGGTGAGCGGGGCGGTCCTGCTGATCGGCGGGCGCCGTACCGACCGGTGGGGCCACCTGTTGGGGGTTGCGACGCCGCTGGCCAGCTTCGCCATCGGTGTCTACCTGTTCGCGCGGATGCTCGGCCTGCCGCCCGAGGAGCGGCATCACGACGTCTCGCTGTTCTCCTGGATCCCGGTCGGCTCGTTCCAGGTCGACGTCGGACTGCTGCTCGACCCGCTGGCGATCTGCTTCGTGCTGCTCATCACCGGGGTCGGGTCGCTCATCCACATCTACTCGGTCGGCTACATGGCCGACGACCCCGACCGGCGGCGGTTCTTCGGCTACCTGAACCTGTTCGTCGCGGCGATGCTGCTGCTCGTGCTGGCCGACAACTTCCTGGTCCTGTACGTCGGCTGGGAGGGCGTGGGCCTCGCCTCGTACCTGCTCATCGGGTTCTGGTACTACAAGCCGTCGGCGGCGGTCGCGGCGAAGAAGGCGTTCATCGTCAACCGGGTGGGTGACTTCGGTCTGTCGGTCGCGATCATGATCATGTTCACGACCTTCGGAACCGTCTCGTTCGGGCCGATCTTCGACAATGTCGACGCGGCCGGCACGGGCGTGGTGACCGCCATCGGCCTGCTCCTGCTGCTCGGCGCGACCGGTAAGTCCGCGCAGCTGCCGCTGCAGTCCTGGCTGCTGGACGCGATGGAGGGCCCGACGCCGGTTTCGGCGCTCATCCACGCGGCGACGATGGTGACCGCCGGTGTCTACCTGGTCGTACGGGCCGGGCCGATCTTCGAGGCGGCGCCGCAGGCGCAGCTCGCGGTCGCGATCGTCGGCGCGGCCACCGCGCTGTTCGGCGCGATCATCGGATGCGGCAAGGACGACATCAAGAAGGCCCTGGCCGCCTCGACGATGAGCCAGATCGGGTACATGCATCTGGCCGCTGGCCTCGGCCCGGCCGGCTACGCCTTCGCCATCGCCCACCTGCTCGCGCACGGTTTCTTCAAGGCCGGGCTGTTCCTCGGCGCGGGCTCGGTGATGCACGCCATGAAGGACGAGGTCGACATGCGCCGCTACGGCGGCCTGGCGCGGGTCATGCCCGTCACCTTCGTCACGTTCGGATTCGGCTACCTGGCGATCGTCGGCTTCCCCGGGCTGTCCGGCTACTTCACCAAGGACGCGATCATCGAGGCCACGTTCGCGTTCGGCGGGACCGCCGGGACGCTGCTCGGCGCCGCGGCGTTGCTGGGTGCGCTGCTCACCGCGTTCTACATGTCCCGGGTGATGTTCATGACGTTCTTCGGGGACCGTCGATGGGCGGACGGCGTCCACCCGCACGAGTCCCCCCGGGTGATGACCTGGCCGATGATCGCTCTGGCCGTGGGGTCGGTCGCGGCCGGCGCGGTGTTCACCCTCGGCGGGCGGATGGTGACGTTCCTCGAATCCGCCGTCGGCGCGCCCGAGGAGCACCACGCGTTCAACCCGTTCACCCCGATCGGGCTGGCCACGCTCGCCGCGATGGTGCTGGGCGCGGTGATCGCCTGGACGTCGTTCGGCCGGCGGCCGGTGCCGAGTACGGCCCCGAAGGGCAGCTTCGTCACGGTCGCGGCGCGCAGGGACCTGTACGGCGACGCCGTCAACGAGTCGGTCTTCATGCGGCCCGGCCAGTGGCTCACCCGCACCCTGGTGTTCTTCGACAACCGAGGCGTCGACGGGCTGGTCAACACCTTGGCCGCGTTCGTCGGCGGCACCTCGGGTCGGGTAAGGAGGCTACAGACCGGGTTCGTCCGGTCGTACGCCATGGCGATGTTCGTCGGCGCGGTGGCGGTGGTCGCCGCCCTGCTCTTGGTGAGGCTCTGACCTATGGGCGGATTTCCCTGGCTGACAGTACTCGGTGCGGTACCGCTCGCCGGCTCGGTCGGCGTCGGCCTGCTTCCGCGCGGGCGGGACCTGCTCGCCAAGCGGACGGCGCTGCTGGTCTCGCTGGTCGCACTGGCGTTGGCGCTGGCGGTGGCGATCCAGTTCCGCCCCGGCGGTCCGCGGTTCCAGTTCACCGAGAACTACCCGTGGATCCCGCAGTTCGGCATCGGCTACTCGCTCGGCGTCGACGGCATAGCGCTGGTGCTCATCGGGCTGTCCGCGATACTCGTTCCGGTAGTGATCCTCGCCTCCTGGAACGAGGTGGAGTCGGGACGCAGCGTCAAGGCGTTCTTCTCCATGCTGTTGATGCTCGAGGCGATGATGATCGGGGTCTTCGCGGCCACCGACGTCTTCTTCTTCTTCGTGCTGTTCGAGGCCTCGCTGGTGCCGATGTACTTCATCATCGGCAGCTACGGCGGGCCGCAGCGCTCGTACGCCGCCGTCAAGTTCCTCCTGTACAGCCTGCTCGGCGGGCTGCTCATGCTGGTGGCGGTGATCGGGCTGTACGTGCTGGCCGGCACCTTCGAGTTCACCCGGCTGACCGGGCTCGACATCGCCGCGGGGACCGAACGGTGGCTGTTCCTCGGCTTCTTCATCGCCTTCGCGATCAAGGCGCCGCTGTGGCCGTTCCACACCTGGCTGCCGGACGCGGCGGCCCAGGCGCCGGCCGGGGGAGCGGTGCTGCTGGTCGGTGTGCTGGACAAGGCCGGCACGTACGGCATGATCCGCTACTGCCTGGAGCTCTTCCCGAACGCGTCCCGGTACTTCACCCCGGCGATCATCGCGCTGTCGGTGGTGGGGATCCTGTACGGCGCGCTCCTGGCGGTCGGGCAGGCCGACATGAAGCGGCTGATCGCCTACACCTCGCTTTCCCACTTCGGCTTCATCGGCCTCGGCATCTTCGCGATGACGAGCCAGGGGCAGTCCGGCGCGACCCTGTACATGGTCAACCACGGGTTCGCGACGGGGGCGCTGTTCCTGATAGCCGGCTTCCTGATGGCCCGGAACCGCTCGCGCCTCATCGACGACTACGGCGGGGTGCAGCGGGTGGCGCCGCTGCTCGCCGGCACGTTCCTGGTGGCCGGCCTCTCCGGGCTCTCGCTGCCCGGGCTCAACTCGTTCGTGAGCGAGTTCCTGGTGCTGGTGGGCACGTACACCCGCTACCCGGTGCCCGCCGTGCTGGGCACGCTGGGCGTCATCCTCGCCGCGCTCTACATCCTGTGGCTCTACCAGCGCACGATGACCGGGCCGGTCAGCGAGCGGGTGCAGAACATGCAGGACCTGCGGCCCCGGGAGCTGTGGGCGATCGGGCCGCTGGTCGCGCTCATCATCGCATTGGGTCTCTACCCGAAGCCGGTGCTCGACGTGATCAACCCCGCCGTCCAGCACACGATGCAGCAGGTCCAGGTCAGTGACCCGCCGCCGGAGGTCCCGGCGGCCCAGGGGGAGGGATCGTAGCAGTGAACTCGCAGCTGCTGGCCCAGTCGGCGGTGCAGGCGCCGCACATCGAGTACGGCCAGCTGGCGCCGATGCTCATCGTGTTCGGCCTGGCGATCGCCGGCGTCCTGGTGGAGGCGTTCGTGCCCCGGCGTGCGCGGTCGGCGGTGCACGCCCCGCTGACCCTTGTCGGCCTGGCCGCGGCGTTCGTCGCCACCGTGCTGCAGGCAGGCACCCACCACGTGGCCGCGGAGGGCGCGGTGGGTGTCGACGGGCCAACCCTGTTCATCCAGGGCACGATCATCGCGCTCGCGTTCGTCAGCTCGCTGCTCATCGCGGAGCGCCGCCCGGACACCAGCGCGTTCGTCTCCGACGCGGCCAGCGTCCCCGGCACCCAGGAGGAGCGGGAGAGCCTGGTCGCCGGGGACGTGCAGACCGAGGTCTACCCGCTGACCATGTTCGCGGTGGGCGGGATGCTCCTCTTCCCGGCCGCGAACGACCTGCTCACCATGTTCGTGGCGCTCGAGGTGCTGTCGCTGCCGCTGTACGTGCTGTGCGGGCTGGCGCGGCGTCGCCGGCTGCTCTCCCAGGAGGCGGCGGTCAAGTACTTCCTGTTGGGCGCCTTCTCCTCGGCGTTCTTCCTGTACGGGATCGCCATGGTGTACGGCTTCGCCGGCTCGATTCGGCTGTCGGAGATCGCGCTGGCCGTCAGCCACAGCGGCGGGAACGAGACCCTGCTGCTGCTCGGCCTCGCGCTGCTCGGCATGGGCCTGCTGTTCAAGCTGGGCGCGGTGCCGTTCCACAGCTGGAAGCCGGACGTGTACCAGGGCGCCCCGACCCCGATCACCGCGCTCATGGGCTCCTGCACGGTGGTCGCCGCGTTCGGCGCCCTGCTCCGGGTGCTGTACGTCGGGTTCGGCGGCATGCAGTGGGACTGGCGCCCGTTCATGTGGGGCATCGCCATCCTCACCATGGTGATCGGGGCGATCGTGGCGATCACCCAGGCCGACGTGAAGCGCATGCTGGCGTACTCCTCCATCGCGCACGCCGGGTTCGTGCTCACCGGCGTCATCGCGAGCAGCAGCCAGGGACTGTCGAGCACGCTGTTCTACCTCGTGGCGTACGGGTTCACCACCGTCGGCGCTTTCGCGATCGTGACGCTGGTCCGGGACGCCGCGGGCGAGGCCAACCACCTGTCCCGGTGGGCGGGGCTGGGCAGACGGTCCCCGCTGGTGGCCGGCATCTTCGCTTTCTTCCTGCTCGCCTTCGCCGGTATCCCGCTGACCAGCGGGTTCACCGGGAAGTTCGCGGTGTTCGCGGCGGCGGTGGCCGGCGGAGCCACGCCGCTGGTCATCGTGGGCGTGCTGAGCAGCGCGGTCGCCGCGTTCTTCTATGTCCGGGTGATCGTGGTGATGTTCTTCTCCGATCCGAATCCCGACGGGCCCACGGTTGCGGCGCCCAGCCTGTTGACGGGGGCGGCGGTGGCCGTTGGCGTGGCGGTTACCCTCGTACTCGGGGTGCTGCCGCAGCCCGCGCTGGACCTGGCCGCCAACGCAGCGGCCGGGCTTTTCGTCCGCTGAGGAGAGGAACCGGTGAGTCAGCCGTCGCTCGGCGTTCCGATTCTCGACGAGGGCCTGGCCAAGCGGATCGAGTCTGGATTGGAAGCGGTCGAGGTGCGGCTGCGCGAGGCGGCCGAGAGCGAGAACGCGTTCGTCAGCGAGGTCGCCCGGCACCTCATCGACGCGGGCGGCAAGCGGTTCCGCGCGACGCTCGTTCTGCTGGCCGCGCAGTTCGGCGACCCGGACGCCGCGGGCGTCGTGCCCGCCGCGACGGTCGTCGAGCTGACCCACGTGGCGACCCTGTACCACGACGACGTGATGGACGAGGCCCTGGTGCGTCGTGGCGAGCCGAGCGCGAACTCCCGTTGGGGCAACACGGTGGCGATCCTCGTCGGTGACTACCTGTTCGCCCGGGCTTCGGACATCGTCGCCGACCTTGGCCCGGAGATCGTCCGCATCCAGGCCCGTACGTTCTCCCGACTGGTACACGGGCAGATCCAGGAAACGGTCGGGCCGCGCCCGGGCGTCGATCCGGTCGAGCACTACCTGCAGGTGGTGGCCGACAAGACCGGGGCGCTGATCGCCACCTCCGGCCGCTTCGGCGCGATGCTCGCCGGCGCGGAGCCGGTGGTGGTGAACGCGGTGAGCCGCGCCTGCGAGCGGATCGGCATCGCCTTCCAGCTCTCCGACGACCTGCTCGACATCGCCAGCGACTCCGACCAGTCAGGCAAGACGCCCGGCACCGACCTGCGCGAGGGGGTGCGTACCCTCCCCGTGCTCCACGCCTTGACGTCGGCCAGCCCGGAGGACGCCCGGCTGCGGGAGCTGCTCACCGGCGACCTCACCGAACCCGGCCGGCATGGCGAGGCGCTGGCGCTGCTGCGTGCCCACCCGGCGATGGACCGCGCACGGGTGGAGGCCCTTCGCTGGGTCGACGAGGCCCGTGCCGAGCTCGAGTCGCTGCCCGACGTGCCGGCCAAGGCCGCCTTCCAGGCGCTCTGCGACTACGTCCTGGAGCGCACCGGCTGAGGTTTCCTCCGCCGAGATCTATGTTGTGGGACCGTTTTGTCCGTTCTGCTACCCCCGCAACATAGATCTCGACGTGAGAGCCCGCTCGATTTGCCGCACGATGAGCATCGGGTGTTGGGTGACGTCATTCCCCGTGTAGCGCAGCAGCGACCATCCGGCCGCCCGCAGCCGGTTCTGCCGCTGTATGTCCTCCTCCCACGCCTCTCGATGGTGCTCCCCGTCGTACTCGATGCCCAGCCGGACCTGTCGGTAGCCCAGGTCCAGGCGCCCGCAGTGCCGACCCTGCCGGTCGCGGACGTCGATCTGCGCCTCCGGCCGCGGTAGTCCGCCCAGAACGATGACCATGCGTAGCCGTGTCTCACCGGGCGATTCGGCCCCCGGCTCGGCGTGCTCTACGACGGCCGGGACCTGCCTGATGCCACGCGCGCCCTTGAAGGACGGATCCGCGGCATAGGCCAGTAGGTCGCCCGGAACAAGCAGACCGGCATGAGTGAACGCATCGATGGCCACGACCGCGTTCACAAGACCCTTGCGGCGGGCCAGGTCGAACCCGGTTCGCAGCGGCGTCGTGACCAGTGCGCCCCCGACCAGGGCGACATCGTGTTCTGGCAGGTGAGTCCGTCGGATGAGCAACCCGCCACGTGGCCACGCTGGAGTCCTGGGTGGGAGGGTGACCTCGACGGGTTCGTCGGGTCGGATGTCGATGCCGTGCAGCCAGGCCGCCGTTCGGCCGCTCAGTACCGCGCCCGGCGGGGCGACCAGCAGTGCGGCGCTGGCGCGCAAGGGGAGGCTGTCGGGAACATCCCGGTCGATGTACACGTCGCGGAACATCCGCCGGAAGGATCCCGCGCGTAACTGCTCTCGGGTGACGAAGCCGCAGCTTATCGCCTCGCTGCCGACGAACGGCCGGTCATGTGCGATGGCATACATGGGACATAGAGTTACCCGTGGGCCGTCATGACAGGGGTCCCTCTGTCCACACTCGCCGCCGAGATCTATGTTGTGGGGGTTGTTTTGTCCGATTAGTACCCCCACAACATAGATCTCGGCGTAAGGGGCGTAAGGGAGGCCTGCGTGCACAGCAACAGCGAGTCGATGGAGACCCTGGCCGTACACGGCGGGGAGCGTCGGCCGGGGCCTGAGGGCTCTGTCGTCTTCCCGATCTACCAGGGCACGGTGTTCTCCGTGGAGCCGGGCACCGACTACCACGACATCAAGTACATCCGGCTGAGCTCGACTCCCTCGCAGAACTACCTGCACGACAAGCTGGCCGTGCTGGAGGGCGCGGAGGAGGCGGTCGCGACCGCATCGGGCATGGCGGCGGCGACAGCGCCCCTGCTCAGCGTCCTGCGGGCTGGCGATCACCTGCTCGCCAGCGACTGCCTGTACGGCGGCACCCACGATTTCCTCACCCACCACGCCGAGGATCTCGGCTGGAGCTACACCTTCGTGGACGTGCACCGGCCGGAAACCTGGGCGTCGGCCCGCACCCCGCAGACGAAGGCGTTCCTGGTGGAGACGATCACCAACCCGCTCATGCGGGTAGGGCGGCTGCGCGAGATCGTGGAGTTCGCCAGGCGCGAGGGCCTCGTCACCGTGATCGACAACACCTTCGCCTCCCCGGTGAACTTCCGGCCCCTCGCGGCCGGCTTCGACCTGTGCTTCCACAGCGCCACCAAATACCTGAATGGTCACTCGGACCTGGTGGCGGGCTGCGTCATGGGGGGCGCGGAGTTGGTCGGACGGGTCCGCAGGACGCTGAACCACTTCGGCGGCAGCCTGGACCCGCACGCGGGCTTCCTGCTCGCCCGTGGTCTGAAGACGCTCGCCCTGCGGGTGCGGGCGCAGAACGACAACGCGATGACCCTGGCCCGTTTCCTCAGCGAGCATCAGGAGGTCGCCGAGGTCAACTACCCGGGGCTTCTGTCCCACCCCGACCACGCGCACGCCGCGGAGCTGCTGTCCGGGTTCGGCGGGATGCTGAGCCTGCGGTTGCGGGGCGGGGCGGAGGCCGCGGAGGGGCTGCTCGACGCGGTGCGGCTGGGCTACGTGGCACCGAGCCTCGGCGGCGTGGAGACGCTGATCACCCGTCCGGTGACCACCTCACACGCCGGCATGCACCCGGAGGACCGGGAGCGGCTCGGCATCACCGACGACCTGGTGCGGGTGAGCTGCGGCATCGAGAGCCCGGAGGATCTCGTCGCCGACTTCGAGCAGGCCTTGCGGAAGGTTCAGTCGTAGTACGGCCGGTCGTATCTGGCGTCGTACCTGGGGTCGTACCTGGGGTCGTACGCCGGACCTTGCTGTCGTTGCGAGCGGCGGGGCGCGTAGATGACCACCGAGACGATCAAGCCAAGCGCCCCGGCGACCATGAGGATGAAGCCAACCACGTCGAAGTCGATCCCGTACGCGCGCATATCCATCGCGAACGTGAGGATCGCGCCGACTGCGAAGAGGAAGATGCCAGCGCCGATGCCCATGTGACGTCCCTTTCGCGTCGATCGCCAGCTGATGCAGGTCTCTGTCCCATCCGACGGTAGTGCCCACGCCCGGCGTGCGTCCGACAAACCGTCGGAAACGTGCTTTGGATAAAGTAGACGCCGATGTCAGATGTGCGGCGCGGTGTCTGGTACGGCATCGCGGCGTACGCCCTCTGGGGACTGTTCCCTCTCTACTGGCCGCTGCTGGAGCCGGCCGGAGCTGTCGAGATCCTCGCCCACCGCGTGCTCTGGTCGCTGGTGGTAGTGCTCGTGATCCTGACATGTTGGCGCCGCTGGGGGTATCTCGCCGGCCTGCTGCGGGGCGGGGCGCGGGCACGGGCCGGCCTGCTCGTGATCGCCGGCTCGATCATCGGCGTGAACTGGGGACTGTACATCTGGGGCGTCAACAACGGGCGCGTGCTGGAGGTCGCGCTCGGCTTCTTCGTCAACCCCCTGATAGCCGTGCTGCTCGGGGTGCTGGTCTTCGGGGAGCGGCTGCGGCCCCTGCAGTGGGCCGCGGTGGGTTTCGGTGTCGCGGCCGTGGTCGTCCTGTCCGTTGGATACGGGCGGTTGCCCTGGCTTGCGCTTGTCCTGGGCACCGTCTTCGCCACTTACAGCTCATTGAAGAAGAAGGCCGACGTCGACGCGGTGGAGAGCCTCGCCGTGGAGACCGCCGCGCTCACGCCCGCCGCGCTGGTGTACGTACTCGTCCTGGAGGCGGCGGGCGCCGCGACGTTCGGTCACGTGTCGGTCGGACACACGTTGCTGCTGGTGAGTGCCGGCGTGACGACGGCGATCCCGCTGCTGTTCTTCGGCGCGGCGGCGATCCGGATCCCGCTGACCCTGATCGGCCTCCTGCAGTACCTCGCCCCGACCGCCCAGCTGCTGATCGGGGTGTTCGTGTACGGCGAGCCGCTGCCGCCGAGCCGGCTGGCCGGGTTCGTGCTCGTCTGGTTTGCCCTGCTGCTGCTCGTCCTGGACGGGTTCCGTACGGCGCGGCCGCGACGCCTCGTGGAATCACCCGCGTAAGCCGTACGGTTGTGGAAGGTGGGTACCCCGGAGCCTGAGGAGGCATGACGTGGGTTTGTTGTTCGGACGCGACAAGACGCGGCTGCCCAGGCCGAACGAGGCGCTGCCGGGACGGGACGAGGCGATGTCGGTGCCCGACCGGCACGCGGTGCTGAACGCCCCGCTGGCGCCGCCGTACCCGGAGGGTACCGAGGTGGCCGAGTTCGCCCTGGGCTGCTTCTGGGGCGCGGAGCGGCGGTTCTGGCAGACCGAGGGCGTGGTGACGACCGCCGTCGGGTACGAGGGCGGGTACACGCCGAACCCGACCTACGAGGAGGTATGCACCGGACTCACCGCGCACGCCGAGGCCGTGCGCGTGGTGTACGACCCGTCCCGGGTGTCGTACCGCCAGCTTCTCAAGGTCTTTTGGGAGGCACACGACCCGACGCAGGGCATGCGGCAGGGCGGTGACATCGGCACCCAGTACCGTTCGGCCATCTTCACTCGTTCCGACGAGGAGTACGCGGCCGCGGAGGAGTCCCGTGAGGCGTACGGGCGGGAGCTCAAGCGGGCCGGGTACGGCGACGTCACCACCGAGGTCGTCCCGGCCGGTGAGTTCTACTTCGCCGAGGACTACCACCAGCAGTACCTGCACAAGAACCCGGCCGGATACTGTGGCCTCGGCGGCACCGGCGTGAGCTGCCCCGTCGGGGTTGCCTCCGCCGACGGCTAGCCCCAAGGCCGTGTAGTTAAAGATTCGGATGCGGCCGTCAAGCCGGCTGAGACAGGCAACGGAGTCCCTGCTAGAACTGCGTCGACCAAGATCGCTGTCTGGCGAGGGACTCCGTTGGGCATCCAGTCTGTCATTAC
>WHSR01000076.1 GCA_009379995.1 Streptosporangiales bacterium
AGAACCTACCCCCGGGTGTCCAAACGAGGCAATCGACATAACTTCCCGATCAAAAAGCCAGAACATAAGGCCCGTCTCTACGACCCACAGCCGCTGCTGCGAACACTTGAGCCCGCACCGGCTTAACTAAGCGGCATTGGTTCCAGTACCGGCTGTCCGAGGCGTTTCCACCGTCTTTCACCGTCCCGGCCCAGTTCAACCCCACAGTCCCGTCCGGCAACTTGATCGGATAAGCCAGGAACCGCTGCTCCCGGTCGCCGCAGAAGACCTCGGTCCTGCCATCCAGGAACGTGTCCCACCGGGTTAGTCCCCGCAGTGAAACCGCGCCGTTCCATCGGGGTTCGCCTTCGTCCGGGAAGAGGGTCGAGCGGACCGCGGAATGAAGACCGTCCGCACCGACCAGGACATCGGCGGTTTCCAGGCGGCGCCCTCCGCTCGCCTCCGCCAGCTCCACGGCCACCTGGTCCCCGCGCTCCTCGAACCCGCATACGGCTACGCCCGTACGGATGGCATCTGGCCCCAGTACCTTTTGGACTCGGGCGAGAAGCTCCCGCTGGAGTACCCCACGGTGAATAAAGTAGTGCGGCCATCTATAACCCGCCGCAGTGCCTCTCGGCACTTCGCAGATACGATTCCCCAAGCGATTGAAGAACACGCGGTTCTCCACTGGGATGCCAATCCGATCCAGTTCCGAGCCCATCCCAAGCTCGGAGAGCTCACGCACGGCATGCGGTAGTAGGTTGATGCCAAGACCCAGCGAGCGGATCTCGGGAGTCGACTCGACGATAGAGACATCGCGGATGCCCACCGATGTGAGGCACAGGGCGGTCGTGAGCCCGCCAGGGCCTGCGCCCGCAATCAAAACCTTCATGGCCGCTTATCCACCTCGCTCTTCACACCCGGCCCATCCTGTCGGTCATCGGCGTCGGCTTCCTCGGTGCACGACCCGGCTGACCGGGGCGTGTTTGTGGTTACCCACGTAGGCGCGGGACTGGGCGCGATTCGGGTTCCCGGCGACGACGATACCGATCCATTCCGGGTGAACAAACATGGGGACCAGCCGCTCCGGATCGTCGGAGCGCGCATATACCGGATCGGCCTCTCCCCGCCGCACCAGCGTCGCGAGATCGAGGGGGGTGTTGCGGACGTGCTGGTGATACCGCTCGAGTTGGTAGGCGGGTGCCCGGACATTCGTATACAGATAGTCTCGCAACTCGTCCTTCCCTACGCCGCACCGGGCCAATGTACGTGCGACGCTCGGACTGAGCACAAGGAGCGGGTACCAGCCGCCGTGCACGATCCCGGAATATGCCCAGGGACCGATGGCGTTGCCGAACAGCCGACCAATCGTCTCGAGATGGTGCTCGATGCGATCGCCGCTGGTATAGATCGGCGCGCTGATGTTTACCACCTGCTGAATACTGACAATGGTCTCCCCGCCGGGGAAGCCCCGGTCGACCCGATAGGGAGACCAGCCGAGCTCGTCGACGACCCGATCGTCCTCGGGGAGGACCACGTTGAACGTGTAGCCTATTGCGGCCTGGTCCGTATGCCCGGGCGGTATACGTAGCCCGGCCACGTTCCGCATATAGAGCCGCACGAAACGGCCTATGCTCGTGTTAGCCTGACGCCCGACGCGCATGACGCCGGTCCCGGTATTGAATTCCAGCTCGCTGACCAGTGGGCCGCTGAGGACCACCATCGGTTCCCAACCGAACGTGGAGCCAGCATCCTCTATACGGAAGTCGGGATCGGCGAGGCATTCCACGATGGCGAGCAGGATAGGGAAGTACTCCGGCAGGCAGCCAGCCATCACTCCGTTGACGGCGACATTCCAGGCCGTAGCCTCACGGTAGTCTGGCGGCAACACGCCGATGACCTCGTCCGGACTACGGTCCGTGAACTCGAAGAAGCGCTCCGCCCGGTCGATGGTGGGTGGAATGACCGGGAGCCCATCTGTCCACCCTTGAGCCGTGAAGTAGCTCTGGATGTCGTCCAGAACGCCCGAGTAAACAACGTCCTGTGGTTCGGGCTCCGCTTGACGGGGTATCTGGGCGGCCGATTTGGGTTGCTCCGCGGCCTCGCCTGGGGGTCCTCCGGTGAGGGCGGCCACGACCTGCGGAACCACGGTTTCGGAGAGCTTTCTCCGGAACGTTCCGGTGTCATCCGTGGATATCACTCCAGGATAGATCACGATGGGTACGTGGCTGATTCCAAGGGATCGCCCGATCGCCCTCCCCAAAGGCTCGAACCCGGTCGCCCCTATGGCGACCGCGGGAATGTTCGCTCGTTCGATGGCGGCTGCGGCCCGCATCACGGCAGGCATACAGGAGCCTCAAGCGCCGACCGCGACCACGGCGGAATCAACTCGGTGCTCACGCAACCGGGCAGGCAGCGCGGCAACGTTGGCCTTTTCCTCGGCGTCGGAGCCGTGAATATTGCCAAACACGTCGTAGTCAACGAACCGAGCCCCCGGGCATCGCTCCTGGAGCTCCTGCTTGATGGCCTCGAACATTTCTGGCCCACGGAAGAGGTAGTCCCAGACGAAAGCCACCGTCTGTCCGTCCAGATCCTCCGCGCGCTGACTCTCGTCAACTATTTCAACGGCCGACTTGCCGAGCGGCCAAACCACTTCGTAGCGAGGCTCACGGGGTTCTTCGTCGAGCCGCTTCATATGACAACCTCCATCTCAGCTCTGCCCTCGCAGGCGTCCTAGGCCCGTGCCCAACACCTTCCGCGTCAGGCCCACACTGCGTTCGAAGAGCTCTTCGCTCTCGTAGTCGCGCGGGATGTCGACGGGCACTTCATCCGTGACACGTGCCGGACGGTTGCCCAGGATCAGGATGCGATCGGCCAGGTAGCAGGCCTCGAAGCAGTTATGGGTCACGAACAGGACGGTCTTCTGGGACTGCCTCCACAGCTGCAGCAGCTCCTCACGCATCTGCCTGCCGGTGAACTCGTCCAGGCCGCTGAACGGCTCGTCCATGAGAAGGATGTCCGGATCGATCACGAACGCCCTGGCGATGGAGACGCGCTGTCTCATGCCTCCGGATAGCTGGTGGGGATAGGCGTTGCGGAACTCCCAAAGCCCGACCCGATCAAGCCAGAGTGAGATGGAGCTGCTCCACAGATCGCTGGGGATCCCCCCGGTGCGGAGCACGAACTTGAGGTTGTCGTACACGGACAACCAGGGGAGCAGTCGATGCTCCTGGAAGACGTACCCGATTCTGGGGTCGGTCTTGACGCTGTCCGGCCCGGCGTTGCCTTCCAGAGCCAGGTGCCCGCTGAAGTCGCGATCCAGACCGCCGACCATGTTCAGCAGCGTCGACTTACCGCAGCCCGACTCCCCGAGAAGACAGACGAACTCGCGGTCGCGGACCGAGAGCGAGAGTCCGTCGAAGACGAGAACCTCGTCGGTCCCTTCTTGATCCGGAAAGGCCTTCCGAATCTCCGCAAGACTGACTGCTGTCACGTCCAACCTTTCCCGAGACTACGCCCTGAGCTCGGGGCGCCAGCGGAAGAGATGTCGCTCCAGCGGCTTGAGTATTCCAAGCTCGATCGTGATCATGATGGCCACGAAGAACAAGGTCCACGCGAACACTCCCGGCATGTCGAAGATCTGGAAGGAGTAGTTGAGCTGGTAGCCGACGCCGTCGGAGCGCCCCATCAACTCGACGAAGACGGTGACCTTCCACGCGATGCCAAATCCGTAGCGGCTGGCGCCCATCACGTAGGGAAGTATCTGTGGGAGGATGACCGCAAACCCGCGTACGGCCCGAGAGGCGCGAAAGACGCGCGCCATGTCGATCAACCCCTGGTCGATGGCCTTGACGCCGGACCACACGTTCACGGTGATGGCTGGGAACGTTGTCCACGCGATGGCTGCGATGGCTCCCAGCTCGGTCAGGCCGAGCCACAGGAAGGCGATGATGATGTAGACAAGGCTCGGGATGGTCAGGCACACCATGACCCAGAGGTCAAGAGCACCTTCTGCCCTCCGGTAGAGGCCCATGGCGGAACCGACCGCCACCCCTACGAGCAGAGCAACAGCGAAACCGCCGAGCAACCGGATCATCGTGGTGGCGAGGTTGCCGAGCAGGGCTCCGGACCCGGCGAACTCGATGAGCTTGGCGAAGGTTGTCGCCGGGCCGGGCACGTACCTCGGCGGGATCAGCATCGACGTGACCTGCCAGGCCGCCACGAACACGGCGATGGAGACGACCCTCGTCACGAGCTGCGACAACATCCGGGCCCTGCGCCGGCCCACCCGCCGTGGCGGCGTGCGACTGGGTCGCTCCTCCTTCGTGCGCGGGTGCGATTCGACACGAGGTGCGACGGTCGCCGTCCCACTTTCTCGCGTCTCGGTTTTCACATCCCGCTTCTGGCCGTCCATCAGCTACCTGTCCCAGAGGTGGCGGCCGTGGCTGGCGCGTAATCTCTGGTGAAGGTCGCCGCAGGGAGCGTCGAGGGCAGTTCCGCGGACTCTCCGATGACACTGCCGACCTCTTCGTAGAACTTCTTCTGCTCCTCGACGTACTCGGGGCTCCAGTCGTTGATGTAAGCTCCGCTCTCCAGGCTGCGCATCTGCTCAACGGCGTCCGGTGAGGTGATGCCCAACGAAGTGCCGAGCTCTTCCCACACTTCAGGATGTTCTTCATGTAGGTAAGCGACTCGTCGAATGCGGCAACGAATCGGCGTGCGGCCTCGCTATTCTCTTGAGCCCAAGAACTATTCATCACGACCGCGAGCTCGAGCGGCCTCTGGCCAGTCTTCTGCTCCCAGATCGTTCCGAGATCGCCAAGCGAGCGGAACTTTCCAGTAGACATCAGTTTCACCAGGAAGGGATTGAAGATAAGGGCGGCGTCCAGCCCGCCGCTCTCCAGTTGACTGGCGATGATCGCTGGGGAGAGGAACTTGACCTTCGACTCTTTCATCGGGTCGAATCCAAAGAACTTCATGCACTCCAGCCGGAACATCAAAGTCGATGTTCCGGACGGGCCCGCGAACACCGCGATCCTCTTGCCTCTGAGATCGGCAAAGGAGCGAATGGGCGAGTTCTTCGGGGTGAGCACCGCCTCCGCGAACCCCTTGATCGAATATACGGTCGTCAGCTTCTCGCCTTTTGCGACGAACCGTGCCACCGTCGGAATCCCGCCGGAGCCGACCTGGAATGATTCATCCCGGAACCGCGTGTATGCGGCCTCCGGACTGGCGGCATTCTCCAGGTTGAGCTCGAGCCCGTGTTTCTCGGCGATGCCCTTGTTCTGCATCACCTCGACCGGAAACCGCTGAGTACCCTCGAGCGTCAATAGGTCGACGGTGAGCCGTCCCCCTTCCCCTCCCGTGTCCGGCGACCCGCCACACGCCATAATCGGGAGAAGCATGGACAAGACTCCTGCGGTGACGGCGATGCGTCGTCTTATAGGCGCGTTCCCTTCCAGGGTCAGGGGTCGAGCCGGAAGAGGTCCACTGGCGAAAGGCATCCATTAGCTGAGCCGGCCACGGACGCCACCGTTGGCCGATGGGCTCCCACCTCGCGTGATGGACGCGTGTGAACACGCCCCCGGAGCCATCACTGTCATTGCCAGCACGACTATAGGCTATTGGATGTAGCAGTCCCCGTGCAAATAGCGGTGCTGAGCAGCGCCGGAGGGGCGCCGGGTGACCGAACGGACACCGGTGTGCTCGGCGGGCGGTTCTAATGCGGCGTTCAGTGGCGTCCTGGTACACAGAGGAGGTTGGCGGCAGGTAGGAGCGTACGAATGGCGCAGGTGACGGAGAATCCCCGGACCTCGGCCAAGACCGAGGTCGCGACGTTCGACTGCTACGGGACGCTGGTCGATTGGGAGGGCGGCGTCGGTTCCTTCCTCTACGACCTCGCTCTGCGCAACAACGATCCGGATCCTCCGCCCGGCGTCGAGCTACGGGAGCGCTGGGAGCGGATCCAGTTCGAGATCATCCAGGGTCCGTACCGTCCCTACAAGCAGGTGCTCGCCGAGAGCCTGGGCGCGCTCTGCGCGGAGCGCGGGTGGGACTGCGGCGCGGCCGAGTCCGAGGCGTTCGTGCGGTCGATGCGGAGCTGGCAGCCGTTCCCCGACACCCACCCCGCGCTCACCAGGGCGCGGGAACAGGGGATCCGGCTGGTGATCATCTCCAACACCGACCGCGACATCATCGAACACACCCTGCGGCATCTGCGGGTGCCGTTCGACGACGTGGTGACCGCCGAGGACTGTGGTGCGTACAAGCCGTCGCCGGCCGTGTTCGAGCGGGCGCTGGACCACGTCGGCGTGCCGCCGGAGCGGATCCTGCACGTGGCTTTCGGCTTCGAGTACGACAACGGCCCGGCCAAACGGGCCGGGATGCGCACCGCCTGGGTGAACCGGCACGTGCGTCCGCAGCCGCTCGGCGAGGAGCCCGACCACACCTGGCGCGACCTGTGGGGCCTTCCCGAGGCCGTCGGCGCGGATCCGGTCCCACTCCGGTGACTTGCCGCGAGGTCGGTCATGACACGGTGACCTCGGAGGTGTCGATCTCGACGAAGGCGTTCCGGGGCGGGCTCCAAGGTGGGAGCCATGTGACCGACCTAGGAGGTCCCTTGGGGATCGGCCGCTACGAGGTGCCTACGTGACGCCTACGTGATGCGCCAGGTGTCGCCGGAGGTGAGCAGCGTCTCCAGGTCGCCCTCGCCCTGCTTCCGGGTGACCTCCTCGATCTGCTCGCGCATCAGCTGGTCGTAGGTAGTCCTCGGCGCCGCGCGGAACACCCCGATCGGGGTGTGCGTGAACTCCTCGTTGTCCAGCCGGGACAGGGCGAACGCGTACGAGGGGTCCTCGACGCTGGCGTCGTGCACCACGACACCCTCGTCGTCGCCGGCGCACTCCTCCAGACCGCCGTACTTTCCGAGGCGCAGGCCCTTCTCCTCCTCGGCGCCGTACCGGATCGGCTCGCCGTGCCGAAGCCGGACCAGCCGGTCGTCCCGGGACTGCGGGCTCTTCAGCGGCTCGAAGGCATCGTCGTTGTAGATCGGGCAGTTCTGGTAGATCTCCACGAACGCCGCGCCGTTGTGGTCGGTCGCCGCGCGCACCACCTCGGTGAAGTGCTTGCGGTCCGAGTCGATGGTGCGGGCGACGAAGGTCGCGCCCGCGCCCAGCGCCAACGAAATCGGGTTGAACGGATAGTCGAGCGACCCCACCGGAGTCGAACTGGTGATCTTGCCGCGCTCGGAGGTGGGGGAGTACTGGCCCTTGGTCAGCCCGTAGATCCGGTTGTTGAACAGCAGGATCTTGATGTTGACGTTGCGGCGCAGCGCGTGGATGAGGTGGTTGCCGCCGATGGACAGCCCATCCCCGTCCCCGGTGACCACCCAGACCGACAGGTCGGGCCGGGAGGCCGCCAGCCCGGTCGCGATGGCCGGGGCGCGCCCGTGGATCGAGTGGAACCCGTAGGTGTCCATGTAGTACGGGAACCGCGCCGCGCAGCCGATCCCGGAGATGATGACGAGGTTTTCCCTGGGCACGCCGAGCTCGGGCAGGAAGTTCTGGAACGCGGCGAGGATCGCGTAGTCACCGCATCCCGGACACCAGCGCACCTCTTGGTCGGACTTGAAGTCCTTGGCGGTCTGCTTGGCGTCGGTGCGCGGGACCAGCTCCAGCCCGGCGAAGGGCTGATTGGTGTTGGCGGTCTCGGTCACTGTCGATCACGTCCTCGCGCTGTCGACGACATCTTGGATGGCCCCGGCGAGCTCGGTGGCCTTCAGCGGTAGTCCCCGGACCCTGTTGTAGCCGATCACGTCGATGAGGAAGCGCGCCCGCAGCAGCAGGCTGAGCTGTCCGAGGTTCATCTCCGGCACGAGCACCGTGTCGTAGCGCCTCAGCACCTCGCCGGTGTTGGTGGGGAACGGGTTGAGGTGCCGAAGGTGGGCCTGTGCCACCTTGGCTCCGTTGCGACGCACCCGGCGCACGGCGGCGCCGATCGGCCCGTACGTGGACCCCCAGCCGAGGACGAGGACCCGGGCATCGCCGTCCGGGTCGTCCACCTCGAGCGGGGGTATGTCCCGCGCGATGCCGTCGATCTTGGCCTGCCGCAGCCGGACCATCAGGTCGTGGTTGTCCGGGTCGTAGGAGATGTTGCCGTGCCCGTCGGCCTTTTCCAGACCGCCGATGCGGTGCTCCAGCCCGGGCGTGCCCGGTACCGCCCACGGCCGGGCGAGGGTTTCCGGGTCGCGCTGGAACGGCCAGAACTGCGGGGTGCCGTCCTCGTCGGTGTGGTTGTGCTCGCTGGCGAACTCCACCTGCAGGTCGGGGAGCGAGTCGATCTCCGGGATCCGCCACGGCTCCGAACCGTTGGCCAGATAGCAGTCGGACAGCAGCAGCACGGGCGTGCGGTACTTGGTCGCCAGCCGTACCGCCTCGAGGACGGCGTCGAAGCAGTCAGAGGGACTGCGGGCCGCGACGATCGGGACCGGCGCCTCGCCGTGCCGGCCGAACATCGCCAGCAGCAGGTCGGCCTGCTCGGCCTTGGTCGGCATCCCCGTCGAGGGCCCGGCCCGCTGGATGTCACAGATGATCAGCGGCAGCTCGACGGAGACCGCGAGGCCGACGGTCTCGGACTTCAGCGAGATGCCCGGGCCGGAGGTCGTCGTCACCCCGAGCCCGCCGCCGAAGGACGCGCCGAGAGCGGCGCCGACGCCGGCGATCTCGTCCTCGGCCTGGAACGTCTGCACGCCGAACCGCTTGTGCCGGCTCAGCTCGTGCAGGATGTCGGAGGCCGGCGTGATGGGGTACGACGCCAGGAACAGCGACAGCCCGCTGCTCCGGGACGCCACGATGAGCCCGTAGGCGAGGGCGAGGTTCCCGGAGATGTTGCGGTACAGCCCGGGCGGCAGGGCCGCGGGCTTGACCTCGTAGGAGACCGAGAACTCCTCGGTCGTCTCGCCGTAGTTCCAGCCGGCCTTGAACGCCGCGACGTTGGCGTTCATGATCACCGGCTTGCTGGCGAACTTGCGCTCCAGGAAGCGGATAGTTCCGTCGGTCGGCCGGTGGTACAGCCAGGACAGCATGCCGAGGGCGAACATGTTCTTGGCCCGTTCGGCGTCCTTCTTGGAGATGTCGAAGTCCTCCAGCGCCTTCACGGTCATGGAGGTGAGCGGGATGGGGTGCACCCGGTAGTCGGCCAGCGACTCGTCCTCGAGCGGGTTGTCCAGGTAGCCGACCTTGTTCAGGTTGCGCTTGGTGAACTCGTCGGTGTTGGCGATGATGTCCGCGCCGCGGGGAAGGTCGGCGATGTTGGCCTTCAGCGCCGCCGGGTTCATGGCGACCAGCACGTTCGGCGCGTCGCCGGGCGTCATGATGTCGTGGTCGGCGAAGTGCAGCTGGAAGCTGGACACCCCGGGCAGGGTGCCCGCTGGTGCCCGGATCTCGGCGGGGAAGTTCGGCAGGGTGGACAGGTCGTTGCCGAACGCAGCCGTCTCCGAGGTGAACCGATCCCCGGTCAGCTGCATCCCGTCGCCCGAGTCCCCGGCGAAGCGGATGATCACCCGATCTATTTGCTGGATCTGTTTCTGCACAGACCACGCCTCCTTGGCGTCCTAGGAAACGCCACGCCCCAGACCCCCGTGGTTACCCCTTCATGCTACGACCGCAACGGCGGGCAGTTGACGTTATCCACAACACACCCTGCGGCGCGCCGGCATCGCCCGGTTAGTCTGGTGACAGCGAGTGCCACGGCCCCGTCGAGCTGCGTCAACGAGGCCCCGGGAGGTGGGCGTGGACGGTTATTTTGGCTCTTACCTCGTCGTGGCGCTGCTGGCCGGCCTCGGCGTCGCGGTGGTCGGCGGAGCGTTCACCGCCGGCCGGTTGCTCCGCGCCCAGCGACCCACACCGGAGAAGCTGATCACCTACGAGTGCGGCGTCGACCCGGTCGGGGAGGGGTGGGCGCAGTCCTACGTCCGCTACTACGTGTTCGCGTACCTGTACGTGGTCTTCGCGGTCGACGCGGTCTTCCTGTTCCCCTGGGCGACCGTGTTCGCCGCGCCCGGCTACGGGGCGGTGACGCTCGTGGAGATGTTCGTCTTCCTCGGGATCATCGCGGTGGGCCTGCTGTACGCGTGGAAGAAGGGCGTGCTGACGTGGGTGTGATCAATCTGGGCGAGCCCCGCGTCGGGACCATCTCCCGGGTGGCGCCCAAGCCGATCAAGTTCGTGCTGAACTGGGGCCGCCGCTATTCGCTGTGGGTCTTCAACTTCGGGCTGGCCTGCTGCGCTATCGAGTTCATCGCCACCTCGATGAGCCGGCACGACTTCATCCGGCTCGGCGTGATCCCGTTCGCGCCCGGGCCGCGTCAGGCCGACCTGATGGTCGTGTCGGGCACGGTGACCGACAAGATGGCCCCCGCGGTGAAGCGGCTGTACGAGCAGATGCCCGAGCCCAAGTACGTCATCTCCTTCGGGGCCTGCTCCAACTGCGGCGGCCCGTACTGGGACTCCTACTGCGTGACCAAGGGCGTCGACCAGCTCGTACCGGTCGACGTGTACGTGCCGGGCTGCCCTCCCCGTCCCGAGGCGCTCCTGCACGGCATCCTGCGGCTGCAGGAGAAGATCGCGGGTGAATCGCTCGGCGAGCGCTACGGTCCGGCGTCCCCTGTGCCCGTGGCGCAACCGCAGGCCGAGTCCCGGCCACCGTCCCCGGCCGTGCTCCGGCGGCCCCTGCAGCGGCCCCCGCAGCCCACCTCGGCGGACCGGCCGGAGGATCCCCCGGAGGCCTCGCCGGAGAACCCGCCGGAGAACCCGCCGCGGGAGCCGCCGCAGCCCCCGGAGAGCTCCTCCGGGCAGCGACCGGACGCCGCACCGCGGCCCGGGCCGCTCCCGCCCCCGAACAGCGTGCGGGGGCCGGCCGACCCGTCCGAACCGAACCTCTTCCTCCCGTAGGCACCCATGGACGTCGTGGTGGGCCGCCTCACCGACCGGTTCGGTGACGAGATCTCGGTGGAGGAAACGTACGGCCAGCTCACAGTGGACGTACCGGCGGAGCGGTGGATCGAGGCGCTCACCTTCGCCCGCGACGAGCTGGACTGCGGGTTCTTCGACTGGCTGACGGCTGTCGACGAGGAGGACGCGGGCTTCGCGGTACTCGCGCACGTGTGGTCGCTCACCCGGCGCCGCCATCTGCTGGTGCGGACGAGGGTGCCGCGCGACGAGCCGCGGCTGCCGACCGCGACGCCGGTGTACCGCGGGGCGAACTGGCACGAGCGGGAGACGTACGAAATGTTCGGTGTGACCTTCGACGGGCACCCGAACCTGGTGCCGCTGCTGCTGCCCGACGGCTTCGAAGGTCACCCGCTTCGCAAGGACTTCGTGCTGGCCGCACGGGTCGCGAAGCCCTGGCCGGGCGCCAAGGAGCCGGGGGAGTCGGACGCGGATACCCGGCACACGCCGCGCCGGCGCCGCATGTTGCCGCCCGGGGTACCGGAGGACTGGGGGCCCCGCGGCCGGGAGCGGCCCGAGCGGGAGCCGGCCGAGCGGGAGCAGTCGGGGGAGCAGTCGGGGGAGCAGTCGGGGGAGCAGTCGGGGGAGCAGGAGGGGCGCCGGGAATGACCGAGGTGCTGGTGATCGGCGGCAAGCTGGTGCTGGTCCTCGCCGCGTTCCTGCTGATCCCGCTCGTCATCGGGCAGACCGAGCACAAGGTCATGGCGCACATGCAGGGGCGGCTCGGGCCGATGTACGCGGGGGCGTTCCACGGCTGGGCACAGCTCATCGCGGACGGTGTGAAGTTCGCGCAGAAGGAGGACGTGGTGCCGGCCGCGGCCGACCGCAGGGTGTTCACCTTGGCTCCGGCCGTCGCGCTGCTGCCGTACCTGGTAGTTCTCGCCGTCGTCCCGGTCGGGCCGGGCAGCGGCGGGGTCCTGGTGGACCTGGACGTCGGGCTGTTCTTCGCGCTCGCGGTGACCGGCGTCGGCGTGCTCGGGTCGATCATGGCGGGCTGGGCGAGCGCCAACAAGTTCTCCCTGCTCGGCGGCATGCGGGTGGCCGCCCAGCTGATGGCCTACGAGCTTCCGCTGGTGTTGGCCGCGTCGTCCGCGGCGATGGCGGCGGGAACGCTGTCGCTGTCCGGGATCGTCGACGCCTGGGCGTGGTGGTGGCTGCCATGGCAGGCGATCGGCGCGGTGGTGTTCTTCGTCGCCGGGCTCGCCGAGCTGCGCCGGCCGCCGTTCGACATGCCGGTCGCCGACTCGGAGATCGTCTTCGGTCCCTTCACCGAGTACACCGGGCTACGCTTCGCGTTCTTCATCCTTTCGGAATACGCCGGCATCGTGGTGATCTGCGCGCTCACCGTCGTGCTGTTCCTCGGCGGCTGGAAGGGGCCGTTCCTCTCCGCCGAGCTGGGCCCGCTGTGGACGTTGATCAAGGTCTTCCTGCTGGCGTTCGTGGTCATCTGGGTACGGGTGAGCTACCCGCGGTTCCGGGAGGACCAGCTGCAGCGGCTGGCCTGGGTCGGGCTCGTCCCGTTGGCGCTGCTGCAGCTCGCCATCACCGGCGTGCTGAAGATCGCCCTCTGACGCCATCCGTCGTGGGTACGGATCCGAGCAGGCGCCCGATGCGGCGCAGTAGGTCTTCCCATTCGGCCGTGAACCGGGGGTCGTCCGGGGTGAGTCCGGTCGTCATGCGGGTGATCTGCGGGAGGACGCGGGGGTAGCTGGACAGCGCGAAGCCGGCCAGCCGGACCAGCGCCGGGTCCAGGTCGGCGGCGATCAGCCCGGCCGCCTGCCGCCGGCGGATCTCCTCCACCTGGGCCTGGATGACGGGCAGCCGCTCCTTCTCGTGCGGGATCGGGCCGTTCCGGTGGGTGAGTCCCTCGCGGATCAGGTAGGCCAACCAGGCGCCCTCGGCGGCGGTGGCGTGGAAGTGGTAGGCGAGGAAGTCGCCGGGGTCGTCGGGCGCTTCCTGTACCCGCCGCAGCCGTTGCTCGGCGACGTGGCTGAGCAGCTCGCGGAAAAGCGTGTCGCCGACCCGCCCGCCGGTGGCCAGGAACATCGAGTAGGCGAACCCGGTCGCCCACCCGGGCAGCCGTTCGATGAGCGGGTTGTCCGCCTCGCCGGGGGCGCGCGGCAGCCAGTGCACCAGGAGGGCCGCGACCAGCAACAGCCCGGCGCTGATCGGCAGGACTCGGCCGAACCCGGCGGCGTACGCCTCGCCGGGGCCGGCGGAGCCGACGAGGGAGAAGAACACCAGCCCGAAGCCGGCCACGCCCAGGACGTTGGCCGCCTGCATGGACGTGGTCACCACGCCCGAGCCGGCCCCGGCCTCCTCCGGGTGCAGGGAGGCGATGATCGTGCCCACCAGCGGGCTCATGCCCAGGCCCTGACCGAGCCCGGCGATGAACAGCGTGGGTGCCAGCTCCCAGCCATGCAGGCCGGTGCCGGCCGCCGCCGCGGTGGTGGCGGTAGCCAGCAGCCCGAGCGCCGCGATCACGTAACCGGTGCTGAGCACCCGGCGGCCGAGCAGCGGCACCAGCCGCGGCGCGGCCAGCGAGGTGATGAAGAACCCGACGGCGGCCGGGGTGTAGGTGAGACCCGAGCGCAGCGGCGAGAAGCCCAGGCCGGTCTGCAGGTAGACGGCGAGGATGAACAGGAACCCCGCGTAGGAGGCCACGAAGCACAGCGCGATCGGGATGCCCGCCGCGAAGCCTCGGTTGGCGAACAGGCGCAACGGGACCAGCGGGTGGCCGCCGCGCCTCTCGACCCGCCGCTCGTAGCGGTGGAAGACGAGCGCGACCGGCGCCACGGCGACCAGGCTGCCGATCGCCCAGCCCGGCCACCCCGCGTCCCGGCCGAGCAGCAGAGGCACGGCGAACAACAGCAGCAGGGCGGTGGCCAGCCCGACACCGCCCAGGTCCAGGCGGGTGTGCTCGGCGCGGCGGTCCGCCGGCAACCACCGTGCCGCGGCGGCCACCGCGAGCAGGGCCAGCGGCACGTTGACGAGGAATACCGGCCGCCAGCCGAGGCCGAGGATGTTCAGCGCCAGCAGCGACCCGCCGACGATCTGCCCGCTGATGGCGGCGAGGCCGGCGACCGAGCCGAACAGGCCAAGGGCCCGGGCACGTTCCTGCCCGGCGAACGTCACCTGGATGATCGCCAGCACCTGCGGATACATCAGGGCGCTGCCGATGCCCTGCAGGGCGCGCGCGGTGACCAGCACGCCGATGTTCGGCGCCGCCCCGCACAGCGCCGAGGCGGCGCCGAAGACCAGCATTCCGACGATGAACAGCTGCTTACGCCCGTACAGGTCGCCGAGCCGGCCCCCGGTCACCAGCAGCGAGGCGTACGTGAGCGTGTAGCCGGCGATCACCAGCTCCACCGCACCGAAGCCGGCGTGTAGGTCCTCGCGGATGGAGGGGATCGCGACGTTCACGATCGCCACGTCCAAGACCGCCATGAACGTGCCGACCAGGACGACGGCCAGCACGAGCCAGCGGCGGTCAGTCCCGGCCATCGCCGTCTCCCCGAAGAAGGGTCTCCGGGGCGATGGGCAGCCCACGGATCCGGGTGCCGGTGGCGTGAAAAACGGCGTTGGCGATGGCCGGCCCGACGCCGACCGCGCCCAGTTCGCCGATGCCGCGCCCGCCGACCGTGCCGGCGTGCTCGTCGTGCTCGTCGACGAACGATGCGTCGAGCTCCGGAACGTCGGCGTTCACTGGCACCAGGTAGCCGGCCAGGTTCTTGTTGACGAACCGGCCGAGCCGGCGGTCCACCGGCGAGCGCTCCAGCAGCGCCTGGCCGATGCCCCAGGTCATGCCGCCGATCATCTGGCTGCGGGCGGTGAGCGGGTTGACGATGCGGCCGGCGCTGTAGACCCCGACGAGCCTGCTCACCCGGGGCAGGCACAGGTCCGCGTCGATCCGTACCTCGGCGAACACCGCGCCAAAGGTGTGCATGGACACGTCTGCGGTGCTCGGTGACCAGGACGCCTCCGCGCCCACCGGGTCGTCCCCGATCAGCTCGCGCAGCGGCGTGCGGGGCGCGCCCTCCACCACCAAGGCGTCGCCGTCGAGGCGGGCGAGCTCGGCCGGCGCGTCACCTTCGGCCAGCGCCATCGACGCCAGCTTGGTGCGCAGCGACCGCGCGGCGAGCTGCACCGCCGAGCCGACGCTCATCGTGGTCGAGGACCCGGCCGTCATGCCGGTGGGTGGCAGAGTCGTGTCGCCCAGCCGGATCGTCACCCGCTCCGGCGGGCAGCCGAGGGCCTCGGCGGCGAGCTGGCAGAGGACGGTACGGGTGCCGGTGCCGATCTCCTGAGAGCCGGCCTCGACCAGCACCCGCCCGTCGGCGTCGATGCTGACCCGGGCCGACGCGGGCGCCGCGAACGTGGCCATGGTCGCCGAGGCCATCCCCCAGCCGACCAGGTCGTTGCCGTCGCGCAGGGCTCCGGGACGCATCGGCCGGTCGGCCCAGCCGAACCGCCGGGCGCCCTCGGCGTAGCAGGCCCGCAGCGCCTTGGAGGAGAACGGGCGACCCTTCGTCGGGTCGCGTTCGGCGTAGTTGCGCAGCCGAAGCTCGACCGGGTCGATGTCCAGCTCGTAGGCGAGCTCGTCCATCGCCGACTCCAGCGCGACCATGCCCGGCCCGTCGGACGGTGCCCGCATCGGGGTGGGCAGCACGGTACTCACCGGTGCGAGCAGGTGGTCGGTCTCGATCGCCGGGCAGGCGTACATCGCCCGGCTACAGATCGCCGCCATCTCCAGGTGATCGGCATAGGTCGAGGTGGAGTTGACCGAGGTGTGGCGGATCGCGGTGAGCCTGCCGTCCCGCGCCGCGCCGAGGGTCACCGTCTGCCGGGTCGGCGGCTGGTAGCCGTGCGAGGTGAACGTCTGCGCCCGGGTGAGCACCAGCTTCACGGCGCCGCCAACCGTTCGGGCCGCCATCGGGGCGATGAGTTGGTGCGGCCACACGAACCCCTTGCAGCCGAACCCGCCGCCAACGTACTCGGCGATCACCCGCACCCGGTCGGCGGGCAGATCGAGCGCGGCGCACACGGCGTCGCGGACGTTGAACACCCCCTGGGTGGCGTCGTAGAGGGTCAGCATGCCGTCCCGCCACTCGGCGAGGGTGGCGGACGGCTCCATCGTGCTGTGGTGGCGCGCGGCGGTGGTGTAGGTGCGCTCGACAACGACATCCGCCCGCTCCAGGCCGGCCGCGACGTCGCCGACCGACGAGGTGATCGGCTCGAAGTAGGCGCCGAGCCGGTACGCGTCCGGCAGCGCGTCGTCCAGCTCGACGGTCGCGGGCGCGGTCTCGTACGTCACGCGCACCAGGGCCGCGGCCTCCCCGGCGCGTTCCAGCCGGTCGGCGACGACGACCGCGACCGGCTCCCCCTCGTACCGGATCAGGTCGTCCTGGAGCGGCAGCACGGTTTGGACGTAAAAGTCGCCGGCCGGGGACAGCCGGGGCGCGTTGCGATGCGTGATCACCGCCAGCGCCCCGGGCGCCCGCTCGGCCTCGGTCACGTCCAGCTCGGCGATCCGGCCCGCCGGCACGGTCGAGGTCACCAGCACGGCGTGGGCGAGGTTGTCGAGCCTGTGATCGGCGGCGTAGCGGGCGGCTCCGGTCACCTTCGCCCAGCCGTCGACGCGGGTACGGGCGGTCATGTCTCTCCCATCAGCCCTATCGGCTTCGTCAGCGCGCGGACCACGGCCCGCTGAGCCAGCTCGATCTTGAACTCGCTCCCCGGCAGCGGCCGGGCGGCGGCGAACGCCGGCGCGATCGCGGCGCGCAGCTCGTCCCGGCGCAGCGGCACCCCGGCCAGGTCGACGTCCAGCGGCCAGGGCTTGGGCGCCACCCCGCCCAGCGCCGCCCGGGCGGTACGGATCACCCCGCCGCTCGTTTCCGCCGCGACCGCGACCGAGACCAGCGCGAACTCGTACGACCCTCGCTCCCGGACCTTCAGGTAGGCCGACGGCGGCGAGACCGGCACGTCGATGCCGAGGATCATCTCCCCGTGGTCCAGCACGGTGTCCCGGTGCGGCTGGTCGCCGGGCAGCCGATGCAGGTCGCGCGCCGGCAGCGTGCGCGCCGTGGTACGCACCTGCGCATCCAGCGCGACCAGCGCGACCGCGAGGTCGGACGGGTGGGTGGCGACGCAGGACTCGCTGGCCCCGAAGATCGCCGCGGCCCGGTGGTCGCCGTCGATCGCGGAGCAGCCGCTGCCCGGCCGGCGCTTGTTGCACGGCAGGTCGTGGTCGGCACGGAAGTACGGGCAGCGGGTGCGCTGCATCAGGTTGCCGCCCATGGTCGCCATGTTGCGCAGCTGCGGCGACGCGCTCAGCTCCAGCGCCTGCGCGATAGCCGGGTACCCCGACCGCACCTCTGGGTGCGCGGCGACGTCGCTCATCCGGGCCAGCGCGCCCAGGTGCAGCCCGTCCGGTCCGACCGTGATGTCGGTCAGCGGCAGCCGGGAGATGTCCACCAGCAGGTCCGGTTGTTCGATCCGCTCCTTGAGCAGGTTGACGAGCTCGGTGCCGCCGGCGATCAACCGGGCGCCCGGACGGGCGGCCGCGGTCAGCGCCTCGGCCGTGTCGCCGACCCGCAGGTAGCCGACGTCACGCACGGCCGGCCACCTCCCGTACCGCGGCGACGATGTGCGGGTAGGCGGCGCACCGGCAGGTGTTGCCGCTCATCCACTCGCGGATCTCCGCGTCCGAGCCGGTGTGGCCCTCGGCCAAGCAGGCCGCCGCCGACATGAGCTGGCCCGGCGTACAGAAGCCGCACTGGAAGGCGTCGTGCTCGAGGAACGCCCGCTGCACCGGGTGGTCGAGCCCTTCGATCGTGGTGATCTCGTCGCCCTCGTGCATCACGGCGAGCGTCATGCAGGCGTCGATCCGGCGGCCGTTCACGTGCACCGTGCACGCGCCGCACTCGCCCCGGTCGCACCCCTTCTTCGTACCGGTCAGGCCGATGACCTCGCGCAGCGCGTCCAGCAGCGTCACCCGCGGCTCGACGTCGACCTGCCGCTCGGCCCCGTTGACCCGCAGCCGCACCCTCATCCGAACCCCTCGCGGTGAATTCTTTCTCGGGACGGAATCTCGCACGCCGTGGACGCTCGGGGGAGGTCGGATCTTGCTGTCTGTGCTGTCCAGCTGTCCCCTGGCCGTGCTCCCTGCCTCCGCTCCCTCCGGCCGGATCCGAGTTCAAGGTTGACCGCCCGGACCGGCCCGATCAACGGCGAATTGTTTAACGATCGATGTGGGCGGCGCACGGATCCGGGAGTTAGACGGGTCAGACCGTGTTCACGGCCGATCGGAGTGACCCAGGTCCCTGTCCGGGGCGATCCGATCCCGCACCAGCTGCTTGAGCTCTCGAAGTTCGGGGAAGCCCCGCTGCCTTCGGTCCCAGATGACGTCGCCGTCGAGGCGGACGACGAACACCCCTCCGGTGCCCGGGACGAGCGCGGCCTCACCGAGCTCGCGCTCGAAGGTCGTCAGCAGCTCCTGGGCGACCCAGGCGGCCCGCAGAAGCCATCTGCACTGGGTGCAGTACTCGACCTCGAGCCTCGGCTGCCTCACCGTCATCGAAACCTCCCGGCAGACCGGAGTATGCCACGCGTGATCGCATACGCTGCGACTTCGCGACCCGGCGACCCCGTGGGGCTTGTTCCCTCCGCCCGGCGTATTGCGCGAGGATATGAGGCATGGGTCGGGTCGGAGGCACGCATACCAGCGGCGGCGTACCGGGGATCGGCCTGGCCAAGGGGCTCGCCGTGACCTTGCGGACGATGACGCGGCGATCGGTGACGGGGCAGTACCCGGACACGTCCCCCGAGCTGCCCCCGCGCAGCCGCGGCGTGATCGCGCTGCTCGAGGAGAACTGCACGGTGTGCATGCTCTGCGCGCGCGAGTGCCCCGACTGGTGCATCTACATCGACTCCCACAAGGAAGCAGTGCCGGCGCCCGAGGGCGGCCGCCCGCGCAGCCGCAACGTGCTCGACCGGTTCGCCATCGACTTTGCGCTGTGCATGTATTGCTCGATCTGCATCGAGGTGTGTCCGTTCGACGCACTGTTTTGGTCGCCGGAGTTCGAGTACGCGGAGTACGACATCCTCGATCTCACCCACGAGCGTGACCGGCTGCGGGAGTGGATGTGGACGGTGCCGCCGCCCCCCGCCCACGACTCGCGGGCCGAGCGGCCGAAGGAGCTGTCCGCGGCCGAGGGGGCGGAGGGCCGTCCGGGACGAGGACCGCGGGGATGACCCCCGCCGACGTCGTCTTCCTTTTTCTCGGTGCCGTCACGCTCGGATCCGCGGTGCTCGTGGTGACCACCCGCCAGCTCGTGCACGCCGCGTTGTGGCTGGTGGTGACGTTCGGCGCGCTGGCCGCGAGCTACCTGCTGCTCACCGCCGAGTTCGTGGCCTGGGTACAGGTGTTGATCTACGTCGGCGCGGTGGTGGTGCTGTTGCTGTTCGGGATCATGCTGACCCGTGCGCCCATCGGCCGATCCGAGGGTCTGGACAGCGCCAACCGGCCGGTCGCGATCGCGGTCGCGGCCGCTACCGCCGCCCTGCTGGTGACGGTCGTCGTCGCCGGGTTCCGCGAGGCGTACGTCGAGCTGGGTGACCCGCCGGCGGGCACGTCTGGGCAGATGGGCGCCAGCATCTTCCGTACCTGGGTGCTGCCGTTCGAGGTGCTGTCGCTGCTGCTGCTCGCGGCCCTGATCGGGGCGATCGTGCTCTCCCGCAGGGAGATCCAACCTCCCGGCGAGTCGTCCGACGAGCGGCCCACCGAGCGACCCACCGGGCCAGGGAGGGGCTGAGTGCACATCGTGTACCCGGCGGTGGTCGCCGCGCTGCTGTTCTCCGTCGGCGTGTACGGCGTACTCGCCCGGCGCAACGCGATCCTGGTGCTGATGTCCGTCGAGCTCATGCTCAACGCGGTCAACCTCAATCTCGTCGCCTTCGACGTGTGGCTGGGCGACGCGCTGCGCGGCGGCCAGGTGCTCACCCTCTTCGTGATCGTCATCGCCGCCGCCGAGGTCGGGCTCGGTCTGGCGATAGTGCTGCTGGTGTTCCGCAACCGGCAGACTGTCCAGATCGACGCGCTGCGCGACCTCGCCGACCGCGACGCCGAGCCGGCCGAGCGGCCCGAGCAGGTATCCACGGAGATCTCGTGACCGCTGCACTGATCATCGTCCTGCCGTTCCTGGCCGCCGTCGTCGGGCTGCTGTGGGGTCCACGGTTGCCGTTCGGTCCGGCGGGGATCGCGGTGGTGGCGACCGGGGCCTCGACCGTGCTGACCACGCTCGTCGCCTTAGGTCAGTTCGCCGATCCGGGGGTTGCCGAGGCGGCTGTCGTCTTCACGCCGACCGGTGACATCCCGATCACCCTGGGCACTCGGGTGGACGGCCTGTCCGCGACGGTGGCGGTGATGGTCGGCGCCGTCGCGCTGGCGGTGCAGGTCTACTCGATCGGCTACATGCGCGGCGATCCCCGCTACTCCTCCTACGCCGCGTTCATCTCGCTGTTCACCGCCGCGATGCTGCTCGTGGTGCTGTCCGCGGACCTGCTCACGCTGTACGTGGGCTGGGAGGTCATGGGCCTGTGCTCGTACCTGCTCATCGGCCACTACTGGTACGACCGGCTCACCTCGGGCGCCGCGGTCAAGGCGTTCTTGATGACCCGGCTGGGCGACGTGGGGTTCCTCTTCGGGATCTTCGTGTTGGGTTACGGCGCAGGGTCGTTCCGGGTCGGCGACGTCCTCGCCGCCGCCGGCGAGATGCCTGAGTATCTCGTTGTGCTCGGCACCCTGCTGCTGCTCTGCGGGGTCGTGGGCAAGAGCGCGCAGTTCCCGCTGCACTCCTGGCTGCCCGACGCGATGGTCGGCCCGACCCCGATCAGCGCCTTGATCCACGCGGCGACCATGGTCGCCGCCGGCATGTACGTGGTCGCCCGGCTGCACCCCGCCTTCCTCGCCGCGCCGCTCACCCTGAACGTCCTCGGGGTCGTCGCCGCTGTCTCCATGCTGGGATCGGCGCTCGCCGCGCTGGCCCAGGACGACCTCAAGCGGGTGCTCGCGTACTCGACGATCAGCCAGCTGGCCGTGATGGGCGCGGGTCTGGCGGTGGGTGCGCGGCCCGCGGGCGTCTTCCACCTGCTGACCCACGGTGCGTTCAAGGCGCTGCTGTTCCTGTGCGCCGGAGCCGTGATCACCGCCGTCGGAAGCAACCTGATGAGCGAGATGGGCGGCCTGCGGCGGGGCATGCCGGTGACGTTCTGGACGATGACGATCGGCCTCGCCGCGCTCATCGGGCTCCCGCCGACGAGCGGGTTCTTCAGCAAGGACGCGATAGTGGCCGCGGCCGAGCGAGCCGCCGGCGGAGGCGCGTGGTTCGCCTACTCCCCGATCTCCGCGATCTCCGGCTCGGTGGCCTGGATCGTGCTGGTCGCCGTGCTCGCCACGATCGCGGCGACCGCGGCGTACGCGACCCGGGCGTGGCTGCGTACCTTCTTCGGCCCGGCCAGGTTCCGGACGGCGATACGCGAGGCACCCCCGGTGATGCGCTGGCCGCTCGTCGTGCTCGCTGTGCCGTCGCTGCTGCTCGGGTTCTTCGGGCTGCCCGTCGAGTCGCTGCGGCCGGAGGCGGCGAGTTCGCTGCTCGCCCTGCTGTGCGCGGCCGCGGGCGCGCTGCTCGTCTACGCGGTCTGGCGGTTCGACCCGGCCGCCGACCCGGTGCGCGCCCTCGGCCCGGCCGCGAGGGTCTTCGCCCGCGCGTTCGGAGTCGACGAGCTGTACGACGCGGCCGTGGTGCGGCCGACCCGCCGGCTTGCCCGGGGGGTGCTCGACCTCGACCTCGGGGTGGTCGACGCGGCCGTCGTACGGAGCGGGCGCACCGCCCGCTCGCTCGGCGGGGTGCTGCGGGTGCTGCAGAACGGCAATCCCCAGCTGTACGTGACCGGGGTGCTGGCCGGGGCCCTCCTCATCGTCGTCTCCGTGGCGGTGCTGTCGTGAACGAGTGTGGGGCAGTGACATGGGCGCCCTGACCGTCCTGCTCGTCGCCGTACCGCTGGCCGGCTGCCTGGCGGTGCTCGCGGCGCCGGAGGGGGCGGCGGTACGCCTCGGTACGGCGGCCAGCGGACTGACCCTGCTCGTCGCCCTCGCCATGGCCGCGGCCTTCGACTACGGCGGGGGCCACCGCATGCAGCTCCAGGTGGACGCGCCCTGGGTGCCCGCCATCGACCTGCGGTTCCACCTCGGCGTGGACGGGGTCTCGCTGCCGCTGGCCGTGTTGACCGCGCTGCTCACCGCGCTGTGCTTCGTCTACTCCCTGCGGTACGTCCCGGAGCCCGGCCGGCCGCGCGCGCTGACCGCGCTGCTGTTGCTGCTCGAGGTCGGCATGCTCGGCACCTTCGTGGCGCTCGACCTGCTGCTGTTCTTCGTCTTCTTCGAGGTCGTCCTGGTGCCGATGTACGCCCTCATCGCCGGTTGGGGCGGACCGGGGCGCGGCCCGGCTGCGTACAAGTTCATCCTCTACACGCTGCTCGGCTCGGGCGTCATGCTCGTGGGCCTGCTGGTGCTCTTCGCGCAGACCGGCACCCTCGACATGGTCGCGCTGATCGACCGGCAGGGCGCCGGGATGGCGTCGTGGGTGCAGGTCCTCGGGTTCCTCGCGGTAGCGGGCGGGCTCGCGGTCAAGGCTCCGATGTGGCCGCTGCACAGCTGGCTGCCGGACGCGCACACCGAGGCGCCCACCGTCGGCTCGGTGTTGCTCGCCGGGGTGCTGCTCAAGATGGGTACGTACGGCCTGATCCGCATAGCGGTGCCGATGTACCCAGACGGAGCGGCGGCGGTGGCGCCGTTCCTCGGCGCGTTCGCCGCCGTCGGGATCATCTACGCGGCGCTCGCCTGCCTCGCCCAGCGCGACCTCAAGCGCCTGGTGGCGTTCTCCAGCGCGGCCACATGGGGTTCGTACTGCTCGGCATCGCGACCCTCTCCCCGGTGGGCATCAACGCCGCCCTGTTCGGCAACATCGCACATGGCCTCATCACCGGGCTGCTGTTCTTCCTCGCCGGCGGGGTGAAGGAACGGTACGGCACCGTGGACATGGAACGGCTCGGCGGCGGCATGCTCGCCAAGGTCCCGTACCTCGGCTCGCTGCTGGTGTTCGCGGCGATCGCGAGCCTCGGGCTGCCCGGGCTGGCCGGGTTCTGGGGGGAGATGCTGGCGATGCTCGGGGCCTACCGCCCGGCCGCCATGCTGCCGCGGGAGACCTTCGTGACCTTCATGGCGCTGGCCGGGATCGGCGCCGTGCTCACCATGGCGTACTTCCTCGTCATGCTGCGCCGGGTGGTGTACGGGACCGTTTCGCCGGCCTGGCGGGAGGTGCGCCTCGGTGATCTGACCGCGCACGAGCTCGCGGCCTGGACGCCGCTCGTCGTGGCGACGGTGGCCATCGGGCTGTGGCCGCGCACGCTGCTCGGCGTCACCGACGCCGCCGTCCGCGCGCTGCTGGGGGGCGGGTGACGATGCCGGCGTCAGTTGCCCAGGGCGTGGTCCAGGGGGTGGACCTGCTCGCCATCGCGCCGCCGCTGTGGCTGGCGTTGGCCGCCATCGCCATCCTGATCGCCGATCCGTTCCTGCGTCGGCGGCGGCCGCTGGACTACGCGAGCCTCGCGAGCGTCCTGGTGGGACTGGGGTTCGTGGTGGCGCTCGCCGTGGGTCAGGACCGGCGGACGTTCTGCGTCCCGCCCGGCCTGGCCCGCGGCGGGCCGGCCCCGTGCTCGTACGTCGTCGACGACTTCACCCTGCTGTTCCAGGGACTGGTGTTGCTGGCCGCCGTGGTGGTGCTGCTGATGGCCACGCCCGAGGTCCACGCGAGCCGGCTGCCGCCCGGCGAGTTCCACTTCCTGCTGCTGGCGTCGGTGACCGGTGCGCTCACCCTGGCCGCGAGCCGCGACCTGATCAGCCTCGTCGTCTCGCTCGAGGTCGTGTCGCTGCCGGTGTTCGCGCTCACCGCGCTGCGCCGCTACGACGGGCGGGCCAGCGAGGCGGGGCTGAAGATGTTCCTGGTGTCGGTGGTCTCCACCGCGGTGATGCTGTTCGGCATCAGCCTGGTGTACGGGGTGACCGGCGCGGTGCACCTGGAGCGGATCGCGCTGGTCCTCGCCGACGCGGCGGTGCCGCAGACGATCGAGGCGACGGTGGGCCCGGCGCGTCCCCTCGTCGGTGCGGTCGGCATCATGCTCGTGCTCGCCGGCTTCGGCTTCAAGGTGGCCGCCGTGCCGTTCCACTTCTGGGCGCCCGACACCTACCAGGGTGCGCCGCTGCCGGTCGCCGCGTTCCTTTCGGTCGTCTCCAAGGCGGCCGGGTTCGCCGGGCTGGTGCTGGTGCTGGTCGTGGGCTTCTGGCCGTACGGCGGGGCGTGGGGGCCGCTGCTCGCGGTGATCGCCGCGGTCACGATGTCCCTCGGCAACCTGGTGGCGCTGCGGCAGCGGCACGCGGTGCGGCTGCTCGCCTGGTCGTCGATCGCCCAGTCCGGCTACATGCTCGCCCCGCTCGGCGCGGCGCTGACCGTAGCCGGTGGGGGAGCCGGGGGAGACGCCGGGGCCGCTCCCGTCCTCCGCGACGCCGCGGTCTTCCTCGATGCCGCGGGGGCGACCGTCGCGTACGTCGCCATCTACGCCGCCATGAACCTCGGCGCCTTCGCTGTCGTCGCGGCCGTCGCCCGGCACCGGCCGCGCAACAACCTGGAGGACTACCGCGGACTGGCCCGGACGAACCCGCTGCTGGGAGTCGCCCTCGCGTTCTTCCTGGCGTGCCTGGCCGGGCTTCCGCCGGGGCTGGCCGGGCTGTTCGCCAAGATCGTCGTCTTCCGCGCGGCCGTGTCCGGGTCGCTTAGCTGGCTCGCGATCGTGATGGCGATCAACACGGCCATCGGGCTCTACTACTACCTCGCCTGGGCCGGGTTGGCCTTCGCCGGTCGCCGAGAACGGGACGAGGTGTGGCGGCCGGTTGGTGTCGAGGACACGCCGGTGCCGCCGACGGTGGGCATCGCGATCGGGGTGGCCGCCGCGGCGACTATTGTGATCTCCGTGGCGCCCGAGCTCGTCCTACACGTCACCCCGCTCGCGGTGGCGGCGACCGGGTGACGGGAGCGGGGTGACGGGAACGCCGACGCCACGCCGAGCGTTGTGAGGAACTGACAACGCCTTGTCTCGCGGAGGACGACCGTGCACTTCAATGGGCTCAAGACCGCCGTTCTGCTCGGTGCGCTCTCGGCGCTCATCCTGCTGTTCGGTGCGTGGTTGGGCGGGTCCCGTGGGCTCACCATCGCCTTGGTCCTTGCGCTGGCGATGAACGGCGCGGCGTACTTCTTCAGCGACAAGCTCGCCCTGCGGGCGATGCGCGCCCAGCCGGTGAGTGAGGTGGAGCAGCCGGAGATGTACCGGGTGGTGCGTGAGCTCTCCACGGCGGCGCGCCAGCCCATGCCCCGCCTGTACGTCTCGCCGGCCCGGCAGCCGAACGCGTTCGCGACCGGCCGCAATCCGCGCCAGGCCGCGGTGTGCTGCACGGTGGGCATCCTGAGCATCCTCAGCCCTCGCGAGCTGCGCGCGGTGCTGGGGCACGAGCTCTCCCACGTCTACAACCGCGACATCCTCATCTCCTCGGTCGCGGCCATGCTTGCCAGCATGGTGACCTACCTGACCTACATCGCCTGGTTCCTGCCGATCGGCGGCGGGGACGACGAGGACGGCCCGGGTCTGCTCGGGATGCTGTTGTTCATGATCCTGGGCCCGCTCGCGGCCACCATCATCCAGCTCGCCATCAGCCGCGCCCGGGAGTTCCAGGCGGACGCGTCGGGCGCCCAGCTCACCGGCGACCCGCTCGCGCTGGCCAGCGCGCTGCGCAAGATCGAGGCCGGGGTGAGCGCGGCGCCGCTGCCGCCGGAGAGCAACCTCACGTCGACCAGCCACCTGATGATCGCCAACCCGTTCCGGACGGGCGGGATGGCGAAGCTGTTCTCCACCCATCCGTCGACGGCGGAGCGAGTGGCGCGGCTGGAGGCGATGGCGGGCTACCGGCGCTGATACCCGGCCGCATCCCTTCTACGGAGAGCTTTTCGCCGACGACGCGGTTGCCAGGAAGTTAAGGCCGGCTTGCGACTAATTACCGCGAGTACTGGCTCATGGCCGCCTTGTCTTGATACAAGTGTTGTTCTAGAAGGTCCCGGTTCGAAGGTTTCGGTCGAGGGGGGAACCGGGGCCTTCCTTTATTGCCGGGTGCTGTATGGGCTGTCCAGCGCGGTACGAGGGGGAAGGCCCCCGGTCGAGGGGGACGCCGGGGACCTTCGTCGTTGACGTTACGTGACCGCGGGGCCGTGGGCGAAAGCCTTGTCCTTTTCGTAACCAGACTGGTCCGATTTGCTGTCTCCCCCGGTCAATACGGTGCACCGGATACGGCGACGCGTCCCTCTTTGGGCCGATAATGGTAACTATGCCGAGTGGGCCGAGCGCGTTTCACGAATGGTCGACCCTGCGGCAATGCGGCGCCGGCCGGGCACCGCGGGATCCACACTTGGTCCGGGTGGGCACATGCCCGGCCCTCCGGTTCGCTATCCTGATCCCAGCCGTGGGGAGCACGGCACTTGGCAGGTTGCCCGAGCGGCCAAAGGGAGCGGTCTGTAAAACCGTCGGCTCAGCCTACCCAGGTTCGAATCCTGGACCTGCCACCACCAGCGGAAACGCCCAGTGACCTGCGGAATCGCGGGTCGCTGGTACCCCAGCCGGGTCCCACGATGTTTCACCGCGTCCCAGGGTTTGTCAGTGTTCACGGACGCATAGCGGACGGGTGTCGGGCGGTGTGAGGTCGCTGGTGTCTGGTGAGCCGCGGCGCGCAGGGTGTCCTCGAGCCGCGTTGACCAGAGGGGCCAGGATCGATGATTCTGGGGAGGCGCGCAGCCGATCTGCTGCTGGACGGCAATGCCGCCGAGAGGAGACCCAGAGGATGACGGGCCAGTCAGGCGCCCACCGTACTCACCTGACGGATCCGGGGTATCGGGTCGGAGCGGTGGCCGCCGACCTGGAGTACTTCCGCACCAAGCGTCTCGAGCCGCGGGTGCTCAACCTCATACGTCGCGGGGTGGTGAGCCTGCACGACCTGATGCAGGCGGGGAGCCCGACGGCCGGGGATCAGCGAAACGAGGCCGCTTCCGCCGACCTCGAGCAGCGCGTCCGCATGCTTGAGGACCGGCTCGACGCGCTGGTGAGGGGAATCGCGACGGTCATGGTGCCTATGCGGTCTGCCGATGTGGTCATTGAGGACATGCGGCGCGAGCGCGGCGATTACGACGGGTTCTTCCGGATCGCCAAGCGGACTTACGCGGGGTCGCTCGAGGAGCGGATGGTCCAGCTTGGGCTTCAGCTCTTCGAATGCCAGGAACTGCTTGACGCGTTCACTCGTGCACTGCTGGCCGCAGGGGAGATCACCGAGGATCAGCTTGAGCAGCGCCGTCAGGCTGTCAGGAGCCAGGGATACCGCAACGGTGCCAGGCTCGTGGCGCGCGCCTGGGTGGATCCCGGGTTTAAGCAGCGCCTGCTGGAGGCCGGCCGCGAAGCGGCACGCGAGCTTGACCTCCCTCCGGGGCGGCTCGGCAAGCTCGGCGTCGCAGAGAACACCGAGCACGAGCACAACGTTGTCGTCTGCACGCTCTGCTCCTGCTACCCCCACGACCTCCTGGGCGACCCGCCTTGGTGGTACCGGACCGACGAGTACAAGCAGCGAATCATCGATGACCCCCGAGCCATGTTGAAGGAGACGTTCGGATTCGAGGTGCCGGCCGAGCGGTCGATCGTGGTGCGAGACAGCACCTCAGATGTCCGGTGGATGGTCCTGCCGCGGCGACCTGAGGGAACCGAGGGACTGAGTGAGGAGAAGTTGGCCGAGCTCGTGACGCTCGAGAGCCTCGTGGGGGCGGCCGAGGCGCGCACACCCTCAACCCTCGCATGATGGACAAGGGGGCGTCTCAGCCCAGCCACCGTTACTCGGTTGGGGACCGGGTGCGCGTGCTCCGCGACCGGCCGGACGGCAACCCGAGGACGCCTGCCTACGTGCGTGGAAGGATCGGGATGGTGGTGGCTCTTCACGGCCAGATCCCGAACCCGCTCGATCACCGTGACCTCTATCCACCGCTGTGCACAGTACGCTTCGCGCTCCAGGACCTGACTGGGCGCCCGAGCCGTGACTTCGTCACCGCCGACCTCCACGAAGAGTGGTTGGAGCCGGTCCCGGACGAGGGCTGGTGAGCAGCGGCAGCGGCGCGCTCAGAGCTCGATCTGCGCGTCGCGGCCGTTGACTGAGTAGGTGCTTCGCAGGGGCACGGCGTTTTGTACGAGCTGCTCTGCGAAGCAGCCCCGCTTGGCAAGCCGGATAAGCATTTCCACGTCACGATCCGACTCCGGAGACTCGACGACGAAGTGCGTTCGGAACTCGCTGACCCCTGCGCTGATGGTCCCCCGTCGAACGGAGCCCTCACGCCAGATGTCGAATTCCGTCCTGCACTCAGCGTTGGTGATGTGCTTCTTGTGCATTGATGCGAACCGCATCAGCTGGGTGAGCAGTCAAAAACCGACGGCCGCCGCCAGGTACGTCAGCGGCTGGGGGTGCTTGTCCTCTCCGCCGAGATATTCCGGCTCGTCGCACCAAATCTCGAAGTCGCGGTACCGCGCCACCTTCTCCTGCCCGCCCACTGCCTGCACGACCGTCTGCATGGTGTGGACCTTGACCGGGAGCTGATCCGGCAGCTTGGGTCCGTCTGGTTGCTCGTGGTTCATCACAGCGCTCGTTTCCTTTCACACGGACACGTATCGCATCTTTAGCGGAAGAGAGTTCAAGTCCTCACAACCGACCTCGGTGACCAACACCGTCCCCCCAATGTTGACCCGATGCCGCTCCTTGCTCGCATTGGGCTCGAACGCGAATAGCATCCCGGGTTCGATCGCCAAGTCCTGGCCCCACATCCCGGCGGTGGTCTGGCTCTTGTATCGGTGGCCGCCAGGCATGTGTTCCAACCCGACCGGGAAAGGCCCCACCCAGATCAGCGGCGACACACTGTGGATCAGTGGTGTCAGGTGCCAACACTCCGCCTCACGCAGCGGAACCTCCATGGCTTCGTACACTTCCCGGAACGTAGCCCCCGGACGCAGGGTGGCAAGCCCAGCCTGATAGGACCGCTCCGCCACATCCGCCAGTTCTCGACGCCGATCGTCCGGCTCGCCTACCACGATAGTCATCTGCTGCTGCGTCTCTATGCCTCCGTAAGTCGGAAACATTTCCGCTTCGACAGTGTCGCCGACTTCGATGCTGCGGGTGTCTCCTCCCCAGTACGTCCAAAGAGGTTGACCCCAACCGCTCACCTCTGGACCCGTCCACAGGATCATGAACGGAAGGATGGACGCAGCGGCATGGCGATAAATCTCATGCATTACCTCCGCGTACAGATATGCTTCGTCGACGCCAGGTTCGACCGCCTCGAGCAATCGGTGGCAGGCGGATTCCCCGATACTTGCCGAGAACCGAGCGAGATTGATCTCCTCCGCGCTCTTGATCAGCATCATTCGGCAGAACTCATCCGACACATCAACAAACTCGCACGATGGCAAGCTCGTGACGACGTGCGACCACGTCTTGTACGGAACGATGCCCTCGATGTCGGCGAGGGCCCGCGTCTCGACGCCGACGACCCCGACCCGGCCGGTGTCCAATCCTTTTTCGCGCAGGACGCTCACCAGGTTCGGACCGAACGCCCCGCTCCGCATATCTTCGATCCAAAACTTGTACCCTTCAAGAGCCTTCCCCAGCCTACGCGAGTACCGATGTGAACTCCATGTGAGCACGACCGGGTCGCCCGAAGCAGGGAAGACCACTATTCCGTTGACGGATTCATTCATCAGGTATCCGTCGTACCGCTCCCGCCCCGTCAGGCCTGCGACGATGAGGGCGTCTACGGCCAAGTCCTCCATAAGGCGTCTTGTCCGCTGCCACCGGCGCTCACGTTCCTCCCGCGACAGAACGGGTCGGCGCGCACCGATCTCTGACTGAGCTACCTGGCTCGGGTTCGACATCGTCAACTCCTCGCTACGGATCACCTAGAGATCAATCCCGCTGCGTCCGGCCGGTGGCCTTCGTGGACGTCGTCAACGGGTCTGTACCTCTGGGCTGAGAGGACCCCACTTGTTGCCGGTCCCCACACCTGGGGTCCAGGTCTTTGGAAACTGAGGGGAATCCTCATGCCAGGGTCGCGGTTCGAAG
>WHSR01000030.1 GCA_009379995.1 Streptosporangiales bacterium
AGCTCAGCCCAGCGAGCCACTGACCAAAGCGAACCCCAACCCCTAGATACACGCCGTCACAACAGCCAACGGCACGTTCCCGCACGTCAACCCGCGAACTCGCGGACTATCCCACTACATCAGCTGCGGAACCCCGGGAACTCGATCATGTCCCACGTCTGTTCCTGTCGGCGGTCGTCGGGCCGCCAGGTCGTCAGCTCCACGAGCCCCGGCTCTATGACCTCCAGTCCGTCGAAGCAGGGTCGCACCTCGTCCACCGTCCGCAGGCGTCCCCAATTGCCCTGGGTGGCCCCGAGCATGAGGTCGGTCAGCTTTCGGCGCATGTCCGGGTCGTCGCTCACCAGGTGGGCGAGCGCCAGGTAACTGCCGGGGGCGACGCGGTCCATCACCCGATGCACCAGGCCGATCGGGTCGTCACGGTCGGGAATGCAGTGCAGTACCGAATTGAACAACACGGCGACCGGCTCGCTGAAATCGATCAAACGTTTGGTGTCGGGGTGGTTCAGGATGATATCCGTGTCCCGCATGTCCGCCAGGATGAAGGCGGTGCTGTCGTCGTCGGCGAGCAGCCTCTGCCCGTGAACGGCGCAGATGGAGTCGTTGTCGTTGTAGATGACGCGTGCGTCGGGATGAACCCGCTGCGCAATCTGGTGGACGTTGTTCTGAGTCGGCAGACCCGACCCGTGATCAATGAACTGCCGGATACCACAGTCCGAGGCGAGGAACTGGGTGATGCGCTCCAGGAACCGCCGGTTGTTGAGCGCCAGGCCGCGTGTCCCGGGCAGCAGCTCGTCGATCTGGGCGGCAAGTATGCGGTCCGCCTCGTAATTGTCGGTACCTCCGAGGTAGTAGTCGTAAACGCGGGCCACGGTGGGCACCGTAGGGTCGATCTGGAGGTTCTCTTCCGGTTGCACCTCGACTCCTCTGTTCTTCTTGTGCAGGCATGGGCCCCTACCCGCGGTCGAACAGCCCGCCCTTCACCTCGGCGACGAACACAGCCCACTCGTCGCGGGTGAAGACCAGCGCCGGTCCTTTGCGGTTCTTTGAGTCACGTACCGCAACGCTGTCCGTCAGATTGCCGGCAACCTCGACGCAATTTTGTTGACCGCTGCGGCTGCTCTTCCGCCACGTGGCCTGAGAAAGATCTGCAGTCATCGTTCCACGCTCTCCCCTCGTCGCTATCCCCCTCGCTGCTGGTCGCTTACCGCAATGAATAGGTTTTAAGAAAGGCACGCGAGTCGGCCGGCGACAGCGCCTTGGCCAGGACCGCGTTCCAGATCTCCTCATACGTCCGAAGATCCTCTGGCTTTTCCAAGAAGAGTGCGCCCATGGCGTTCTCCACGTTGACCACGCCGTGGTCACCGGGATCGAGGAAGGTCAGCATGGTGAACGGCCCCACCATGCCCGGATGTTCGCCGGCGGTCTGCGGGAGCACCTGGACGACGACGTTCGCCCGGTCGCGCTCCTGCATGAGGTATTCGAGCTGGCCCCGTATGACCTTGGCTCCGCCGACCCGCCGGGCCAGGACGCCTTCGTTCAGCACGACGTGGATCTGCGGCGGAGGCGGGTTGTCGCGGTCGAGAATCTCCTGACGCTCCAACCGGACCTCCACGCGGCGGTCGATCTCTTCCGTCGTGTCGGTCGGCCGAAAGGCCCGGATGACAGCACGGGCGTAGTCCGGCGTCTGGAGCAGACCCGGCACGAGCTCCGGCTCGTAGGTCCGGATGGTCGCCGCCTCCTCCTCCAAGACGATCAAGTTCGCGTACTCGTTGGGGACGACGCGGCTGCCGTACACCTGCCACCAGCCGCGTTCGTTGCCGCGCCGCGCCAGCTCGAGCAGCTCGTTCTGATGCGCGCGGTCCTTGACCCCGTAGAGATCAAGCAACTTCCGCAGGTCCGTGGCGGAGATGCCGAGCTGGCGGGTCTCGATCCGGGAGAGTCTTGACTCCTGCCAGTTCAGGTTGTCGGCCACGTCGGCGATCGACAGGCTCGACTGATCGCGCAGTCGCCGCAGTTCAGCGGCGAGGCGACGTCGCCGCATGCTCGGCGATACGGGCACGTGGCTGTCTCTCCTCCCTTTTCGGCGGTGCAACCTTCCCGCGCGAACATATTGCACCCGAAGGGAATTTGCACCATCATTATACACACCAGGTGACCGACCCGCAGTCTACGAGTGACCTGGATCGTGTATCGCCAGGTCGGGGGGATTCGACTGACCGGAGGTGAAAGGTCGTGCACAAAGGGGGGAAAGCATGGTCCGTTGTCTGTCAACGGCCTGATGCGCCTCGGGTGTCCCCGGGGCGTGCGCGGTGAACGGAACGGCGACGGCTCCCGTCCGGATGCAGGCGGTGCGCCGCACGTTCCGGGGCGAGCCCAGCCAGGTCCGGTTGGTCCGGGACTTCGTCCGGCGCCACCTGGGAGAACGGCATGACTGCCCCGAGGCGACCCTCGAGGACGTCCTGTTGTGCGTTACGGAGACCGCCACGAATGCCATCCGGCATACGTCGTCGGGCTCGGGGGGTCAGTTCACCGTCGTCCTCTGCCTCAACGGTTCGGCTGCGCGGGTCGAGGTGATCGACGGCGGGCCCGCCGAGACGCCGGGCGGAGGTGATGACAACCCCCGCGAGGAGGACGATTTTTGCCTCCCCGGGGGCCTAGGACTGCCCCCTCTCCTCATATCCCATTCGGATCGGATGGGATATGAGGAGAGGGGGCAGCACGGCGTCGCCTGGTTCGAACGCATGTGGTGAGTCGGCCCGTGGCCCGCGGGACGGCCACCCACTAACGCGGTCAGCGGCTCTTCCTGTAGACCTGGATCTCGGAGGCGGCGAGGCCGTCGAAGCCGTAGTCGGCCTCTAGCCTGAGGTAGCGGGCCCGCTGCCGATCCAGCGGCACCAGCTGTCGCTTGCGGTCGCGTTCGAAGGTGCCGTGGCCGGCGCGGTAGAACCGGGCGCCGTCCGTGCTGACGTACCAGGGTGCACCTGTCGATCCCGCCGAGGTATCGCGGCTCGTCGTAGGCGCGGCCGACCATCTGTGGTACGTACGAGACCCCTGTCACCCGCCGGCCGCGTGACGCGCCTCGGCCGCGGCCGGCCCGGGTACGGGGCCGCGAGCCGCCCGCGAGAAGGGCGACCGCGGGCGGGACGGCCGCCTCCACGAAGATCCCAACCCGGACACGATCACGGCGACACGATCACCGATGTCATCCTGGTGAGGATGAGCGCGCTTTCGCCGACCTTGGATCTTCGCCGGCCGCTGTGGGCGATGCTGGAGGCTGGTGCCGCCTTCCTTCCGCAGGCCCTGGACGAGAGGTTTCGGCGGCGGCTCCGGCGGGAGACGGAGGCCGGGCCGTTCGAGAGGCTTCCCGAGGAGGTCGGCCCGTATGGCGTGCGCCAGCAGGCCGAGCTGCTGGCCGTCCGGGGGGACATGGAGACCTATCCCGCCGTCGGTGAGCTGCGGGACGAACTGGTACGCCGGGTACGCGACCACGGCAGGGGCATCGAGGGCCTCGACCGCTGGCATCCCAACGACGTGGCGGTGCAGCGTTACCCGGCCGGCTCCCTCGGAATCTCGCCGCACCGCGACGGGAAGCGACACAGCTACCTCGTCGCTGTGTTCACCACGGGCGGTTCGGCGCCGTTCGCGCTGTGCAGGGACCGCGGCGGAGAGGTCGTCGAGGAGTGGCCGACGGTTCCGGGGAGCCTCGTGTTGCTGCGTGGTCCGGGGCTCGCCGGCGTCGAGGACGGTCGACCGTTCCACACGGTGGGAGGTCCACGCGAGGGGACACGGGTGTCCGTGACCTTCCGCATGGACTCCGGACGAGTGCGGTCGGGCCGCTCATAGTGGGGCGCCGGACAGCCAGGCCGCGCCGCGCTCGTACACCGCCTCGACCTCGGGGCCGGTGAGCCCGGGCATGTCCCGCTTGACCTCGAATCCGAGCCCGTGCTGCAGGTACGCCAGGTGCCGGTACCCGGCCGGGAACCCCTCCAGCACCGCTGGGTCCAGGCGCAACTGCGCGGCCGGATCCACCGGGTCGAGCCGGTCCTTCTCGTAGATCGGTTGCCGCAGCACGATCGCCCAGCGGTCCTCGCGTCGCTCGAAGAAGTCGTAGAACCGCCCGGTGCACACCACGTCGCATTCCACCTCGTGCACCGGCGCGCGCTGGGAGATCGTCATCTTGGTCTGGGCGACCGCCCGCGTGCCGGCCACGTCGACCGACGATCCGCCGAGGAAGTGCAGGATCCGCACGCCGCGCTCGAAGCCTTCCCGGCTCACCCGGATGAACTCCGCCGCCGGGCCCTGGAACCAGGTGGCCATCATCCATCCCTCGGGATGCCACACCGTCGCGAACCGCTCCCAGTCACCGGCGTCCCGCCACACCACCCAGTTCTCCACCACCTCACGGATCGCCAGCCGGTCCAGAAACTCCGTCGCCACGGCCCTCATGCGTCCTCCCTGCGGGTCAGTCTTGTGGGTCAGTCTTTCGGATCAGCCTTGCCGTTCACTGTGCCGGTCCGAGCAGTCGCTCGAGTAGCTCTTCCACCGCGGCCTGGCCCTCACGGCCGGCCGAGTCGGGATCCTCCGCCCGGGCGATGACGAACGCGATCTCGTTGAGGGCGGCGAGCAACATGTGGGCGAACGGGTCGACGAGCTCGGTGCGCAGGCGCCCGGCCTTGGCAGCGGCCCGAAGAGCGATCTTCAGCATGCCCAGGGTGTCTCGCTCGTCCCTTTCCCGCCAGCGCTGCCAGCCCAGGACCGACGGCGCGTCTATCAGAAGGACGCGCTGCACCACCGGATCGGTGGCGAGCCGGATCCATGCGAGACAGCCCGCGCGCAGGGCCGCGACGGCGTCGTCGGTATCCCCGGTCACGGCCGCCAAGTCCTCTTTGATCTTGACCCCGACCGCGTCCAATACGGCTTCGAACAGCGCCTCCTTCCCGGCGAAGTGGTGGTAGAGCGCACCGCGGCTCACATCGGACTCATGCAGAACCGCCTCGATCGAGGTGTCCTCGTAGCCGCGGTCCGCGAACAGCCGGGTGGCGGTCGCCACCAGCTGCTCGCGTGTCACCCGTCCCTGCTCGACCTTTCTGTTCATGTCCTATTCATACCGGGGGATTGACATACCGACGGTTGGTCTAGAAGGTACCGACTATCGGTACGTAACCACGATCGCCCACCGGGCCATGAAGAAGCAACGTGAACCTCGAGGAATTCGACGCACACCGCTACACCGCGACTACCAGGTCTGGAGACATCGGCTACCTCGACGTCGGGACGGGTCGAGTCGCCCTGTTCGTGCACGGCGTCGGCACCAACGGCTACCTGTGGCGCAACGTCGTCGAACCGCTCAGCGCCGAGCGGCGCTGCGTCGCGGTGGACCTTCCGCTGCATGGCCGGTCGCCGGCCCGACCGGACCAGGACCTCTCGCTTCCCGCCCTGGCCGAGGCGATCGAGGACCTCTGCGACGCGGTGGGGCTGACCGATGTCGACCTGGTCGCCAACGACACGGGCGGCGCCGTCGCACAGGTCTTCGCCGTACGCCATCCGGAACGGCTTCGCACCATGACCCTCACCAACTGCGACACCCACGACAACCTCCCGCCGGAGGGTTTCAAGCCAACAGTCGAGCTGGCCGAACGCGGCGAGCTCGCCCCGCTCGTCCTGAAGGCGAAGGACAACCTCGAGCTGGTGCGGGCGAACCTCGGCCCCGGCTACGAGCATCCCGAAAAGATCAGCGAGGAGACCCTTTCCGCCTACTTCGCGCCGATCAGCGGCACACCGGAGAACGCCCGCGAGTTCGAGCGATTCCTCAGCTCGCTGCGGGCGGCCGACCTCGTCGCCATCGAGCCCGACCTGCGGAAGCTCCACGTGCCCACCCTCGTCGTCTGGGGGACCGGCGACACCTTCTTCGACGTGAGTTGGGCGTACTGGCTGCGCGACACGTTCCCCGGTGTCACCGAGGTCGTCGAGATCGAGGGCGCGAAGCTGTTCTTCCCCGACGAACGTGCTGCCGACCTCGTCCCGCATCTCCGCCGCCACTGGGCCGCGCACTGATTCTCTTTGCTCGATTCTCTTTTCCTCCCGTCCTTGGCAGCATGGACGCATGGCACTGACGTCACAGATGGTTCCGCTCGGTACCCCGGCACCGGACTTCGCGCTGCCGTCGGTCGACGACCGCACGGTGCGGCTGTCCGACTTCGCGGACGCACCGGCTCTTCTGGTCGTCTTCCTGTGCAACCACTGTCCGTACGTGCGTCACGTCGAGGCCGTCCTCGGCAAGATGCTGAGCGAGTACGCCGACCAAGGGCTCGCCGCGGTCGGCATCAGCAGCAACGATGTTGACAGCTACCCCGACGATGCGCCGCCCGGGATGGCCGAGCAGCGCCGACGGGCGGGCTTCACCTTCCCGTACCTCTACGACGAGACACAGGAGGTCGCGAAGGCGTACCGGGCAGTGTGCACTCCCGACTTCTTCCTCTACGACGGCGAACGCCGGCTTGCCTACCGCGGCCAGTTCGACGGCTCACGTCCCGGCAACGGCGTGCCGGTGACCGGAGACTCGCTGCGCTCGGCCATCGACGCGGTGCTCGCCGGCCGGTCCGTACCGGAGCCGCACAGCCCCAGCATGGGCTGCAGCATGAAATGGAAGCCGGGCAACGAACCCGCGGGCTAACCTAGCCATATGGAAGACGAGGAGTGGGCTTCTCCCTGCGACCTGAAGACCCACGTCCCGCACGCGGCGCGGGTGTATGACTACTGGCTCGGCGGCAAGAACAACTTTTCCGCCGACCGCGAGTTAGCCGAGAAAATTCTGGCTGTTGTGCCGGAGGCACGCCAAAGCGTCCGGGCCAACCGCGCGTTCCTCAAGCGTGCCGTCCGCTTTGTGGCCGAAGCGGGCATCCGGCAGTTCCTCGATATCGGCTCCGGTCTGCCGACGGCCGAGAACACCCACGAGGTTGCCCAAGCGGTGGCGCCAGAGGCCCGCGTGGTGTACGTCGACAACGACCCCATCGTGCTCGTACACAGTCGTGCGCTGCTCGGCGACAGCGGGTCGGTCACCGTCGTTCAGGCGGACGTCCGGGAACCCGAAGCGATCTTCGCTGATCCCGAGGTACGGGAGCTCGTCGATGTCGACCGGCCGCTCGGCGTACTGATACTGGGCATGCTGCATTTCGTCGTCGACGAGGAGGACCCGTACGGGCTCGTCGCCCGCTTCCGCGACCTCGTGGTGCCGGGCAGTTACCTGATCTTGTCCCATCTGACCGGAGACGCCGATCCGGCAAGGGCGAAGGAGTTCGTCGAGGTAGTGGACCGCTCGCCGGGCGCGGCCAAGGCGAAATTTCGGGGCCGTGACCAGGTCGGGCGATTCTTCGACGGGTTCAGCGTCCTGGAGCCGGGCGTCGTGCCGGTCGACCGGTGGCGACCCGAGACCCCCGAGGCCATGGAGACCTTCTGGTTGTGGGCGGGCGTCGGCCGCAAGTGAACGGTTGACCGGCCGTCGATGCGCTTCGATGATCGGTGTGCTCGGCACGATGCGGAGACCCGAACGGAGGTTGGCATGAACGAAGCACGCTCGCGTCGCCGGCTTGCCGGGCCGGCTCGGTTAGCGGCGGCGATGGTTTTGTCGGTCGGTGTGGTCGGTGGGACGGTGTCCGCCGCGCCGGCGGCACCCCCCCTGCCGTCAGGTAAGGCAAGCATCGAGTCGGAGCCGTTCGGTACGACTCCCGAAGGCACGGAGGTGGAGCGCTACACGCTGGTCAACGCCCGTGGGATGAAGGTACGAATCCTCACCTACGGTGGGATCGTCCAGTCCATCGAGGTGCCCGATCGCCGTGGCCGGTTCACCAACGTGGCTCTCGGATTCGCCACACTGGACGACTACGTGGAGCGCAACTCCCCGTACTTCGGCGCCATCATCGGGCGGTACGCCAACCGCATCGGCGGCGCCTCGTTCACCCTGGACGGCGAGGAGTACACGCTGGCGGCCAACGACGGGGAGAACAGCCTGCACGGCGGCCTCAAGGGCTTCGACAAGAGGGTGTGGGACGCGACGCCGGTGCCGCCGTCGGACCGTGGTGTCGGTCTCGAGCTCGCCTACGCCAGCCCGGACGGCGAGGAGGGCTATCCGGGCACCCTCACGGTAGGGGTCGTCTACACCCTGACCAACACCAACAGGCTTCGCATCGACTACCGCGCCAGCACCGATGCGCCGACTGTCGTCAACCTGACCAACCACTCGTACTTCAACCTGCAGGGCGAGGGCACGAGCTCCATCCTGGACCATCTGATGCAGATCGACGCCCGGCACTACACGCCGGTCGACGAGACACTGATCCCGACCGGGGAGATCGCTCCCGTCGCCGGTACGCCGCTGGACTTCACGGCTCCGCATCCGATCGGGGAGCGGATCCGGGACAACTTCGAGCAGCTTGTCATCGGGCGCGGCTACGGCCACAACTGGGTGCTGAAGCGTCGCGACGACAAGCGGCTGGCCCGGGCCGCCCGGGTGAGCGACCCGGAGAGCGGGCGGGTCCTGGAGATCTTCACCACCGAACCCGGGATGCAGTTCTATTCCGGCAACTTCCTCGACGGCACGCTGATCGGCACCGGCGGCAAGATGTACCGGCAAGGCGACGGGTTCGCCCTGGAGACCCAGCACTTCCCGGACTCGCCGAACCATCCGGACTTCCCCTCGACGGTGCTCCGGCCGGGGGAGAAGTTCCGATCCACCACCGTTTACCAGTTCTCGGCTCACTGACGCCCTGGCGGGCGGTCCGGTGGACGGGCCGCCCGCCACGCCGTCTCCGCCGCCCATCTTTTCGGCACGGGCCAGAATGTCGGCAACGATCTCGTTCTTCGCCTGGGCGTAGAAGTTCATGTCCTCCCAATCCCGCCCGGCAAGGTCGCGCTTCACCCGCTCGTAGCCGTCGCGGTCGGCCGGTGACTCCCGCAGCCAGTCCCGGAACAGCAGGTGTCTTCGTGCCTCGGGGCCGTCGGCCGGAAAGACATGCAGGTGGACGTCTTTTTCCGGGGTGCGGAACATCCGATGGCCGCGTTCGCGTACGCGCAGCACGTAACCTGCCCGCTCGAGGGCCGGTCGGTACGCCGCCTCCTCCTCGACGTCGTCGACGGTGAGCAGGATGTCGATGATGGGCTTGGCCGCCAGCCCGGGGACGGCGGTGGAGCCGATGTGTTCGACATGACGCGCACGCGGCCCGAGAGCTTTCACGATGTTGCCGCGCTCGCTGCGGAATCGGTCCGGCCACGCCGGGTCGTAGCCGGCGACGACGATCGGCCGTCCCTCCTGTCCGCCGATCAGCACCTGATCGAGGTACGCGCGCAGCTCCACAGGATCTGGTGCCGACACCCGCCCATCCTGTCAGACGCGCGCTCCGGCGCTACACCCCGACGGCGCCGTCGATGCGTTCGCGCAGCAGGTCCGCCTGGCCGTTGTGCCTGGCGTATTCGGCGATCAGATGCACCATGAGCCAGCGCAGCGAGAACGGTTCGCCGGTCCTCTTCCTGATCCCGGTCTGGTCCAGCGACGCCGCGGCGGCCACGATCTCCCTGGAAAGCCGACACTCGGCTCGCCAGACTTCGAAGACCTCGTCGATGTCGCCGTCCAGGGTGTCGAAGTCCTGGTTGGGGTCGTCGTCGGAGTAGTAGAGCATCGGTACGTCCTCGCCGGCGAACTGTATGCGGAACAACCAACGCTCGACGCCGGCCAGGTGCCGCACCAGACCGTGCAGGGACAACGACGACGGCGGCACTGATCGTTCGGAAAGCCGCTCCGGTGGCACACCGGCGCACTTGAGTTCGAAGGTCGCCCGGTGCCAGTCCAGGAAGGAACTCAGGATCTCCCGCTCGTCGCCCACGGCCGGGGGATCGACCCGGGTGTCGTCGCTCCACCTCGGTGAATAGTGCTTGGGAACGGATGCGCCGGCCATCGTCCAGTCCTCCTGCTCGGTAGCGACGAGTCTGTCAGGAGCCACCGACAAGACATCAGGGACCTTGGTCCCCTTGACGCGTATCCTCCCGGGTCCTAGCTTCGCCATCGAAGCGCTTCGACAACGATCCTGGAGGGACCCCATGCTGAGGTTAGGAAGGGGTGCCGCGCTGACCGCGGCGCTCGTCGCGGGAACCATGGCGCTGGCCGCCTGCGGCGGCTCCGGCGGCTCCGGCGACTCCGGCTCCGAGGCCAAGACGCTCAGGCTCTGGCACTACGAGGCACCGAACAGCGCCATGGGCGTCGCCTGGGCCGAGGCCATCAAGCAGTTCGAGGCCACCCACCCCGGGGTGAAGGTCAAGGTAGAGGCGAAGGGCTTCGAGCAGATCCAGAAGACGGCGCCCATGGTCCTCAACTCCTCCGAAGCCCCGGACATCATGGAGTACAACAAGGGCAACGCGACGGCTGGCCTGCTGTCCAAGCAGGGGCTGCTCACCGACATGACGGCGGAGGTGACCGAGCGCGGCTGGGACAAGCTGCTCAGCCCGAACCTGCAGACCACCTCCAGGTACGACGCGCGCGGCGTGATGGGGTCCGGCAACTGGTATGGGATCCCGAACTACGCCGAGTACGTGATGGTCTACTACAACAAGGACATGTTCGACGAGCACAGCGTCAAGGTGCCCACCACGCTGGAGGAGTTCACCGCGGCGATGGACACCTTCGTCGAGGAGGGCATCACGCCGCTGTCCGTCGGCGGCAAGGAATACCCGGCCCAGCAGATCCTCTACCAGCTCGCGCTCAGCAGGGCGGACCGTGCCTGGGTGGACAACTTCCAGCGCTACACCGGGAAGGTCAACTTCCACGACGCCGCCTGGACGTACGGCGCTACCACGTTCGCCGACTGGGTAAAGAAGGGCTACATCGCCAAGAACTCGGCCGGAATCGACGCGGAGAACATGGGAGTCGCGTTCATCTCCGGCAAGTTCCCCATCCTGGTCTCCGGCAGCTGGTGGTACGGACGGTTCCAGGACGAGATCAAGGACTTCGAGTGGGGCACGTTCCTATGGCCGGGCAACACGATGAGCGCCGGGTCGGGCGGCAACCTGTGGGTCGTACCGCAGAACTCCGAGAACAAGGACCTCGCCTACGACTTCATCGACATCACGATGAAGAAGGAGATCCAGAACACGCTCGGGAACACCGGCGGCGTTCCGGTCGCCGCCGACACCTCGGCGATCACCGACGAAAAGAGCAAGGAGCTCATCGACAACTTCACCACGCTGGCCGACGCCGACGGGTTGGCCTATTACCCGGACTGGCCGGCGCCCGGTTACTACGACGTGCTCGTGTCGGCGACACAGAAGCTCATCAACGGCAGCGCCACGCCGCAACAGGCCCTCGACGAGATCGCGAAGCCGTACGAGGAGAACCTCGCCAACATCGGTCAATGACTCCCATGGCACACCCAGCCGGTACGAGCCGCGTCGAACGGTCCCGTGAGCGCGGCTCGTACCTGCTCTACTTCGTCCCCAGCGCCCTGCTCGTGCTCGGCGTCATCGTCGTGCCGCTCTTCATGAACCTCGGGGTCAGCTTCACCCGGTGGCCCGGCGTCGGCCGGCCGGAGTGGATAGGCCTGGACAACTACACGCGGCTGTTCGTCGACCCGACGTTCTGGACGTCCTTCCGGAACAACCTCGGCATGATCGTCGCGATGGCGATCGTGCCGACGATCATCGGATTGATCCTGGCGGCCGCGCTGTTCGACTTCGTCGCCAAACGGTTCGGCCCCCGCCCGGCCAGCGTGCTGCGCGCGTGCTTCTACCTGCCGCAGGTGCTGCCGATCGTCGTCGCCGGCGTCGTCTGGGGGTGGATACTCCACCCGAGCTACGGTGCGCTCAACGCGCTCTTCACCAGGATCGGCCTGGGGGCACTGGCGCAGGACTGGCTGGGCGACCCCAACTTCGCGCTGCCCAGCGTGATGGGGATCATGGTGTGGATCCAGATCGGCTTCCCCCTCGTCATCTTCATGGCTGGCCTGCAGCGGGTCGATCCCGAGCTCTACGAGGCGGCCGAGATGGACGGCGCGTCGTGGTGGCAGCGGTTCTGGCACGTCACGGTCCCGCAGCTCCGGCCCGAGACCTACGTGGTCCTGCTGTGGACCACCATCTTCGCGCTGAAGATCTTCGCGCCGATCTACGTGCTCACCAAGGGAGGCCCGGGCGGGGCGACGAACGTGCCGTCGTACTTCTCCTACCAGAACTTCTTCGAGCGGACCCAGGTCGGCTACGGGTCGGCGATCGCCACCGTGCTCACCCTCGTCATAGTCGTGCTGACCATCGCGTTCCTGCGGGTGCAGACCAGGGACGAGCGGGAGGCGAGCCAATAGTGAGCACGATGCCGGTCAAGGTGTCCGCAAGGACTCCGGTCGAGGTGGCCGTCAGGCGAAAGGGTCGGCGCGATCCTTCGACGTACGCGATGTTGCTGGCACTCGTCGTGCTTGCCGTGGTCATGCTGATCCCGTTCGTCATCGTCGTCCTCAACGCGATCAAGTCGCCCGCGGAGTACGCGTCCCGGGGCCCGCTCGCCCTGCCCGAGGGCCTGTACCTGCAGGGCATCGTCGACTTCTGGAACCGCGTCGACTTCGGCCAGAAGCTGCTCAACAGCGTCGTCATCAGCGGCTCCGTCGCGGTAGTCGCGGTGTTCCTGTCGATCCTGAACGCCTACGCGATCGGCATCGGCAGGGTGAAGGGCCGGGTGTCGCTGCTCGTGGTGTTCCTGCTGGCGGCCATGCTGCCGCAGGAGGCCCTCGTCTACCCACTGTACTACCTGTGGAAGCAGGTGGGCCTGTACGACACCCGGCTCGGCGTGATCGTCATCTTCACGGTCTTCCAGAGCGCCTTCGGTACCTACCTGCTGTCGTCGGTCCTCGGCACGTTCCCCAGGGAGATCCTTGAGGCGGCGCGGATCGACGGGGCCAACAGGTGGCAGGTGTTGTGGCGGGTAGTGGTGCCGATCAGCCGGCCCACGCTCACCGTGCTGCTGATCTTCTTCTTCATCTGGACGTGGAACGAGTTCTTCATCCCGCTGGTGATGCTGATCTCGAACGAGAACCAGACGGTCCCGGTCGCGCTCGGTGTCCTGCAGGGGCAGCGGCTCATGGACGCCACCACGTCGAGCGCCTCGGCGTTGCTCGGCATCGTACCGGCCGTGGTCTTCTTCCTGTTCTTCCAGCGAACACTTACGCGCGGGGTCACCGTGTGTGGGGGCGATCAAGTGAAGTTCGGCGACGGCTACAGGATGCGGCCGGGATTCGAGGCCGACCACCCGGTCGAGGTCCTCGACCTGGCGGTCGCGCCGGGCTCGCTCACCGTCTACGCGCCGACCCGGCGCATTCTGCACCGAGCCGACCTGCACGACTCTGGTCCGGTGGTCACGCTCGGCCTCTCCGCTCCGATGCCGGACGTCGTCGGCGTCACCATCACCCACTTCGCCGGCGAGGTCCCTAGAGGTCCACGGTTCGAGCTCGACACGGACTCCTCCGCCGAGGAGTCGACCGAGGTCTGGTACGACGACGAGACGGCAGTCCTCACCTCGGGAGCGCTGTCGGTCCGGGTGAGCCGCGGCGAGGGGTGGCGGGTCGACTTCACGGCGGAGGGACGCACGCTCACCAGCAGCGGCGCCCGCGGCATGGCGTTCGTGACCGCCGACGACGGTCGGCACTACGTGCGCGACCGGCTGAACCTGGGGGTCGGTGACGCGGTGTACGGCCTCGGCGAGCGTTTCGGCCCGCTGGTCAAGAACGGGCAGGTCGTGGACATCTGGAACGCCGACGCGGGCACCGGCAGCGAGCAGGCGTACAAGAACGTGCCCTTCTACCTGACGAATGCCGGGTACGGCGTGTTCGTCAACCATCCCGGGCACGTGTCCTTCGAGGTGGCCTCGGAGGCGATGTCCAGCGTGCAGTTCAGCGTCGAGGGCCAGTCGCTGGAGTACTTCGTCGTCTACGGCCCGACGCCCGCGGAGATCCTGCGGAAGTACACGGCGCTCACCGGACGGCCGGCGCTGCCGCCGGCGTGGTCGTTCGGCCTGTGGCTGTCCACGTCGTTCACGACGTCGTACGACGAAGCGACCGTCACCGGCTTCATCGACGGCATGGCCGAGCGCGATCTGCCTCTGTCCGTCTTCCATTTCGACTGTTTCTGGATGCGCGAGTTCCACTGGTGCGACTTCGAGTGGGACCCCAGGGTGTTCCCCGATCCGCGAGGCATGCTCGAGCGGCTGAAGTCCCGGGGGCTGCGCATCTGCGTGTGGATCAACCCGTACATCGCGCAGCGCTCACAGCTGTTCGCCGAGGGGACGGCCGGCGGCTACCTGCTGGAGAGACCGAACGGCGACGTTTGGCAGTGGGATCGGTGGCAGCCCGGCATGGCGTTGGTCGACTTCACGAACCCCGAGGCGCGGGAGTGGTACGCGGCGAAGCTGGACGCCCTGCTCGACATGGGCGTGGACTGCTTCAAGACCGACTTCGGCGAACGCATCCCCACCGACGTCGCCTACTTCGACGGCTCCGACCCGGAGCCGATGCACAACTACTACTCCTACCTGTACACCCGGACGGTCTTCGAGGTGCTCCGCAAACGCCGCGGGGATCGCGAGGCCGTGGTGTTCGCGCGCTCGGCAACCGCCGGCTCACAGCGGTTCCCCGTGCACTGGGGAGGGGACTCCGCGGCGGCCTACGAGTCGATGGCGGAGAGCCTGCGGGGCGGCCTCTCCCTCGGGATGTCCGGGTTCGGCTACTGGAGCCACGACATCGGTGGCTTCTGGGGGGCACCCGGGCCGGGGCTGTTCAAGCGCTGGGTCGCGTTCGGGATGCTGTCCTCGCACAGCCGGCTGCACGGCGACTCGTCGTACCGGGTGCCGTGGCTGTTCGACGAGGAGTCGGTCGACGTCCTGCGGCTGTTCACGAAGCTCAAGGCGCGTCTCATGCCGTACCTGTTCCAGGTCGCGCGGCAGGCGCACACCGACGGCGTCCCGATGATGCGCGCCATGGCCCTGGCGTTCCCACACGACCCGGCCTGCGTCTACCTCGACCGGCAGTACATGCTCGGCGACGACCTGCTGGTCGCGCCGGTGTTCTCGGACGAGGGGACGGTTTCCTACTACGTGCCCCCCGGGTCCTGGACGCATTTCCTCACCGGGGAGCCGGTCAACGGCCCGCGCTGGGTGGAGGAGCGGCACGACTTCCTGAGCATCCCGCTGCTCGTCCGGCCGGGCGCCGTCGTCCCAGTCGGTGGGGTCGACGACCGGCCGGACTACGACTACGCCGACGGGGTGACGCTGCAGGCGTACGAGCTGGCCGACGGCGCTCGGGCAACTACCACGATCCCGACGGTCACGGGTGACGTGGCGACCACGTTCGTGACCTCACGGCAGGCCGGCGTGGTCCGGGTCGAGGTGGACCATGGCCGTTCGGCCGGTGTCCCGCGCGCGTGGCAGGTCCTTCTCGTCGGAGTCCGATCGGTCGCCTCCGTGGACGGTGGGACGGCGACGGAGCATGCCCACGGGACCCTTGTCCGCGCCGACGGCGAGGCGGTGACCGTAACGCTGGGGGAGTCCCCGCCGAGATCTATGTTGCGGGGGTCCGAATCGGACAAAACGACCCCCGCAACATAGATCTCGGCGGGACGTCCCGTTGCCTCCGCTGTGCGGCCCGTTTAGCATCCGAGAATCGAAGCGCTTCAACAAGAGCGGACAACCTTGACCAAGATTACTGATGTGGCGCGGCACGCCGGTGTGTCTCCGAGCACTGTCTCCTATGTGCTGAGCGGCAAGCGGTCGATCTCCGAGGGGACCCGGCTGCGGGTGCAGGAGAGCATCCGCCTTCTCGGCTACCGGCCGCACGCCGGCGCCCGGGCGCTGGCCAGCAATCGCTCCAACGTGCTGGCGCTGGTGATCCCGCTGCGCACCGGCATCCACGTCCCGGTCGTGATGCAGTTCGCGGTCTCCGTCGTACTCGCGGCCCGCCGGCACGACCACGACGTCCTGCTCCTCACCCAGGAGGAGGGCGAGGACGGGCTTCGCCGGGTCGCGGACAGCGCGCTGGTGGACGCGCTCGTCGTGATGGACGTCGAGCTGCACGACGCGCGGGTTCCGATGCTGCGCTCGCTGGATCGTCCGTCGGTGCTCATCGGCTTCCCCGCCGATGCCGCCGGCCTCACCTGCATCGACCTGGACTTCACGGCGGCCGGCGAGGTCTGCGTCGAGCACCTGGCAGGGCTCGGGCACCGGTGCGTCGGCCTCGTCGGCTCGCCGCCCGAGGTCTACGCGCGGGAGACCGGCTTCGCCCAGCGGACCGAGGACGGCTTCACCGCGGCGGCCCGCCGGTACGGGGTTACCTCCACGGTGCACCCGTGCCAGCCGACCGCCGAGGCCGCCCGGGAGATGGCCGCGCGGCTGCTGCGCGAGCATCCCAACCTGACCGCCGTGGTCGTCCACAACGAGCCGATCGTCGAGCCGCTGGTGGACGCCTTCCAACGTTCCGGGCTACGGGTACCCGATGATCTGTCGGTCGTCGCCATCTGCCCCGACGAGCTCGCCGAGCGGGCGGCGCTCCCGCTCACCTCGGTGACCATTCCCGCTGAGGAGCTTGGCAAGCGAGCCGTCGAGCTGCTCATGGCCAAGCTGGACGGACACGAGGTCCCCGCCGCCACCCTGCTGCCACCTCGACTTACCCCGCGGGCCAGTACGGCGCGGGGACGTAACTACGCTTGAGGAGAAATGAACATGGATCGTCATTCATTTCGCTCATCCGTTCGTCGAATCGCTTCGATTTTAATCATGGCGTTAGTGGGCACCCTGGGCGTGGCCGGCCCGGCGGGCGCGCAGCAGACGTATCCGTTCCGAGACCCCGACCTACCCCTGCAGACCCGGATCGATGACCTGCTCGGCCGGTTGATCCTCGACGAGAAGATCGCCTTCCTGCACCAGTACCAGCCGGAGATCCCGCGGCTCGGCATCCGGCTGAACAAGAACGGCACCGAGGCGCTGCACGGGCTCGCCTGGACCAACCACTACGAGACCGGCGACGTCGTGACGGCCACCGCCACGGTGTTCCCGCAGGCCGTCGGCCTCGCGAGCACCTGGGACCCGGCGCTGGTCAAGCAGGTCGGCTCCGCCGTCGGTACCGAGGCGCGCGGATACAACAAGGAGAACCCTCGGGTCTGGGGCCTGAACGTGTGGTCGCCGGTGGTCGACCCGCTGCGCGACCCACGGTGGGGACGCAACGAGGAGGGTTACTCGGAGGACCCGTACCTCGCCGGCACGACCGCCACGGCGTACGCGGGCGGGCTGCGCGGCGACCACCCGCGCTACCTCAGGACCGCGCCCACGCTCAAGCACTACACCGGCTACAACAACGAGATCCGCCGCGACACGACCTCGTCCAATCTCCGCCCGCGGGTCCGGCACGAGTACAGCGACGTACCGTTCCGGATGCCCATCTCCGCCGACGCGGCGACCGGCGTGATGACCGCCTACAACCTGGTCAACGGGCACCCGATGACCGCGCACCCGGACGCAGGTGACGAGGTGCGGAGCTGGACCGACGAGACGCTGATGAACGTCACCGACGCCTTCGCCCCGAACAACCTCACCGGGTCCCAGGGGTACTTCGCCACCCAGTCGGAGGCGAACGCGGCGGTGCTCAAGGCCGGGGTGGACAGCTTCACCCAGGACGGCAACAACCCCGAGGCGACGCTCGCCGCCATCCGGGAGGCGCTGGACCAGGGCCTGCTCACCGAGGCCGACATCGACACCGCCGTCCGGCACGTCCTGAGCATCCGGTTCCGGCTGGGCGAGTTCGACCCGGGCGGCGGCCCGTACGGAAACACCACCAAGGACGTCGTCAACAGCCCCGCTCACCAGAGGCTGGCGCGGCGGGCCGCGGCCGAGGCGATGGTGCTGCTGCGGAACAGTGCTAGTGATGGGGGCGGCGCCCTGCCGCTGAACGCGTCGGAGACCAGGAAGGTCGCCGTCGTCGGCCCTCTCGCCGACACCCTCTACACCGACTGGTACTCCGGCGCGATGCCGTACGAGGTCACCCCGCTGCGCGGCATCAGGGAGCGGCTCGGCGCGGGCGGCACCGTCACGTCCAGCGAGGGCGTCGACCGGATCGCGTTGAAGGCGCCGAACGGCAGGTACGTCACCGCGCCGTCCGCGGATGCCGGCGGGCCGCTGGCCGCGACCGGCGACTCCGCCGGAGATGCGCAGCAGCTCGACGTCTTCGACTGGGGCGAGGGCATCGTCACGCTGCGCACCGTGGCGAACGGCAAGTACGTCTCGTTCGGTCCGGACCGGACGATGGTCAACAACGCCGACCAGCCGAACGGCTGGTTCGTCCAGCAGCAGTTCGAGCTGGTCGAGCACGGCGACGGGTACCTGCTCGAGTACGCCGGGAACGAGGTCGACGACTCCTGGTTCGGCGACCAGAAGTACGTGGTGGCCGGGGACGACGGCACGCTCACCGTCACCGCGAGCACGCCCGAGGACGCGACCACCTTCACCAAGGAAGTGATCACCAGCGGCGTCGAGGACGCGGTGCGGGCCGCGCGCGGCGCGGACGCGGCGGTCGTGGTGGTCGGCAGCATGCCGTTCATCAACGGCCGCGAGGACGACGACCGGCAGCGTATGAGCCTGGCCGAGGCCCAGGAGGAGCTGGTCGCAGCCGTACGTGAGGCGAACCCGAACACGGTAGTGGTGCTGGAGAACAGCTACCCCACCACGACCAACCGGTTGCCGCAGAACGTCCCGGCCATCCTGTGGACCACGCACGCCGGGCAGGAGACCGGGCGCGCGCTCGCCGACGCGCTGTTCGGCGACCGCAACCCGGCCGGGCGGCTGACCCAGACGTGGTACCGGTCCGAGGACGACCTGCCGGACATCCTCGACTACGACATCATCAAGACCGACCGGACCTACCTGTACTTCCAGGGCGACCCGCTCTATCCGTTCGGGCACGGGCTGTCGTACACCACGTTCGACTACCGGGACCTGCGGCTCAGCAGTGGCTCGGTGCGCGGGAACGGGAAGGTGACGGTCAGCGTCGACGTCGCGAACACCGGCGCTCGGGCCGGCGACGAGGTGGTCCAGCTCTACACCCACCAGCGCACGTCGCGGGACAAGCAGCCGCTGCGGAAGCTGCGCGGCTTCCAGCGGGTGCACCTGAAACCGGGCCAGACGAAGACGGTACGGCTGCCGCTGCGCGCCGCGGACCTCGCGCACTGGGACGTGACCCGCGGCAGACGGGTGGTGGAGTCCAGCGTCCACGACATCCTGGTCGGCGCGTCCTCCGCCGACATCAGGGAGCGTACGGTGCTGCGGGTACGGGGCGAGACGATCCCACCGCGCGACCTGAGGGAGCGGACCCGCGCGGTCGACTTCGACGACTACCAGGGCATCGAGCTCGTCGACGAGAGCAAGGCGCGCGGGGACGCCGTCGGGGCGAGCGCCGGTGGCTGGATCGAGTTCGCGGACGCCGACCTTCGGTCCGGGCCGGCGACCCTCACCGCTCGGACCGCCAAGGCGAGCGCCGGAGACGCCGCCATCGAGATCCGCCTCGACGACCCGGGGAACGGGCCGGTACTCGGCACCGCCCAGGTCGCGAGCACAGGTGACCGGTACACGTACGCGACCACCACCGCCCAGCTCGAAGGGGTGAGCGGCCGGCGCGACGTCTACCTCGTGTTCACCGGAGATCTCCGGCTGGCCACCTTCTCCCTGAGGTAGGCGTCATGGGAAGCCGTCGGATCCTCGCTCCGATCATCACGATGGTGGTCGCGCTGGCGGCGGTGCTCACCGCCCCCGCGGCGCCGGCCGCCCCGGTGAAGCAGCACGAGGTCTCGTACGACCACTACTCGCTGAAGATCGACGGCCGCCGGATCTTCCTATGGACGGGGGAGTTCCACTACTTCCGGCTGCCCAGCCCGGATCTGTGGCGGGACGCCCTGGAGAAGATCAAGGCCGCCGGGTTCAACGGCGTCTCCCTGTACTTCAACTGGGCGTATCACTCGCCGAAGCCAGGGGTGTACGACTTCACCGGGGTGCGGGACGTCGAGCGGCTGCTCCGCGCCATCGAGGGGGTCGGCCTGTACGCGGTGGTACGGCCGGGGCCGTACATCAACGCCGAGGTCAGCGGGGGCGGTTTCCCGGCGTGGCTGAAGACCGTGCCGGGCCGGGCCCGGTCCTTCGACCCCGGCTACCGAGAGGCGTACCGGGACTGGCTGCGCCACATCAACCCGATCATCGCCCGGCACCAGGTCACCCGGGGCGGCTCGGTCGTCGCGTACAACGTGGAGAACGAGTACGCGGTCAACGTCGACCGGGCGTACATGGCGGACCTGCAGCGGCAGGCCCGCCATGCCGGCATCGACGTGCCGATCACGCACAACCAGTGCTGCGACGCGGCGGACTGGACGGCCGACTGGTCCACCGGCGAGGGCGCTGTGCAGATCCCCGGCGTGGACGACTACCCGCAGTCCTTCGACTGCCCGAACCCGGACACGTCGTGGGGCGTGTGGGGACCGGGGGTCACCGAGCGGACGCGCGACGACGCTCCGGTCTACGCCGCCGAGTACCAGCCCGGGGCCATCGACCTGAACAACGCCGGATACCGGAAGTGCCGCGAGCTGACCGGCCCGAACTACATGAAGGTCTTCTACAAGTCGAACATCGTCGGCAGCGGCGCGACGATGTTCGGCTACTACATGGCCTACGGCGGCACCTCGTGGGGCTGGCTGCCGCAGCCCAACGACGTGTACACGTCGTACGACTACGGCGCGGCGATCACCGAGGGCCGGGGGCTCACGCCCAAGTACGACGAGTTCAAGCGGCAGGGCCACTCCGTCACCTCGGTCGCGCCGCTGGCGAAGACCGACCCGATCGCCGCGCCGGCGTCCGACAACCCCGCCGTGCACACGGAGGCCCGGGCCAACCCGGACACCGGGACGCAGTTCGTGCTCGTCCGCCACCCGGACCGGGCGGCGTCGACGGACGACTCGGCGACGCTCGATTGGGCGACCCCGGACGGCCGCTACCAGGTGCCGGTACGGGTTCGAGGGCGCGACGCCAAGATCCTCGTCGCCGGGTACGACCTGGGCGGCCAGCGCCTGGTCTGGTCCAACTCCGAGATCATGGCCCACGCGGCGATCGGCGGCGCCCCCGTACGCGACGTCGCCGTGCTCTACGGCCGCGACGGCGAGGCCGGCACGACGGTGCTGCGGTATCCGTCGCGGCCGAAGGTGCGGGTGCTGGCCGGCTCGGTCCGCTCGTCGTACGACCCGGCCTCCGGCGACCTGCGGCTGGACTACTCCCACTCCGGTCTGGCCCGGGTGCTGGTGGGCGGCGGCGGGCGGCGTCCGCTGCTGCTCCTGCTCGGCACCGACGATACAGCTGCCGGGTTCTGGCGGGTCGACACGAACGCCGGCCCGCTGCTGGTCCGCGGCACGTCGCTGGTCCGGTCCGCCCGGGTGACCGGCGATGCCGTACGGCTGCGCGCCGACGCCGAAAGGGCGGGGGACGTCGAGGTGTTCGCGCCCGTCCCGGCGCGGCGTCTCGTCGTCAACGGCGAACTCGTGCACGTACGGCCGACGGCGGGTGGCTCTCTGCTCGGTCGGCTGCCGGGGCCGAGGACTGTGCGGCTGCCCGAGCTGTCCGACTGGCGGACCCGTATCGGGGCTCCCGAGGCTGGGCCCGACTTCGACGACTCCGGCTGGAAGGTTGCCGACAAGACCACGACGGTGAGCCCGATCAAGCCGAAGACCCTGCCGGTCCTCTACGCCGACGAGTACGGGTTCCACTACGGCAACGTCTGGTACCGCGGCCGGTTCACCGCGACCGGGTCGGAGACCTCGGTGTCGCTGAACGCGATCACCGGCAAGCGAGGCAACTACCTGGTCTGGCTGAACGGCCGCTACCTCGGCTCGGCGGCCGGCGGCGTCCAGGCCGACACCGACCCCGACAACCCCACGCCGAACCCCGACCCGGGGCGCGGAGACTTCCCGATCCCGTCCGGTCTGCTAGAGGAAGGGCAGACGGCGACGCTCTCGGTGCTCGTGCAGAACATGGGTCACAACGACGACTGGATCGCCAACGACGCCCGGTTCCGGCAGCCGCGCGGCCTGTTGGGCGCCGCCGTCGTCGGCTCGGACGGCGAGTCCGTCGCGCCGATCGCCTGGCGGATCCAGGGCGCCCGCGGCGGCGAGGACCTCGTGGACCGGGCCCGCGGCCCGCTCAACACCGGGGGCCTGTACGGGGAGCGTTCCGGCTGGCACCTGCCCGGCTACCCCGACCGGTCCTGGCGGCGGGTCGGCTCGCTGGCGACCTCGGGCGACCTGTCCCCGGGCGTCGCGTGGTACCGGACGACGTTCCGGCTGAACCTGCCCCGTGGCCACGACACGCCCGTCGCATTGCGGTTCGGCGGCGATCTCCCGCGGGGCCACCGCGTGCTGATCTTCCTGAACGGCTGGAACCTCGGGGGGTACTCCGGCGATATAGGTCCGCAGCGGGACTTCTACCTCCCGGGTGGCCTGCTGCGGGAGCGCGGTACGAACACCCTCGCTCTGGCGGTGACCACGCAGGAGCCGGGGACCATGCGGCCGGTGGGCCTGGTCGCGCTCGGCAACCAGCGGGGCGGCGTGCCCGTACGGGACGTACCCGCACCCAGCTACGACCCACGTACCTACGGGCGATCGTGAGGAGCCCGTCATGCGCAGACGACGCTTCATCCAGGCGGTGCTCGCCCTGCTCGCGTCCGCTGGGCTGCCGGTCGGCGGCGCCGCCGCTGCCGCCGCGGCCGCTTCAGCCAGGAAGGGTGTCGGCCCTCTCACCCTCTGGTACGACCGGCCAGCCGAGGACTGGGAGTCACAGGCCCTGCCGATCGGCAACGGTGCCCTGGGCGCCATGATCTTCGGCGGCGTGGACCAGGAACGCATCCAGTTCAACGAGAAGACGCTGTGGTCGGGTGGGCCGGGGGAGGACCCCGCCTACACCGGCGGCATCTGGGAGTCGCCGCGGCCGACGGCGCTGTCCGAGGCCCGGCGGCTCATCCTCGAGGAGGGGCCGCAGCAGCCGGAGACGATCGCCGAGCTGCTCGGGCAGCCGAAGCGGGCGTACGGCAGCTACCAGCCGTTCGGCGACCTTTATCTGGAGACAGGAGCGCCTGCCGAGACCGAGAACTACCGTCGCGAGCTCGACCTGACCCGCGGCCTGTACCGGGTCACGTACCGATCCGGCGGCGTCACCCATACCCGGGAGGCGTTCGCCAGCTACCCGGACGGCGTCATCGTGCTCCGGGTGAGCGCCGACCAACCCGGCGCGGTTTCCCTTGCCGTCCGTCTCACGGCACCGCACCAGGAGACGACACTCCAGGTCGAAGGCGGCCGGCTCACGCTGTCCGGCCGGCTGGCCGCCAACGGGATGGCCCTAGAGTGTCAGGTCCTCGTTCGCGGCCAGGGCGGCAGCCGTACCGACGGGACCGAGGGGATCACGGTGGCGGACGCGGACTCGGTCACCGTCCTGCTCGCCGCCGGCACCGACTACGTGCACCGCTACCCGGGCTACACCGGCGAGCACCCGCGCCGGAGGGTGACCGCAACGCTGAACTCCGCCGCGGCGTTGCCGTACGGCCGGCTGCGCGCCCGGCACGAGTCCGACTACCGGCGGCTGTTCGACCGGGTCCGGCTCCACCTCGGCGGCGAACCCCCGCAGGTCCCGACCGACCAACTCCTGGAGTCGTACGCCGGGGGCGCCGACTCCGCCGACCGCGCCCTGGAAACCCTGTTCTTCGCCTACGGCCGCTACCTGCTGATCAGCTCGTCGCGCCCTGGCTCCCTGCCGGCGAACCTCCAAGGCGTCTGGAACAAGGACACCGCCGCCGCCTGGAGCGCCGACTACCACGTCAACATCAACCTGCAGATGAACTACTGGCCGGCCGAGGTCACCCACCTGGCCGAGACCACGCCGCCGCTGTTCGCCTTCATCAACCGGCTGCGGCCGCGCGGCCGGGACAGCGCCAAGGTCATCTACGGCGCCGACGGCTGGGTGGTGAACAACGAGACGAACACCTTCGACTTCACCGGCGTACACGACTGGCCGACCGCGTTCTGGTTCCCGGAGGCCGCCGCCTGGCTATGCCGCCATCTGTGGGAGCACTACGAGTTCAGCCAGGACCGCACCTTCCTGCGCCGGGCGTACCCGATCATGCGGGAGGCCGCGCAGTTCTGGCTGGACTACCTGGTGACCGATCCCCGCGACGATACGCTCGTCGCGGTCCCCGCCTACTCTCCCGAGCACGGCCCGTACACCGCCGGGGCGGCGATGTCCCAACAGATCGCCTGGGACCTCTTCACCAACCTGCTGAACGCCGCCGAAACCCTGAACATCGACCACACATTCCGTACCCGCGTGAAGCGAGCACTCTCCCGCCTCGACCCCGGCCTGCGAATCGGCTCCTGGGGGCAGCTGCAGGAGTGGAAAGATGACCTCGACGAACCGGCCGACACCCACCGGCACGTCTCCCACCTGTACGCGCTGCACCCGGGCCGGCAGATCTCCCCTCTCACCACTCCCGACTTCGCCGAGGCGGCACGGGTCTCGCTCACGGCCCGGGAGGGCGACGGAACCGGATGGGCGCCGGGCTGGAGCCGGGCCTGGAAGACCAACTTCTGGGCCCGGCTGCTCGACGGCGACCGCGCCTTCGCCGCGCTGCGCGACCAGCTTCGCTTCCAGACGCTGGCCAACCTGTGGGATACCCATCCGCCCTTCCAGATCGACGGCAACTTCGGCGCCGCCGCGGGTGTCGCCGAGATGCTCCTGCAGAGCCACGCAGACGTGATCCACGTGCTGCCCGCCCTGCCGAGCGCCTGGCCGTCCGGCCGGGTGGACGGCCTGCGGGCCCGCGGCGCGTTCACCGTCGGCGTCACCTGGCGGGCCGGTCGGGCCACCGAGATCCGACTCGCCTCGGACTCCGGCGGCACCGTACGGCTGAAGAGCACACTGCTTACCGGGCGATTTCGGGTGGTGGACGCCCGCACGCTCCGGCCGGTCCTGTGGACCCGGAGGGACACCGACACGATCCGCTTCCACGCCCGTCCCGGACGGGACTACCGGCTCACCCAGACGTGAAGCCAATCGCGGGGATCGATGAGTTTGGGCGACGGGTCCGGTCTGTACGGGTGATCTCATTCGAAGAGCAGAAGGATCTCCCATGTACGAGACCGTTGGATCGACCGGACGGGGCGCAGCGCCGACCACACGGGACGGCCGCTCCCGCTGGGTCGCGCTCGTGGTGCTCTGCGTCGGGATGCTGATGATCGTCCTCGACGTCACGGTGGTCAACGTGGCGCTCCCAGCCGTGCAGAGCGATCTCGGCTTCTCGCAGTCGAGCCTCGCCTGGGTCGTCAACGCCTATCTGATCGCCTTCGGCGGCCTGCTGCTGCTCGCCGGACGGCTCGGAGATCTCATGTCCCGCAGGGGCGTCTTCCTGGCCGGCCTGGGTGTGTTCACGGTGGCCTCGCTGCTGTGCGGGATCGCGCAGAGCCAGGAAGTACTGATCGCGGCACGTTTCGTCCAGGGAGTCGGCGGCGCGATGACCTCGGCGGTGATTCTGGGCATGATCGTCACGATGTTCCCCGAGCCCCGGGAACAGGCGAAGGCGATCGGCGTCTACGCGTTCGTCGCCTCCGCCGGCGGCTCGGTCGGGCTCCTCGCCGGAGGCGTGCTGACCCAGGTCCTCAACTGGCACTGGATCTTCTTCATCAACATCCCGATTGGCGTGGCGACCGCCGTGCTAGCGGTGCGGGTGCTCGAGAAGGACAAGGGCATCGGTTTCGGGCGCGGGGCCGACGTTCCGGGTGCGGTCCTGATCACCGGAGCGCTGATGCTCGGCGTCTACACGATCGTCAAGCCGGCCGCCGAGTACGGCTGGACGGCCCCCCGCACGCTGGGCCTGGGCGCCGTCGCGCTGGCCCTGCTCGTGGCGTTCGTGGTGTGTGAGGCGACGGCGGACAATCCCCTGGTGCCGCTGCGGATCTTCCGCTCGCGCAACGTCTCGGGCGCGAACGTGATCCAGGCGCTCGCCATCGCCGGGATGTTCGGGATGTTCTTCCTCGGCGTGCTCTACCTGCAGGAAGTGCTTCGCTACGACGCGCTACAGACCGGCATGGCGTTCCTGCCCACCACCATCGTGATGGGGACGCTATCGGTGCGGTACTCGGAACGGCTGATCATGCGCTTCGGCGCCCGGACGCTGCTCGTGCCCGGCCTCGTGCTGATCGCGGCGGGGCTCGCGTTGGTCGCGCGGGTGCCCGTGGACGGTAACTACGTGACCGACGTCCTGCCATCGACGCTCCTGATCGGCGCCGGCGTCGGCACCGCGTTCCCGGCTCTGGCGACGCTGGCCATGTCGGGTGCGACGCAGAGCGATGCGGGCCTTGCCTCCGGCTTGGTCAACACGACGGCGCAGGTGGGCGCGGCCCTCGGGCTCGCCGTACTGGCGACCCTGTCGGCGACGCGCAGCGCGAACCTGCTCGCGAGCGGCGAGGAGACCATCGCCGCACTGACCGACGGGTACCGCCTGGGGTTCCTGATCGCGGCCTGCCTCGTCGTCGCCGCCATCGCGGTGGCCGTGACGGTGCTGCGGCCCGAGCGCCAGGCCGCGGAGGAGCCCGAGGCCGAGCGCGGGCCGGTCAGGCCGGAGCCCGCCTACTGCGACGCCGCCTAGCGGCCGGAATAACGCCCGAATGACCCTGGTTTCGGCGGATCGAGGAGGCAACAACGATGTCAGTCGACCTTAACCACACCATCGTCGCCGCCCGCGACAGGAAGGCAGCCGCCGAGTTCCTGGCCACCATCCTGGGACTGGAGGTCGGTGCCCCGTACGGCCCGTTCATTCCCGTCGAGACCAATAACGGCGTCACCCTGGACTTCATGGAAACCGGCGAGGACGAGATCGCCTCGCAGCACTACGCGTTCCTGGTGTCCGAGGAGGAGTTCGACGCGATCTTCGCGCGGATTCAGCAGGCCGGGATCACCCACTACGCCGACCCCGGCCACCGGCAGCCCGGGCAGATCAACCACAACGACGGCGGGCGCGGGACGTACTTCGACGACCCGAACGGCCACAACCTGGAGATCATCACCCGCCCCTACGGCAGCGGCGGGTAGGAGGCCCGTACCACCGGGATCACGCGTCGCTCCGCAGGAACTCCAGGAGCAGCTCGGTCAGCCGGTCGGGCGCCTCGACCGGGATCCAGTGGCCTATCCCGTCGAGGCGCTCGTACCGCCAGGACCCCTGTACATACGCGGCGGAGCCGGTCATCTGCTCCTCGGTCAGGAACATGTCGCCGCTGCTCCATACGCCCAGCACAGGCCGGTCGACGGGCGGCGTCGGCGTGCCGCCCAGCCCGGCGAACGTCTCCGGTCGGATGTTGGCGCGGTACCAGTTCAGGGCGGCGGTGAGCGCGCCCGGCCGGGCCAGGTCGGCCACGTACCTGTCGACGTCGCCGCCCGCGGCCATCTCACGGAGCAGCCGCCAGTCGTCGTACCGTAGCCCTTCCTCGGCGACGCCCTCGAACAGGAAGAACAGCATGTACCAGGAACGCTGGCGCTGCTCCCAGCCCGCGGTGAAGAACCCCGCCGGGTGGCCGACCGACAGCGCGGCGAGCCGGTCGACGCGGTCCGGGACCATCATCGCGAGCAGCCACGCCAGGGCCGCACCCCAGTCGTGCCCGACGACGCTGGCCCGCTCGACGCCGAGCCGGTCCAGGATGCCGAGGACGTCGCCGGCCACCGTCACGAGGCCGTACGCCTTGACCTCGGCCGGCTTGTCCGACTCACCGAAGCCGCGCAGGTCCGGCGCGATCACCCGGTAGCCGGCCTCGGCCAGCGCCGGAACCTGGTGTCGCCAAAGCGCCGAGGAGTCGGGAAAGCCGTGCAGGAGGAGCACCGCAGGCCCCGCTCCCTCGTCGACCACCTGGAACGTCAGCCCGTTGGCCTCGACCCGCATCCCCCAACGCCCCTCTCCGGCTAAAGACCAGAATGGTGCGCTCACTCTAGCCTTCGCCTACCGGGGCTTGGGGGTGCAAAGGTGTTGCCATGGTTTCGGTACGCGCCAGCTCACTGGCCGTGAACGGCCTCCGGGCTCCCCTCCTGGAGGCGGGACCCGCCGGCGCTGCCGAGGCGGTCGTGTTCGTGCACGGCAATCCGGGCTCTAGCCAGGACTGGCTGCCGCTCGTCGCGGAGGTCGGCACGTTCGCCCGGGCGGTCGCCTTCGACCAGCCCGGCTACGGAGGGGCGGACAAGCCGACCGACTTCGACTACACGGTCGACGGCTACGCGGCCCACCTCGGCGGGGCGCTCGAGCAGCTCGGCGTCGAGCATGCGCATCTGGTGCTGCACGACTTCGGCGGGCCGTGGGGTCTTGCCTGGGCGGCGGAGCATCCCGACGCCTTCCGCAGCGTCGTACTGATCAACACCGGGGTGTTCTTGGGGTACCGCTGGCACCTTCTGGCGAGGATCTGGCGGACCCCGGTGCTGGGTGAGCTGTTCATGGCGACGACTACCCGGGTGGCCTGGCGCATGATCCTGCGCGCCGGGAACCGTCGCCCGCTCCCCAGGGAGTTCGTCGATCGCATGTACGACGACTTCGACAGCGAGACCAAGCGAGCCGTACTGCGGCTTTACCGGGCCACCGACGACCCCGCAGGCCTCTCGACCGAGCTGGCGGCGGAGCTTCGTCCGCTGGATCGGCCCGCGCTCGTGGTGTGGGGACGCCACGACCCGTACATACCGGTCGCGGTCGCCGAGCGGCAGGTCGAGGTGTTCCCCAGCGTGGAGACTGTGCTGCTCGACGCCGGGCACTGGCCGTTCGTGACCCATGCCGAGGATGCGGAGGCCGCGGTGATCCCGTTCCTGGAGCGGGTCACCACCGGCGGCGCTTGATGTAATGGGGGAAGCATCCCCCGCGGGAGGTGAACCCCGATGGCCCAGACGACCGCATCGGCACCGAGGTACGCGAGCCCCGTCGACTACGAGACGTACGGCCCGTACGGACCCGGCAGGGGGTTCGAGAAGGGCAGTACCTTCCAGCGCCCCCGCTACCGGTTCCAGGGCCGGGTCACCGCGGACGGCTCCAGCGGCTATCCGGCCGAGCCGGGTCGCTACCACCTGTACATCGCCTGGGGCTGCCCGTGGGCGCAGCGCACCGCGATCGTCCGCAAGCTGAAGGCGCTGGAGGACGTGGTGTCGCTGTCGTACGTCGACGACGAGCGGGACGGGCGCGGCTGGGCGTTCCGGGAACGGCGCGGCCCGGACCCGGTCAACGGCTTCACCTTCCTGCGGGAGGCGTACGAGGCGACCGAGCCGGGCTACGACGGGCACATCTCGGTGCCGACGCTGTGGGACCGGCAGACCGGACGGATCGTCAGCAACAACTTCCCGGACATCACCATCGACCTGGGTACGCAGTTCGACGCGTTTGGGGACGCCGAGGTCGACCTGTACCCCGTCGAGCTGCGGCCGGAGATCGACGCCCTGAACGAGCGCGTCTATACCTACGTCAACAACGGCACGTATCGCGTGGCCGGTGCAACGACCCAGGAGGACTACGAGGATCTCCGGCACCGGCTGATCGCGACCCTGGAGGAGCTGGAGGAGCGGCTGGCCGATCGGCGGTTCCTGTTCGGCGACCGGATCACCGAGGCCGACGTACGGCTGTGGCCGACGCTGGCCCGCTTCGACCTCGGCTACAACCCGATGGCGAAGATCAGCGAGCGTCGCCTGGTGGACTTCCCCAACCTGTGGGGCTACGCCCGGGACCTCTACGGGCAGCCCGCGTTCAAGGAGACCACCGACTTCTCCACCTTCCCCCGCTCCGGTCGGGGACCCAACCCCAGCTTCTTCAACGACGCCGACTGGCGCATTACGGTGGAGCCGTACCTGGCCGACTGGGACACCCCCCACGGCCGGGCCTAGACTCCTCTCCTTGCCGTGATCTTGCAGAAATTCAAATCCGCGGATTTGAATTTCTGCAAGATCACGGCCGGAGGCGGGGGCGGGGGCGAAGGGCTAGCCGGGCGCGGATCTCCTCTGTGCGGGGATGGCCGATCTCCTCGCCGAGTGCCAGCGCCTCGCGCCAGTGGTCCCGGGCGGTCTCCGTGTCGCCGGTTTGGCAAAGGGTTTGAGCGAGGTTGTCCAGCGTCTCGACTGTTGCACCGCGGTAGTCGGTCTGACGGAAGATGCTCAATGCTTGTCGATAACAATCCACGGCTTCGCCGAACCGCCGAAGACCGTGGCAGGCGCGGCCGAGGGAGTCTAGGGCTAGTGCTACCCGGGTCGAGTCGCTGATGCGTCGAAAAATGGCCAGGGCCTGTTCGCAGTAGGTCTCAGCCTCTACGAAACGCCCAAGACCCACATGGACGTCGGCGAGGTTTCGGAGTGCGAGGCCCTCTGCCCACTGGTCGCCGAACTGGGGAAGGATGGCCAGGGCCTGCTGGATGCAGTCGACGGCCTCCGAGTAGCGCCGGAGATCCCCGTAGGCGTGGCCGAGATCGCTCAGCGTCGCGGCTTCGAGCCGCCGATCACCGAGTTCGCGGTAGATGGCCAAGGCCTGTTGGCGGAGCAGGACCGTTTCGTCGAGCCATCCCGGCCCGCTGATGAGGTCGAGCATCCACGCTTCACCGAACCGGTCGCGGATGCGTCGGGCCGCGGCGAGACCCAGTTGGCCGGTCTTGCCTACATCATCCCGGTAGCCACGGTGGTTAAGAAAGCATCCGGCGACCGCAGCCAGTTGCCAGGCGAGGCGATGCCGGCCAGCATCGGCGGCATGGCGGACCGCGGCGACGATGGCGGGGCGTTCGGTCTCCAACCACTCGCGTCCCTGGTCGTCGTTGGCGAAAGTAAGTGGATGGCGAGGCGAGGGCACTGCATCGGGGACGATGCGGTAGTGCGGATGTTGACGGTCGGCGGCGTGAGCGGTGTGCAGGTACCAGCCCAGCAGGCGCTCGGTGGCGGCGTTCCGGTCGTCCGGGGTCTCGTCGTGTTCGGCTCGTTCGTGGGCGTAGGCGCGGAGTAAGTCGTGGAACCGGTACCGGTCGCGGGCGGCGTGTTCTAGCAGGTGAACTTCGACGAGTCCGTCCAGCAGCCGCCGCGCTCGTCGGGGGTCGACGTCGGCCAGGGCTGCGGCTGCGTAGTTGCCGATGTCGGGTCCCGGATGCAGGCCGAGGAGCCGGAACATCCGGGCCTGGTCTGCCGGGAGGGCACGGTAGGACCAGGAGAACACGGCCCGCACTGCGGCCGGCTCGTCGTCGGCGATGCTGAGCTCGTCCAGCCGGTGCTGCTCGTCGGCAAGATCGGCGACCACGTCGGCCAACCGTGTGTGCGGGCGGGCGGTGGCGCGGTGCCCAGCGATCCGCAGGGCCAGCGGCAGCCGGGCGCAGATGCGGGCCAGGTCGACGACCGCGTCGGGCTCGGCGTCGACGCGCTCGGCGCCGATGATGGTGCGCAGCAGCGCGACGGCGTCGGCGAGCGGGAGCAGGTCGAGGCTGACCCGAATCGCGCCTGCGGTTACTGCGAGGCCGGAAAGGCTGGATCGGCTGGTCACCAGCGCCAGACATCCCGGCGATCCGGGCAGCAGCGGCCGAACCTGCTCGGGGCTGTTGGCGTTGTCCAGAAGGAGGAGCGTCCGCCGTCCGTCCAGCAGTGAGCGGAACAGCGCCTCCACATCGTCGGGAATCCGCTCGGGCGGGATGTCCAGGGCACGCAGGAAGCCGTCGAGCACCTCGGCCGGGGTGGCCGGAGGTCCCGCGTCGTAGCCGCGCAGGTTCACGTACAACTGACCATCGGGGAAACGATGCTTCACCCGGTGCGCCCAGCACACCGCCAGGGTGGTCTTGCCCGCCCCGGCGGTGCCGTCGATCGCGGTGATCACCACGGCCGGCGGGCCGACCGCAGGCCCCGGCTCGTCCCCAGTCGCGAGGAGGGCGTCGAGGTGGGCGAGGTCGCTGGCCCGGCCGGTGAAGTCCGGGATCGTCGCCGGCAGCTGGCGGGGCACCGGAAGCGATCGGGCCGAGGGCGGGGGCAAGTGGACCTCGCGGGCCTGCACCACCTGCCCGTGTACGGTGCCGGGCATCCGGTTGACCGTGCTGCCGGCGGCCTGCAGTGCAGCAGCAAGGGCCGGGTCGACAGCGATCTCCCGGTCCAGTAGCTCGCTCAGCGTCACCAGGCCGGTCCGGTCGCGACTCCGTCGGTCGCGAAAGGGCCGCACCAGCGCCGACCATGCCCTCATGGCTGCTCACCCGACCCATGGGGGACCCATGTACGTGACCGGAAACACGCCTGACGCATTCCACGGTAACCAGATTCGGAGAACACTGCTATGCAGGCGTCGTCCGGTAGGGAGGATTCATGGCCGATCGGAAGCTGCGCAGCAACTACGACCCCGGCAGCCCGAGGTGGGCGACGCGCAGGGCGCAATGGAGGGCGCTCGGGCTTTCCGACGAGGACATGGAGAAGCCGAAGATCGCGGTGGTGAATTCTTCCTCGGATCTGGCCATCTGCTACAGCCATCTCGACGAAATAGCGAAGAAGACCAAGGAGGTCATCAACCGGGCCGGCGGCATCGGGTTCGAGGTCCGTACCGCGGCGCCCGCCGACTTCATCACCAGCGCCGGGCACCGAGGTGGATACATTTTGGCCGGTCGCGACCTGATCGCCAACGACATCGAGGTGGCGGTGGAGGGCGCGCTGCTGGACGGCATGATGTGCCTGGCGTCCTGCGACAAGACAGCGCCGGGCCAGCTCATGGCGGCCGGGCGGTTGAACATCCCGACAATCATCGTCGCCTGCGGATACCAACCCTGTGGCCAATATCGCGGCGAACACTGCGACATCGAGGACGTCTTTCTCAGCGCCAGCCATCTCGCGCAGGGGCGGATCACCCTTCCCGAGTTGGCCGAAATGAGCGACAACGCCGTCTGGGGTCCGGGTGTGTGCGCGGGGATGGGTACGGCGAACTCGATGCACGTCGCGTGCGAGGCGCTCGGCATGGCGCTGCCCGGCGCCACGCCGGTGCTGGCGAACAGCCCGAAGATGTGGGCGGCGGTGGAGGCGTCGGGTAGGCGGATCGTAGAGATGGCGCTTGCGGATCTCCGGCCGCGTCACGTGCTGACGCCCGGCTCGTTCGCCAACGCCGCCATGGTGATGCTCGCGGTGAGCGGCTCCATCAACACCGTGAAGCACCTGCAGGCGGTCGCCGAGGAAGCCGAGTGCGACGTCGACGTCTACCGGCTGTTCGAGCGGTACGCCGACCGGGTGCCGTTGCTGGCGGCGGTCCGGCCCAACGGCGAGCACGCCATCGAAGACTTCGAGGCCGCCGGCGGCGCCCGGGCCGTAATGAAGCGGCTCGAAGATCTCCTGGACAGAGACGCGCTGACCGTGGGCGGACGGACGGTCGGCGAGATCCTCTCCAACGCCGGGGTCGACGACGGCGAGGTTATCCGTCCCGCCGACAGGCCGTACGGCCGCCGGCCCACCATCGTCGTGATACGCGGCAACCTGGCCCCAGCGGGCGGCATCGTCAAGCTGGCCGTCGCCGACGATCGCCGGCTTCAGTTCACCGGCCCGGCCAGGGTCTACGAGTCGCAGGACGAGGCCCTCGCCGGGCTGCGGAACGGTGAGATCCAAGCGGGCGATGTCGTCGTACTCCGAGGTATCGGCCCGAAGGGCAGCCCAGGCATGGGTATGGCGTCGAGCCTGGTGTTCGGGCTGGACGGCGCGGGGCTGACCGGGCAGATAGCTGTCGTCACCGACGGCCAGCTGTCGGGGTTGGTCAACCGCGGGATCGTCGTCGGAGAGGTGTCTCCCGAGGCCGCCGGCGGAGGCTCTTTGGCGCTCGTGGAAGACGGCGACCGGATCTCCATCGACGTGCTCCGCCGCTTCGTCGACCTCGACGTACCAGAGGACGAGCTGGCCGAACGGCGTGCACGCCAGGCTTCGGCGCCGAGCTCCGCGGAAAGGGGCTGGCTGTCCATCTACCGACGCCTGGTCAGGCCGCTGAACGAGGGAGCCGTTCTCGCTCCGCGCACGGAGCGGCAGCAGGTGCGCTGAGCTCGCTTGCCGGCCTACTGCCCGGTGCCGGCGTGATCGAATCGACTTCCTGAACATCCATCGACGAGCCGCCGAGCTCACGACGTCGATGATCTACGACCGCCCCGACGCCGTTGTCCCGGCGATTCAGGACCTGCTCGACAGGGCAACCAGCCTCCGCTGAGGTGACGCGCCGGCCCTTGCCGGCCGAGCGGATCAGCCCGGCGGTTCCCAGTAGATCTCCACCCGGTGGCCATCGGGGTCGAGGCATTTGACTGCCACATAGTCTGGCTCGTCGTACTCCTCGACGACCGTGACGCCGTCTGCCTCCAACCGGGCGTGTAGCGCGCGTACCTGGTCCGGCTCGAGGAGACGGAAACCGAAGTGCAGGAAGGCCGGTGTCGGGTCGACCTCGGGTACGACGTGCAGGGCCAGGTCGAAGCCCTCGGCGTTGCGGATGATGACCGTGCCGTCCTCGTACCGCTGCGCGGTGCTCGGGTCGAAGCCGAAGTACGCCTGATAGAAGTGCCGGCTGCGCCTCTCGTCGCGTACCGGCAGGCCGAGGTGGGTCAGCCGCATGGCAGCAGCGTAAACACCGACGAGATCAGCGGGCCGTGGCCCCGGCGTAGCCGTAGCTCGGGAGGCCGACCGGCGCCCGGGCGTCGATGGCTTCGATCACGCGGGCGGCGTCGCCCGGCTCGAACCCGCCGAACAGCTCGATCAGCCGGACACCCTCGCCGTCGACGAGCTGGACGGCCACCGCGGGCGCCGCCGAGGCATCGGGGACGGCGACGAAGATGGATCGGACATGGTCGTTCGCGGTCACCGTGCGGTCGACGGCCGGGTCCGAACCCGGCTGGATGTAGATGAATGCCTCGCGCAGAAACTCGTTCCCGAAGCGAGCCTTGTAGTCGGCGACGCCGGTGAGCGACTCGAACCCGAACATCACCGCACCCACCGGCACCCGGTCGTTGACCGCCTCGCGCACCCTGGCGTGCAGCAGAGGACCATGTGCTCCGCACAGCTCGATCCGGTCCGCGCCCCCGTCGGCGGCCTCGACCGCCGTTGTCACGCTCGCGGCCGGGTCCGAACCCACCAGGGTCGTACGGCTGCCGCCGTACTCGGTGACGACGCGGTCCACGGCCGGGTCCGCGCCTTCCCTCACGTAAACGATCACGTTGTTGATCCCCATCTCTTCTACTCCTTCCGGGGAGCAAATCAGCTTGCCTGACATCAAGTTACTTCATGCCAAGTCATCTCCAACAAGCTTTATTCCAAGCTAGGCTTGGAGTATGGATGTCGATCACGTCGACCGGATGGTGGAGGCCTGGGCCCGCGTCGAACCGGGCCTCGACGTCGCGCCGCTCGAGGTGGCGGGCCGGCTGTTGCGCTGCGCAGCCCTTCTGGAGCGGGCAATCGACGAGGCGCTTCGGCCGCTCGGGCTGTCCTTCGGCGACTTCGATGTGATCAACACTCTCCGTCGGCGCGGCGAGCCGGCCGGGACCAATCCCAAGGCCCTGGCGTCCTCTGCGCTGATCACCTCGGGCGCCATGACGTCGCGGCTCGACCGGCTCGAACGCGCCGGCCTCCTCGAACGCCGCCCTGACCCGTCGGACCGCCGGGCGATTCTCGTGCGCCTTACCCCGGCGGGGGAGGAGCTGGCCGTCCGCACTCTCGACGCCGTCCTCGCCGCCGACCGCCGGTTCCTCGACCCGCTGAGCCCGGATGACCGCAAGGCGGTCGCCGCCGCCCTCAGGCGCCTCCTCGTCCGAGCCGAGCCCGGCTAGTTGAGCCGTCGAAGGAAGGATCGGATGGCCGCGCTCATCTCGTCGGGGTGATCCCAGTAGGAGGTGTGTGTTCCCGGTACCCGCTGCACCGGTACCTCCAGGCGCTCGGCGAGCCGGCCGGCGGCTTGGTGCTGGGGAGTTCTGCCGTTTTCACTGACCATGAGCCGAACAGGAGCGGCGATCGAGGAGAGCTCGGCGTCGGTCGGCAGGTACCCCTCGAAGGTTCCCAGTTCCACCTCGACGAGGGTGCCGGCCTTGGCGAGCATGCGATCGCGCAGGTCCGGTTCCAGGTTCCGCCAGTTGTCGTCACCGGCGACCAGCCGCCAGAACCGCTCGACGGCCAGCGGCGGACCTCCCTCCGCCGCCGCCCGACCGGTCAGCTCGGCGGCGGCGCGTGCACTGTTCGGGTCGTCGTACAGCCGCGCCAGCACCGGCTCGTGCAGGATGCAGCCGGACACGAGCCGCGGATGCCGAACCAGAGTGCACAGCGCGAAGGTGCCGTCGCTGCTGGTGCCGAACACCGCGGCGGACGCCACGCCGAGTGCCCCGAGCAACGCAGCGGCGTCATCGGCCTGCTCCTCCGGCGAGGTGGTCTCCCAGTTGGGTGGACGGGGGCTACGCCCGTTCCCGCGCCGGTCGTAGGTGATGATCGTGAACTCGTCCGACAACAGATCCGCCACCTTGGCGAAATGGCCGCCATCGCCGGACGCTCCCATGATGAACAACACCGGCGGCCCATCACCGCGAATCTCGTGGTGCAGCTGGACGCCGTTCGCGTGAATCATCGCCATGATAACCCTCCAGGCCGACACCGTACCCCGCCCGAGATTCCGCACGGCCCGGCCGCTCCGATGAGTTTTCGCCGCCCGTCGAGTCCGTACAGAAGACCCGAACAGAGGAGAGCCACAGTGGCCGAAAGCACCGCGATCCTTGACCTTGAGCCGCCGGCCCGGCAGCTGACGACGCTGCTGAGCGGAGTAACCGATGATCAGCTCTCGGCGCGGACCCCGTGCGAGGAGTACACAGTGGGTGACCTCCTGGATCACCTCATGGGGCTGACCGTGGCCTTCCGGGACGCCGCAACCAAGACAAGCCGGCCAATGAGCGGCGGTCCGCCGAAGGCTTCGGTCGCCCATCTGGACGCCGACTGGCGCAGCCGACTCCCGGCGCAGCTCGACGCGCTGGTCGCCGCCTGGCGGGATCCCGGCGCCTGGGAGGGCACCACCGAGGTGGGCGGCGTGACCCTGCCCGGCGCGGTAGCTGGCCAGTTCGGGATGAACGAGCTGGTCATCCACGGTTGGGATCTCGCCCGCGCCACCGGCCAGCCGTTCGAGTGCGACCCCCGCAGTACGGAGGCCATCTTCGCGCTCCTGTCCCAAAGCGCGGACGCGGACCGCGGCGAAGGACCGTTCGGGCCGGTCGTCGACGTCCCGCCCGACGCGCCCCTGCTCGACCGCGCCATCGGCCTCAGCGGCCGCGATCCCTCCTGGACGAGTCGGGCCGTGGCATGACTAGCGGGACGTGTAGTTGCTGATCTCGATCAGGTTGTTGTCCGGGTCGCGGATGTAGACGCTGGACATCGTGCCTGTGGCGCCGGTACGTGGAACCGGTCCTTCTTCGATGGCGACGCCGTGGCTGGCGAGGTGGCGGAGGACGTCTTCGAGCGGGTCTTCGGCGATGAAGCAGAGGTCGGCGCTTCCGGGGGTGGGGTGCGCCGCCTTGGGTTCGAATTCGTGACCGGCCTGGTGCAGATTGATCTTGCTGCGTCCGAACTCGAGCGCGTGTCTGCCGCCGTCGAAGGTCACCGCCCTCAACCCGAGGACCCGCGTGTAGAAGTCGATGGCGCGGTCGACGTCGACGACGGTGAGGACGAGGTGATCGAGTCGGTCGACGCGCACTTTCGTCCTCCGGTTGAATCCTGCAAGTTCCGGTTCGAAGAATAAGCGATCGCGATGTGAGCAGCGAGGACCTCGCTGCCCGGGCGTCCGGAGGTGGCTATGCGCGAGCTTTCGGAGCTTTCAGAGCTTTCGGATGCGGAGCGGAGACTCTGGGAGGCCTATCCCGCCGGCGCCGTCGTCGACCTGCGGGCCGGGCACGATCACGGCGCGGGCTCCGCAACGGAGAAAGATCCGGACAAGACGGTTCGTGCCGAACTCATCGCGCGGCTCCTGCTTGGGGCGAGGACCCCGGAGGCGGGGAGGAACCCTGGGGTCCGTCTCGTGGGCGCGAGGATCTCCGGGACCTTGGATCTGTCGTCCGTGCAGGTGGATACCCCGCTGCTGATTCAGCATTCGGTATTCGACTCGACTCCCATCTTGACCGACGCCGCGATGCGGTCTGTCGATCTCACCGGCTGCGCTCTGCCGGGCCTGGACGGTCGTGGCCTGCGGACGGACCGGGCACTGATAATAGATTCCTGCCGCGTCGAAGGCGGTATTGTCCTGCGAGACGCGAGAATTGGTGGGTCGCTCTATCTCGCCGACTCTTGGATATACGACCCCGGCGGCAGGGCCGTTGACGCCGACCATCTTGTCGTCGAGGGCAGGGTCGATGCGAGACAGCTCGTCGCGGAGGGAGCCATTCGGGTCCACAACGGTCAGGTGGCGGGCGAAATCATCCTGTACGGCGCCAGCCTGACTAACCCCGCCGGATACGCGTTGAGTCTGGGAGGGCTGAAGCTCGGGGGTGGGATGTTCTGCACCCAGGGATTCACGGCCCGAGGAGAGAGTCGCCTCATCGGCGTGCAACTGGCCAACCTGACATTGCGGAACGCCACACTGATCAACCCCGGTGGGGTCACCCTGGACCTGGAACAGGCGGTGATCAGGCGCATCGACGCGGGGGAAGGGTTCCGTTCCACCGGAGCGATCCGACTGGTCGGCACCCAGGTGTCCGGCCGGGTGGATCTCACCGACGCTCGGGTCGACGGCAGCGGCGGCGGGACAGCGATCGACGCCGAATCCCTCGGCGTCGGTGAGGCTCTGCTCTTGAACGGGATACACGCCGCGGGCGAGGTCGACGTGCGTATGGCCCGCGTTTCCGGGCGAATCGACTTGACCGGCGCCCGGCTGGAAAACCCCGACGGCATCGCGCTGGTCGCGTCGCGGACCGACGTTGGCGCCGATGTTCTCGCCGACAATGCATTTGTGCAGGGTGAGTTCCGGATTACCGGTGGGAGAGTTGGCAATCGGCTGTCGTTCGACGGTGCCCGATTGATCAACCCCGAAGGCACGGCCTTCGACGCCCAGACCCTTCAAGCAGCGTCGTTGTACCTGCTGCCGAGAGAGCCGCCGAAGGGTTTGGTGACGCTCCGGCACGCCCGGATTTCCGTCATTCGAGACGAACGCCGGACGTGGCCGGAGGAGCTCCGTCTCGACGGTCTCGTCTACGAAGTGCTGGAGCCACGGCTTCGGGCTCGGGAGCGGTTGCGGTGGATAGCTCGGGACGTCGACGGGTATCAACCGCAGCCCTACGAACAGCTCGCGGGCGCGTACACCCGGATCGGGCAGCACCTCGACTCCCGGCGAGTTCTCTACGCGAAGGAACGACGCCACCGCCGGACTCAGACGGTGCTGGGGCGTATCTGAGGCGCGGTGCAGGACCTCGCCGTCGCCTACGGTTACCAGCCGTGGCGAGCGGTGGGGTGGATGGCGCTTCTTCTGACAGCGGGCACCGTGCTCTACTCGCGGACACCGCCCCCACCGCTCAAGGCCGGGGAAGCGCCGCACTTCAACGCGGTGATCTACACCCTGGATCTCCTGCTGCCGATCGTGGACCTTGGCCAGGAACGCGCCTTCAACCCCGCCGGGACTCAGCAGTGGTTCTCGTACCTCCTGATAGCCGCCGGTTGGATCCTTGCCACCACGATCGCTGCTGGTGTCGCCCGCGTGCTCAGCCGCCGATAGCCGACGCCGGACGGCCCGCGCCAACCTGGCAACCTTTCGTCGGCTTGCACTTACGTAGGTAGTCACCTACATTACGTCTCATGCAGGCAGTCTTGGAGGCCGTGGTCGAGCCGCGACGTAGGGAGATTCTGCGGCTGGTGCGGGAGCACGAGATGTTGGCGGGATCGATCGCCGCCCACTTCCCCGACGTGTCGCGGCCGACGGTGTCACAGCACTTGCGGGTGCTTCGCGACGCCGGGCTGCTTCACGAGCGGCGGGACGGCACCCGGCGGCTGTACCGCACCAGGCCCGAGGGCTTCGCCGAGGTGCGAGCCTTCTTCGACGAGTTCTGGGGGGACCGTCTCCAGGCGTTGAAACGCGAGGCCGAGCGTGAACAGAGGAGGCGTGATGCCGGCCAGAACCGCTGACGACATCGTCCGGGAGATCGATATCGACGCCTCTCCGGAGACGGTGTTCGAATTCTTCGTCGACGCCGAGAAGCTGACCCGCTGGCTGGCCGTCGAGGCCACCCTCGACCCACACCCCGGTGGCGCCTGTATCCAGGTGCACGAGGGTCCCGACCGCGGACAAGGGCCGTACCACATGCACGGCACGTTCGTTGAGGTCGACCCGCCGACACGGGTGGTGTTCACCTGGGGGTTCACCAACGAGGAGATCGGCGTCCCGCCGGGGTCGAGCGTCGTCGAGGTGACGCTGCTGCCCGTGGGGTCGGGCACCCGAGTACGGCTCGTGCACCGCGACCTGCCTGCCGACGCCGTCGACGGCCACTCCCGCGGATGGACAACGATGCTCGACCGGCTGACCAGAGCCGTCACGGCCGCGGGGACGTAACCGCGCTACAGCAACGGAGGAACCATGACTACCGAGTGGTGGAACGAGCTCAAGAGCATCACCCTGCATGTGGAGGGGGAGAAGCCTCCACTGTGGAACCCCACCGCCAGCGAGGAGAACCGGGCTGCCCGGCTCGCCCTCGTCGAGGCCGAGGTCGCGCTGCGCGACCAGGTCGAGGCCGTGGCCGCGCAACGCCGGGCACTGCCGCCAGGGCCGGTGTTGCCCGCCTACGAATTCACCGAGGGACCTGTCGACCTGTCCGCCGACGGGCCGTCGACGCCGGTGACGCTCGCCGAGTTGTTCGGTGACCACGACGAGCTCGTCGTGTACCACATCATGTTCCACCCCGACGACGACGCCGCCTGCGCCATGTGCTCCCTGTGGGTCGACGGGCTGCACGGCGTCTCTCACCACATCACCCGGCGGGCCGGGCTTGCCGTCGTCGGCAAGGCGCCGATCGACAAGCTGCGCGCGTGGGCGTGCCGCCGGGGCTGGCGGGGGCTGCGTCTTGTCTCCGCCTACGGCACATCGTTCACCACCGACCTCGGTGTCGAGGGTTCGCGTGGCGCGCAGGTACCCGCCGTCAGCGTCTTCACCCGCGATGGCGACGAGGTACGGCACGCGTACATCCAAAATGCCGACCTCCCGGACGGGCAGGGCAGGGGCATCGATCTGATCTCGCCGGTATGGCAGGTCCTCGACCTGCTGCCGTCCGGTCGCGGCGACTGGCTGCCGGACAACACCTACCCCGGCGCTCTCCGCGGCGAGGCCGTCGATCCGATCGCGGAGCGCGGGCGCTGACCGACGTGCGGATGGCCGGCGCCGACTGGGGAACAATGGGCGGCATGGCGCAGACAGACAACAGCCCGACGGTCACGCTGACCGGTGGGGTGACCATGCCGCTGGTGGGGTTCGGTACCTGGCAGTTGCGGGGGCGACGCGGGTACGAGGCCGTCCGCTACGCGCTGGAGGTCGGTTACCGCCACATCGACACGGCGACGATGTACGGCAACGAGGCCGAGGTGGGGCGCGCCCTGCGGGACAGCGGCCTGGACCGGCGGGACGTGTTCGTGACCACGAAGCTGCCGCCGGGCAGCGCGGGCCGCGAGCGGGAGACGATCACCGCGAGTCTGCGCGCGCTGGACACCGACCATGTCGATCTATGGCTGGTGCACTGGCCGCCAAACGGGTCGGCTCTACTGGAGACGTGGAAGCAGTTCCTGTCCCTACGCGACCAGGGCCTGGTCCGGGCGGTGGGTGTCAGCAACTACGGGACCGACCAGATCGACCGGCTGATCGACGCGACCGGGCAGGCGCCGACGGTCAACCAGATCCCGTGGAGTCCGTCCCGGTACGACGCCCGGCTGCTGGCCGACCAGCGCGAGCGTGGGGTCGTCGTCGAGGGCTACAGCCCGCTGAAGGGGACGAACCTCCGCGATCGCGTCCTGGCCGAGATCGCGTCCCGTCACGGGGCGACGCCGGCGCAGGTCGTCCTGCGGTGGCATGTCGAGCACGGGATCCCGGTGATCCCGAAGTCGGGCGACCGCGAGCGGATCGCGTCCAACTTCGACCTGCTGGGGTTCTCGCTCAGCGACGACGAGGTTGCTCGAGTGGACGGCCTGTCGAGCCCTTCGAGAGGGAGCCGCCTATGACCGAGCGAAAACCGCCCGGTGTCACCTTCGAGAACTGGATCGACAAGCAGATCCGGGAGGCGCAGGATTGGTTTCCCGGCACCCGGCAGGTTGTCGACCTCGCCGCGTTCCTGGGCGCGCCGGGAAGGGCTGCCGACCGAGGCCATGCTGCCCACACCGCTACGGCTACGCAAGGAGATCGACCGGTTGCCCGACACCGTCCGTGATCTGCGTTCCGAACAGGCGGTCCGTGAGGTGGTCGAGGAGCTCAACCAGCAGATCAAGGACTGGATACGGCGACCGACGGGGCCGCAGGTGGTAGTAGTTCCGGTCGACGCGGACAGGGTAGTGGAGCAGTGGCGAACGGACCGGCGAGCGGCGACCGAGAGGACTGCTCCGGCCGCAGCGACCGACCAGACAGCAATCCAGGGGGCGCCGTCCCAGCGAGCCCGGTGGTGGCGTCGGATCGCCGTTAGCCTCGGCGCTCCCGGTAGTCGGCGGCGACGTCGATCAGGGCGATCAGCCCGCTGGCGTACTCCATCGCCTCGTCGTGTCCCTCGTCGAATTCCGGCTGGAAGCCGACGCTCTCCCATTCCTGGGTTTCCGGGTTCCACAGGTCGTTGCCGACCTCGAAGTCCCACCCGAAGATGCCGAGGTCGTACCACAGCTCGTCCGCGGAGTTGCCGGCCGCGGAGTACAGCACGTCGGTCACCGGACCGGTCTGCGTCGGCCAGGTGATCGTGCCGCGCTCGGCGGCGATGCCCCGCTCGATGGTCATCGCCGACTGCAGAAAGTACGCCTCCTCCTGGGGCGTCGGGCGGGGCAGCGTGACGCGGCCGTCGAGCTTGTACGCGCCGGGCGGCCACATGAAGTAGCCGCCGTAGCTGTGGATGTTCATCGCGAACTTGATGTTCCGGTGGCGCTGGGCCAGCCAGATCACGTTGCGGCTCTCCGGCTCGGAGTGCTCGGCCGGCCCGGCGTAGACCCCGCTCTGGCATCCGCTGGACGCGCCGAAGTACCCGTCGAACCGGGAACCGACGGCGTAGTTCCGGTTGACGTCGACGCCCCAGGTGTTGCGCAGCGCCGGATCGGCCTGAGCCGGCGGGCAGTAGTTGCGCATGTTCTTCCGCTGCAGGTTGAAGTCGTAGAAGCTGTAGTTCGCGCCGTCCGGGTTCACCGACGGGATGACGAAGATGTCGGTCTTGCGCAGCAGCCGCCGGGTCGTGGGGTCGTTGTCGTAGTTGCGCAGGAGGCGTTCGGCCGCCTCGATCGCGACCAGCGGGGTCACCCACTCGCGGGCGTGCTCCTGGGCGTAGGCGAACACCCCGGTGCGGGAGCCGTCGCGGTGGACGCCGATGCGCAGCGCCGGCACCCGCATCGGCTTGCGGGAAACGCTCGCGGGCGCCTCGAGGAAGTCGGACAGCTGGGTGAGCGGCACCGGCGACATCACGTCACCGCCGGCGTTACCGCGGTACGTGGACGCGCTCACCAGCTCGCCTGCCTCGGCCTCGAGCGCCTCGGCGACCTGTGCGGCGGTGCTGGTCGGCGAGCCCCCGTCGTCGGTCGCCAGGCTTACCGTGATCAGCTTGCCGTCGACGGTCACCTCCAGCGGCCGGCCGGGCGCACCTGGGTCGACGACCTCCACCGCCAGGTCGTTGCCGCCCTCGGAGCCGTACGCGTGCGAGGTGACGACCATCGCCCCGGCCGGCGGGGTGCCGACGACTGCCTGGGCCTGCCGCCGGTAGCCGTTGGTCTTGTACGGCAGCTCGATGATGTCGGTCAGCTTCGGGTACCGGCGATGCAGCGACCTCGCCCGGTCGTAGAGCTCCGCCGGCGCCATGTAGTGGGTGACGAAGTCCTTCTCGTAGCCGGGGCCCGCGGGCGGCGGCCGCTCGCCTCCCGGCCACCGCGTTACCTGGGCGGTGGCTCGGCCGCCCTGGCTCGACGTCACGGTCACCCGCTCCGGCCGGCCCGCCGCGGGCACCGGAGTCACCGTCTGGTGTCCCATGTAGACGTCCGCGTCGACCTGGCGGCCGAGCTCGGCCTGGCCGGAGGTGTCGCCGGAGCCCCGCCACGCCGCGGTCAGCGTGACCTCCGGGTCGGCGCCCGCGCTCGTCGTCGCCTCGACGGAGAGGAAGTACCCGTCCCGGGTCCTGAACCACGCGGCCCGCTCGACGGTGACCTCGTCGGTGGCGGCCTCGAGCTGCCGCTCCTCCTGTGCCGTGGTCTGGCTCTCGGTCGCCCGCTCCCGTGCCTGCTGAGGCGTCTGGACGGTCTCCGCTGACCGCGCCCCGAGCTGCCGCAGCTCCGCGAGCTGGCTCGGTGTGACCACGGCGTCGACCTCGATGCCGTCCGGACGGAACCGCACCCGTTCGGTGAGGTCGGCGCCGGAGGCCACCAGGCGTTCGAACGCAGCCTGATCCGGTACGACGAGCCGTACCAGGGACGCCTGCTCGGGCTCGGTCGCCGGCCCCCCTGTCGGTTGCTGAGCCGGTGCCGGGCCGGCTGGCGCCGGACTGGCCGCCGCCGATCCCAAGCTCACTAAGGTCAGGCTCCCGGCCACCAGGGCAACGAGCGCCAGCGTCCTTGCGCCACGCCTGCCGGGGGCCGGCGATGAGAGGCGTACCCGTAGCATCGGTCCTCCAAAGAAGGATGGCCCAGCGCAGGAAGGGGCCGGCGCGATCCGTTCTCGTTGAGTCGAGAGGACCCCACCTCCCCGCCTCTGTCAACGACCAAAACCGGCCACGGGCGGGTTTTGCTGAGACCATGGTTCACATGGCGCGTACGTGATCTCCGAGGTGGAAATCCTCGACGAGGAGGAAGGGCAGCGCTATCGGGACCTAGCCGCCAAGTCGATAGCCGCCCACGGCGGGCGATATCTGGTCAGGGGAGCCCTGCGTCAGGTGCGCAGGTAGGTGAGGACGGCCATCACGCGGCGGTGGTCGGAGTCGGATTGCGCCACGTTGAGCTTGGCGAAGATGTTGCTGATGTGCTTTTCGACGGCGCCCTCGCTGACCACCAGCTGGCGGGCGATCGCGGTGTTGGTGCGTCCCTCGGCCATCAGCGACAGGACGTCCCGTTCCCGTGGGGTGAGGGTGTGCGTCGGTTCCCGGCGGGAGGCGAGCAGCTGGGAGACCACCTCCGGGTCGAGCACTGTGGCGCCGGCGGCCACGCGGTCCAGTGCGTCGAGGAACTCGTCCACGTCGGCGACCCGGTCCTTGAGCAGGTAGCCCACCGCCCCGGCCCGGTCGGCCAGCAGGTCGTCGGCGTAGGAAAGCTCCACGTACTGCGAGAGGACCAGGATCGGGGTGCCGGGGACCAGGCTGCGGGCCTCGATCGCGGCCCGCAGCCCTTCGTCGGTATGGCTGGGCGGCATCCGCACGTCCACGACCGAAACGGAGGGTCGGTGTGTGGTGATCGCTTCGACCAGCGCGGGCCCGTCGCCGACCGCCGCGACGACCTCGTGGTCGGCCTCCCCGACCAGTCGGATCAGCCCTTCCCGCAGCAGAATCGAGTCCTCGGCGACGACTATGCGCATGGCAGCTTCGCCATCACCACGGTGGGCCCGCCCGGCGGGCTGTGCAGGTCGAAATGGCCGTCGGCGGCTCGAACCCGGTCGGCCAGGCCGGCCAGGCCGTGGCCCTTCGAGACGTGCGCCCCGCCGTTCCCGTCGTCGGAGATGGTCACGTACGCCAGGGTGCCATCCTCACTGACCCGCACCTGACAGCGGGACGCGCCGCTGTGCTTGGCCACGTTGGTGAGCGACTCGGCGACCAGGAAGTAGAAGGTGGCCTCCACCCGCTCGGGCAGCCGGTGGCGGTCCGGAAGCGAGACGTCCAGCTCGACGGGTACGGTGCTGCGGCCGGCCAGCGCCGCGAGCGCGTCCTGCAGTCCCCGGTCGACCAGGATCGGCGGGGCGATGCCCCGGGACAGCGCCCGCAGCTCGTCCAGGGTCTCCCGGGTCTGGCTGATCGCCTCCGTGAGCAACGGCTGGGCCGCCTCCGGGTCGGTACGCATCTTGCGCTGCGCGAGGCTCAGGTCCAGGGCCAGGCGGGTCAGCCGCTGCTGCGGTCCGTCGTGGATGTCGCGTTCCAGTTTGCGCAGCGCCGACGCCTCCGCCGACACCGCGGCGTCCCTGCTGCCGGCCAGCTCCTCGATCCGCTCCTGCAACGCGGTGACCCTCTCCCGGGTGAGCATCATCCGGGCGATGGCGGCGTTCATCGAGGCCAGGCCGCGCACGACGAACGGGGCGGTCACCAGGAGCAGCAGCCCGGCGGCGGTTTCGGCGGCGACCTCGGCGACGTAGCTGTCACCCAGCCCGAGCAGGTAGGCCAGGCCGCCGTCGTTCGACGGCAGGCTCCAACCCCACAGGACGTACAGGCTGCCCCCGATTCCGCCCACCCACCAGGTGACGGCCACGACGAACGTGACGGTGGCGGGGACGAGCGCGAGGACGCCATACAGGAAGTCCAGCCAGCTCTGCGCCTCGGTCATCGGGGTGAGCAGCCGCCGAAGCCCCTGCCGGTCCTCCCGGCTCTTGTACCGGGGGCGCTGCACCGGCCGCCGCAGCACGGTACGCAGCCGCAGCCGTTCGATGTCGGCGAAGCCGCGCGCCACGTAGAGCGTCAGGACCAGGATCGGCAGGCCCACATAGGCGACCGCCAGGCTGACCCCGAGCACGAACAGGGGGATCAGCGCGATGAATCGCGCCAGAGCGACGGGGAACCCGCCCAGGCAGTATCCGGTGTCGAGGGCGGCCCGCCGGAGGAACCCCGGCCGTTTTGCGGCCGGGGCGGCGGCGCCTGCGGCGATGTTGGTGGCCGTCATGGCATTGACAGTAGACGGCCGGCTGTCGCGGTCCCATCCGGCGGACCCGCGGAACCTAGGTAGGGCCAGCCCCACCATGACGTCGCTGCGGTGCTCCCGTGCGTCGTTCAACGGGCCGTGCGGCTTCGTAGCGGCGTGCCGGCCCTGTGCAGGTGCCGCAGCGCCTGGGCGTAGGAGCTGACCAGCCCGGTCTCGTAGTAGGGCACGTCGAGCTGCGCGCAGTATGCCCGCACGATCGGGCGGGCGCGGCGGAGGTTGGGTGTCGGCATGCTCGGAAACAGGTGGTGCTCGATCTGGTAGTTGAGCCCACCCAACGCGATGTCGACGAGCCGGCCCCCGCGGACGTTGCGGGAGGTCAGTACCTGCCGCCGCAGGAAGTCGGGACGGTCGCCCCCGGTCAGCGTCGGCATCCCCTTGTGGTTCGGCGCGAACGCGCATCCCAGGTAGACGCCCAGCAGCCCCTGATGTACGGCGAGGAAGGCGAGCGCCTTGCCGGGCAGCAGGACGAGCAGCAGTGCGGCCAGATAACCGGCGACATGCGCAACCAGCAGCGTCGCCTCCAGCCCCCTATGCTTCAGCGACGGACGGAACAACGCCCGCGCGCTGGAGACGTGCATGTTGATCCCTTCCAGGAGGAGCAGCGGGAAGAAGAGGTACGCCTGCCAGCGCCCGACGAGTCGCCGCAGTCCTCGGCTCGTCCTCGCCTGGTCGGCCGTCCACGCCAGGACGTGCGGTGCGACGTCGGGGTCGAGGTCCTCGTGGTTGGGGTTGGCGTGGTGTCGGGTGTGCTTGTCCGTCCACCAGCCGTAGCTCATGCCGATGCCGAGGTTGCCGGCGATCCAACCCGCTACCTCGGTGGGACGTCGGCGCCGGAAGACCTGCCGGTGTGCGAGATCGTGTGCGACGAGCGCGACCTGGGCGAAGACGATCGCCAAGAACGCGGCGACGGGGATCTGCAGCCACGAGTCGCCGAGCGCCACGAACACCGCCCAGCCTCCCACGAAGAGCCCGGCGATCACGCCGGTCCGCGCGACGTAGTAGCCGGGCCGGCTGTCCATCAGACCCGCCCGTGCAACCCGTCGGGACAGCCCGGCGAAGTCGCTGCCGGACGCCGTCGAGGGTGGGGTCGAGGGCCGGGTCGAGGGCGCGGGTGCCGGCCGAGAAACTGTGTCGGTTGTCATGATCACGAGCATCCGGATCGCCGCCCCGACCCGGAATCCCGCCAACCCGCCTCTTGCTGCGGGGGCTAACCCCCGGGACCGACCCTGGGTGAGGGTCGTTCGTCCCGGGATGCGTTACCGATGTGCCGGCCTTGGCCCGTCGTTGTGGATCTCGGTCTGGGACCCGGCGACTTCGCCGGGTGGCATCCCGAAGATGCGCAAGACGCTGTTCGACAGCGCGGTGAGGGCTTCGTCGGCTGTCATCCGTTCGGCGGCTACCTGCTCGCCGGCGGCGTGCCCGAGCGCGATGGTGGCGGCGGCGAGCCAGGTGGGTGAGAGCCGGCGGTCGAAGTCACCGGTGTCTTGGCCGCGCTTGGCGAGTCGTTCGAGGCGTTCTTGAACTGGTTCATGGCGGTCGCGTTCGGCTTGCGGGTCGAGCTGCATGGTCGGCGTGCGCAGCAGCAGGGGGTAGCGCTCGAGTGTCCGCCAGCCAGCGGTCAGGAATCGCCGCAGGGCCGCGGCGGGTGGTCCGTGGTCGAGATCGGCGGCGTCCATGGCGGCGATGGCTTCTTCGGTGATGCGATCGATGGCGGCGTTGAGCAGCGCCTCCCGCGAGCGATAGTGCGCGTAGACGGTCGGGCGGGTGACTCCCGCAGCCTCCGCGATGTCCTCGATGCTCGCCTCGGGTCGTTCGCTCAAGACGCGAATCGCCGCGTCCAGGATGGCGGCGATGCTGCGTTCCGCGTCGGAGCGGCGCCGCCGCCGCCGCTGTCGCCCACTTAGCTCCGACATGTTTGTAAAGGCTACTCGATGCTGCTAGCTTTAACATCGATGTAAAAGTTACGGCTCGCGTTCGCCGATCGCGACTAAGGAGTCAGCAGTGTCCCAGGCACCTACCCACCTCGGCTCGGCTGAGCAGCTCGGCGCCGTACGCCGATGGCTGGTACTGGTTCTCGTATCCCTGGCCTTCTTGATGGTGGAGTTGGACATCACGATCGTGAACGTGGCCCTGCCCACCATCCAGCGGGAATTGGGCTTCTCCGAGTCGGACCTGCAGTGGGTGGTCAACGCCTACCTGCTACTGTTCGGCGGCTTCGTACTGCTGGCCGGACGCGCAGCCGATCTGTTCGGACGCAAGCCGATGTTCATGGCAGGGATCGCGGTCTTCGGCCTGGGCTCGGCGATCAGCGCGGTCGCCCCGTCGGCAGCACCCTTGGTGATCGGCCGAGCGCTGCAGGGCCTGGGCGGCGCGGCGCTGGCCCCGACCGGGCTTTCGCTGCTCACCACGACCTTCACCGAGCCCCGCGAGCGGACACGCGCCCTGGGCGTGTGGACCTTCATCCTGACCGGCAGCGTGGCCATAGGCCTCACCCTTGGCGGCGCGATCACCGACATCTTGTCGTGGCGCTGGATCTTTTTGATCAACATCCCGGTGGTCGTCCTGCTACTGATCGCGGCACCTCGGCTTCTGCCCCGATCGGCCGAGGCCGCCGGCCACGGCTTCGACGTGGCCGGCGCCCTTCTGAGCACCGCTGGTCCGGCGCTGCTGGTCTACGCTCTGGCCAACGTGCCTGCCTGGGGATGGAACTCCGGGCGCACGATCGTCCTGCTCGTCGCCGGCGCCGGTGTCCTGGCAAGCCTTGGCGTGGTCGAGCGACACGTCCAGTCCCCGCTGATCCGGCTGCAGATCTTCCGCGTCCGGTCTGTCACCGTGGGGACGAATATTTCATACTGCGCCTCCTGCAGCCGTGTATCGGGATGTCTTCATTTTGGGTGGGGAAATTGTGCTGGTCATTCGTCGGTTCCGATGGCGCCATGGTGGCTGGTGGCGCCGACATTTTCGATGTCGTCAGC
>WHSR01000166.1 GCA_009379995.1 Streptosporangiales bacterium
CAAACGCGCCATCTCCAAATACCAGGCCCGCGGCCCTGGCATCGACCGCACCAGCTACAAAGCCACCGTGGGCATCGACATCCTGGCACCACCCGACACCTTGACAACCACCACCAACCCCCTAACTACACGGCCTTGGGCCTAGCCACGCGCGGCTCGCTGGTGCCATGAAAGAGCACCACCGCTCGCACCCCGTCATCGGCCAACGCCAGGTCCAGCGCGCGGGACGCCCCATAGGAGAACCCGATGGCCGTCAGCGGAGCTTGGGCACAGCGGGCCCGCAGTGCCTCGGTGCGGTCGGCGAGGTCGGCAAGCACGCGGGTGCGGTCGAGGGTGTCGCGCAGCGCCAGCGCATCCTCCATCCGGTCGGCCGTCCGGCCGCCGTAGAGGTCCGGGGCGTCCACGATGAATCCGGCGGCGGTAAGCCGGGCCTCGGCGTCCCGGATCGCCGGGCGCAGGCCGTAAGCCGAGTGCAGCAGCAACAGCGGACGACCGACCGGCATGCTCAGGCTCCTTCCACAACGGCCCTGCCCGGGCTCATCCTCGCCTTACGAGGAACAGGGCGCGGTGTAGCAGCCCGGCGTCGATGGCGGCCAGCAGGGCTCGCCGCTCGGCCAGACGTTGCTCGAAGGCGCCGGGCGGCTGCAGCGCAGCGAGTTCGTCGGCGTGGGACTCGGACTCGGCCAGCCAGGCGGAGGCGGTGGCGCGGAAGGCGGGCGTGACGTCGAGCTCGGTGATGTCCCGGAACCTCGCCGACCGCAGCAGACGACCATGATCGCTGCGCATGGCCACGGCCCGGGGGCCGGCGGCGCGTGCCCGTCGGCGCGCCGCGGCCGACAACCCCGGCGCTTCGAAGATCGTGGAGAATCCCATTCGGCCGCCCGGCCGCAGCAGCCGCCTGCACGCTCTCAGCACGGAGAGCTTGGCGCGCAGTCAACACAACACGTCGGTGTGCACGATCACGTCGAAGCTGCCGGCCCGAAACGGCAGCCCACTGGCGGCAGCCACCACCATCCCCGCACGGCCGGCCAGGCCTTCGGTCGCGGCGCGGTCGGCGGCGACCCGCAACCCCTCCAGCGGCAGGTCGGTTACCACCACTCGGCAGCCGGTACGGACGGCCAGGTACAGGCCCGGCCAACCCCGCCCCGAACCGATGTCGAGCAGATGGTCGGCGGCGGACAGGCCAAGCCCGCGGGCGAACGCATCGGCCTCGGCCATCGTCGTGTACCCGTTGGCTCCCCAGTCGCCGCCGATGACCCGCCGTTCGACCTCGCTCGCCACCGGAGACACGGCGACGCCGTAACGCTCCTCGAACCGGGCTCGTGCCTGGAGTTCGTCCCTCACTGACACGGTGACACCTCACACAAGGAGGAAACGGGCGGTGCCGGAGGGTGGCACTCCCTGACGGCGGTCCCTACAATATTCCAAAAAGTATTGGGAGATGTCCATGGGGAATGCCGTGCCCAAGGCGGTGCTGTACCAGCATTTCGCCCGCATCGGTAAGGCGCTGGCCAACCCGGCCCGGCTGGAGTTGCTGGACCTACTGGCCCAGGGTGAGCGCAGCGTTGAGGAACTCGCCGAGGCCGCCGGCATGCGCCTTAGCAACACGTCCGCCCAGCTCAGGACGCTGGCGTCGGCCGGGCTGCTGGCCAGCCGGCGGTCCGGGACGCGCGTGTACTACCGGCTCGCCGACGAGCGCGTCGGAGGATTCGTCGAACAGGTGAAGGACTTGGCCGCGGACCGGCTCGCGGACGTGGAGCGGGCGGCCCGCGACCACCTCGGCGACGTGCAGGCGCTGGAGCCAGTGCGCCGGGAGGAACTCGCCCGCCGGATGGAAGCCGGTGAGGTGTTGGTGCTGGATGTACGGCCATTCGCCGAGTACGCCGCCGGTCACATCCTCGGTGCCGTCTGTGTGCCACACGACCAGCTCGCCACCCGGCTCGCCGAACTCCCGCGAGCGGCCAACATCGTCGCCTACTGCCGCGATCGCTACTGCGTGCTCGCGCCGCAGGCGGTACGGCTGCTGCGGGAGTGCGGCTATTCGGCCCGGCCGCTGGATGGCGGCCTGCCTGCGTGGCGCCGCGCGGGGCTTCCCGTCGCGTCTGGGGCCACGGCATGACCGGCAGCCACCCGGCCTTGGAGGGTGGACCGATCTTTCTGGACTACAACGCCACCACGCCGGTCGACCCCCGCGTGGCCGAGGCGACGCTGCCGTACCTGACCCACCACTTCGGTAACCCGTCCAGCGGCCACGCCTACGCCGAGCAACCCCGGCGCGCGCTGGCCGAGGCCCGGGGGCGGCTCGCCGACATGATCGGCGCCCAGCCGGAGGAACTCGCCTTCACCGCGGGCGGATCCGAAGCCGACGCCCTCGCCCTGCGCGGCGTCCCCCTCACCGACGGTCCGGGCGCGCACATCATCACCCAGGTCACCGAGCATCCCGCAGTTCTGGAAACCTGCAGCGCCCTGCAGCGCCTGCATGGCATCGAGGTGACCTATCTGCCGGTCGACGGGGACGGCCTCGTCGATCCGCGGGCACTGGCCGACGCCTTCACCCAGCGGACCGCGCTGGTGTCGATCATGACTGCCAACAACGAGACCGGCGTGCTGCAACCAATCGCCGAGCTGGCCCGCCTCACTCACGAGCACGGCGCGATCTTCCATACCGACGCCGCCCAGGCAGCCGGGAAGATCCCCCTCGACGTGCGCGCGCTGGGCGTCGATCTGCTCACCATCGCCGGCCACAAGATGTACGCACCCAAGGGCATCGGTGCCCTCTACGTGCGCTCCGGTCTACGCCTGGAGCCCCTCATCCACGGTGGCGGGCAGGAGCGCGGGCTGCGTGCCGGCACCGAAAACATCGCCCTCGCCGTCGCGCTAGGTGCCGCCGCCCACATCGCCGAGGACGAACTCGTCGCGGGTGCCGCCGACCGGATCCGCGCGCTACGCGACCTCCTACACGGGCGGCTCGACACCTTGTTGCCCGGCCTCGTGCAGCTCAACGGCCATCCAGACCAGCGGCTGCCGAACACTCTCAACATCAGTATCACCGGCGTGACCGCCGACGACCTGCTCTCCGCGACCCCGGCCGTGGCGGCGGCGACCGGCTTGGCGTGCCACACCGGCAGCCCGGAGCCCTCGCCCGTGCTGCTGGCCATGGGACACGACCCCGGCCGCGGGCTGTCCGCGCTGCGGCTCACGCTCGGCCGCTGGACGGCCCGCGACGAGGTCGAGCGTGCCGCCGAGCAACTCGCCGCCAACGCACGGCACCTCCTCGCTGCCTGATAGACAGAGAACCGGCGAAGACCTCGGGAGGCGTTCGACGTGGCGACGACGATTGGCCTGTTGCATCCGGGACGTATGGGGGCCGCCGTCGCGAGGGAGGTCAGGGCCGGCCGGGTGCTGTGGTGCCCGGCGGGCAGGAGCGCCGAAACCGCGAAACGGGCGGAAGGGCTGGAGCCCGTCGAGGACCTCGGCGCGCTGCTCGACGCGGCCGAGATCGTGCTTTCCGTCTGCCCGCCGGCGGCGGCGGAGGACGTGGCTAAGCAGGTCGCCGCGCATCGCTTCGGCGGTGCGTACGTCGAGGCCAACGCGATCAGCCCGCGGCGCACCGAGCAGATCTCCGAGCTTCTGGGCAACGGCGGTACCAGGGTCGTCGACGGCGGCATCATCGGACCCCCGCCCACGCCGGCCGCGACCGCGCGGCTCTATCTGTCCGGCCCGGCCGGGGAGACGGCCGAGGTTGCCGGTCTCTTCGAGGGCTCCAACCTGGAGCCGGTGGTTCTCGGCGAACGGATCGGGCAGGCGTCCGCGCTGAAGATGGCCTTCGGCGGATTCAACAAGGCAGGCCGTGCCCTCGCCGCCGTCGCGCATGCCCTTGCCGACCGGCACGACGTGCAGGAGCACCTGCTTGCCGAGGCCCGCCGCTCGCACCGCTCCGCCCTCGCCGAGCCCGGAACCCTGCCCGGCGCCGCGGCGAGCGCCTGGCGATGGGCGCCGGAGATGCTCGAAGTTGCCGCGACCCTGCGGGCCGAGGGCCTACCCGACGACTTCGCGAACGCCGCCGCCCAGGTGATGGAACGCTGGGCCGGCGACAAGGACGACTTCGGCATCGACGTCGCTACCGTGCTGGCCCACCTGGCGGCCGAGCCAGGCGGATAGGCAGCAATCGCCGGCGGAGTACCGGTCCTTCCACAGGCAGGAAGAGAGGCTTTGCGGGTCGCCGAGTTCGGAACTATCATTCGAACATGAGTTCGCATTCGGCGGGTGACATCGGCCATCTGCGGCGGATCGCCGACCGGCTGGCCGGTTCGCCTGTCCCGGTGGTGGCGGCTGCGGCGATGGCCCAGGCCGAGGAGCTGTACGCGGCCATCGACCGGTTGGAGGCCGCGGCGGCCGCTCGGGTGCAGGCCGTAGACGCCGTCGGTGAGGCCAGGGCCGACGGGTACACCTCGACCACGAGGTGGCTGCGGGAGTCGTGCCGGATGCGGGGGTCGAGGGCGGCCGAGCGGGTGTTGGTGGCCCGGCAGCTACTTCGGCTGCCCGAGGCCGCGGCCCGATTTGGGGCGGGCAGTCTGGGCTATTGCACGGCGGCGGTGCTCGCCCGTGTCGTCCGCAACCTCAATGATCAGGACGCTGGTAAGGCCGAGCCGATCTTGTTGGACGTGGCCGACGACGCCGCCCGGACCAAGCGGCCGTCCTGAGCACGGGTATCGCCGACGCGAACGAGTCGTCGACGAACAGGATGTCGGTCTGCGAGTCCTCGAGGGAGTAAACGATCTCGGCGGGGCTCCACCGGAGGTTGATCGGGTTGAGCACGCCGTCCGCCCACGGCACTGCCAACAGGTACTCGGCGTACCGGTCGGAGTTGAGGGCGAGGACGCCGACGCGTTCCCCGTCGCGTACGCCCAGCTCCCGCAACGCCCCGGCGAGCCGGGCCACCCGGTCGGCCTGCTCGCGAAAGCCACGTACCCGCTCGCCGAAGACGGTGGCCGGCGCATCGGGAGTCTGCTGCAGGGATCGATGCAGGCCTTGCGTCAGGTACATGCGGCCGAGTCTCGCGCCAGGCATGCGAAGCTGCGTTGCACCCGAGCGCACGGCCGTTGAACATCGGTGCACGACCGGACGGCTGCCACGTTGTGGCCCCGATGTGGCCATTGTGGGTGGGGCTACGGCAGTCTTTGAGCGGGGCGAGAGGAGTCTCATGAGCGACACACCTCGTGGACGCGGTGCGTCCCATCACGTCCTCACCGCCGGATACGTGGGCCGCGGCACCGCGAGCACCGTCGGTCTCGTACGTGACGGCGACGTGCTCGCCATCATCGACCCGGGCATGGTGCGCAGCCGTTCGCTTATTCTCGACGCCCTGCGTGAGCTCGGGTACGCGGCCGAGGACGTCACGGATGTGGTGTTCAGTCACCATCACCCCGATCACACGCTCAACGCCGCGCTCTTTCCGGACGCCCGCTTCCACGACCACTGGGCGATCTACAAGGACGACACCTGGGAGTGGCGGGACGCGGAAGGATACGAGCTTGCACCCTCGGTGCGGCTCATCCGCACCCCGGGACACACGGCGGAGGACATCACGACGCTCGTCGGGACTTCGGACGGCGTCGCTGCCTACACCCACGTGTGGTGGACGTCCACAGCCCCCGACGAGGATCCGTACGCCACGGACCAAGACGCGTTGCGCGCCTCCCGTGCCCGCGTTCTCGCCGTGGCGGACATCGTCGTTCCAGGCCACGGCGAGGCGTTTGTCCCGGGTGACTCGACGCCCGGCTATCGCGGGTGACCACGGAGCAGGGTTTCCAGTTGACGCGCCTGGGGCGCACCGAGGTCACGGTAGAGGGCCCGGTCGAGTCGATTGAAGGCGTGCAGAACGTCGCCCCGAGCTTTCGGTATATGCAGCCGAGGCCAACGAGGCCCAATACCTCCGCCACTGCAACGGGCCGAACCGGCACTAGGAGCCTGCTGAATTGGGCCGGTTCCCGGGGCGATAGCAGGTGGGGCTGCTGTCCGGTGGTGTCCGGCCGGCCGGGCCTTTGGCGGGACCGGCTGTGCTGGCCCGCCGGTGCGGTTGCCACCCGCCGGCTGGCTG
>WHSR01000055.1 GCA_009379995.1 Streptosporangiales bacterium
GCGACGGACGGCGGCATCAACATCAACTGGTCGCGGTCGCCCGCCACGAAGTTGTAAGCCACACAACGATCGTCCCGGTCACCGAGCCCACGCCAGCGCAGGAAACGCCGCCTCGGGCCGACCGATTCGTGCGACAGCCTCACCGGTCTGAAATTTCTGCAAGATCACGGCCGCTTAGGTGACTCGGTGAGGCGGTACCAGCCGGCCGCGTTCCCGGCGAACACCTTCTCGCCGACATCCGGGGGAAGTCGCCGGGCCGCCTCCGAGGGCGCCAGGTAATCCCAGAAGGGGTACCTGCTGCCGTACATCAGGAGGTCGGCGTAGTGGGCCGCTCCGGCCCAGGAAGGCATGTCCTCGTCGGCCTGTGGGCCCTCGAGCCGGTGGATGCAGAATCGGACGTGCTCCCGCAGATACTCGCCGGGCTCCATCGCCACCCAAGGAGTGTCGACCTTTGTCGACCACCAGTCCTTGGTCAATCGCCATATGAGCGGCTGCAGTACGTCGACGCCGCCGTCGGTGAAGACAAACCTGAGGCCGGGAGACCTCTCGAAGGTGCCTTCCGCGATCAGGCTCGCCAGGTGAAAGCTGTAGTTGATGGGAGACAGCACGCTGTACTCCACGAAGTGCCGAGCGTACCCAGTCATGGTCGGCGGGAAATCGACGCCACTCCCGTTGTCCAGATGCACCGCGACGGGCAGGTCGTGCCGCTCAGCGGCCTCCCATATGGGGTGGTAGAAACGCTGGCCATAGGGAGCGTGCGCCTGCGTGGGAATGCCGATCTGCACCATGTACGGGTGCTCCGCCCAGCGCTCGATCTCGCGAACCGCGCCGGACGGGTCCATCGGATTGACCCGGATCGTACCGCGGAACTTCCCGTGCGCGTTTCCCTTGTCCAACCAGACGTCGGCGAGCCAGTCGTTGGTGGCGGCGCAAACCGCGCTGCCGAGCTCGACATCCGGAAGTAGGCCGCGGGTGAGCGGCAGGAGGACTACGGCGTCCGGCCGCGCGTCCCGGTGCAGCGCCTCGCTCACGAGCGAAGGATCCGAGCCGGGGGCGCCGGACGCGGACGCGGCCTCCGGAAGGAAGTCGCCCAGCGGGTTCGGATAGAAATACCGCTCCGGTGGAGGGAACGGGCGACGCCGCAACGGCTCCTTCATGTAGCGACGTAGCTCGTCGCGATGACTGACCTGCGGATGAACGAGGGCGTCAATGACTTCCATCAGACGCTCTCCTCGGTGGCGGGACGGCCGGACGAGGTAAGCCGCACGACTAGGTAACCGTTCTCCACCCAAACCGGATACGTCTTCACCGCCCACGCCGGCCGGGTCAGCGACCGCCCGGTGGCTATCTCGAATTGCCAGGCGTGCCAGGGGCACTGCAGGATCTCTCCCTCCCGGACCCAGTCCATGTCGTAACCGCCTCGGTATCGGGTGGTCCCGGTGATGGTTCCGTGGCACACAGGTGCGCCGGCGTGCGGGCAGCGGTTGCTGAGCGCGTAGAAACGCCCCTCGATGTTGAAGACTCCGATGCCGTGCCGACCCAGCGGGAACACCCTAACGCCGTTAACCGGGATCTCTTCCGCGGGACACAACGTGTGCTCTTCGTCGTTTCCCTGGCTCACGCGCCGACCTTCGTGGGAGCCGCATCGGCCGGCCGCGTCGGCGGCAATCCATAGAGATCGATCGCATTCTGCTTGAGGATACGATCACGCTGATCCCTCGGCAGCTTGTTGAGCACCGACTCCGGCTTATCGAAATCCCAATGCGGATAATCTGTGGAGAACATCAAAACTCGACTGGCGTGCGCCCAGTCGAAGAACTTCAGCAGATCGCCCCGCCGGGCCGGCTCCTCGATGGGTTGTGAGGTGAATCGAACGCGTTCCCGGATGTACTCGGATGGGGGACGCCGCACCGCGGGGACCTCGGACTTGAGCTCGTTCCAGAAGTTGTCCAGCCGCCACGTGAAGGGAGCGACCCAGCCGAACCCACCTTCGACGAATACCGCGGTCATCGAGGGGAACCTCTCGAAGACGCCCTCGTAGATCATGCTGGCCAGATGTGTCATGTACGAGACCGGGTACAGCGCGTGGTGCTCGATGAAGTACGAACTGAAGCCCACCGGCGTGAGCAGCCGGCTGCCGGGCGCCCGGTTGACGTGAACCGCGACCGGCAGGCCGTGCTTCGACGCCGCCTCGTAGACCGGCCAGAACTGCCGCTGCCCCAACGGAGCCAGCGTGTAGGGGATGAGCATGACCTGGACGAAGCCTGGGTGGCCCGCCCACCGCTCGATCTCCTGCCTGGCAAGCTCGGCGTCGGTCGTGCAGACGCGCAGTGCGCCGCGGTAGCGACCGTGCCGGTTGTAGCGGGACAGCCAGGTGTCCGCGAGCCATGCGTTGGTGGCGGTGCACAGGGCGGCCTCGTGCTCCGGATTGGCCATCGGCCGAACCGTCAGCGGAAGCAGAATGGCGTAGTCGACCCCCGCGTCGCCGAACAGTTGTTTCTCGGTAAACGCCGGATCGGAGCAGGGGAGATCTCCGTCAGGGGAGTAGGCGTCGACCCGCTGCGCCTTGTTGGGTGCGACGTATGTCGGGGATTCGATGGAGTCGAAGACGCTCTCCGGGAGACCGCGTGACGACTCCGGCAGGTACTCCAGAAGCTCGCCCTCCGACCGAGGCGAAGGATGGACGTCGGTGTCCACGATCCTGACGGTCACCTCCCGCGGTCCGTCCGACGCCGGCGGGGACACCTGCCGCCCGGCCAGGTCGGCGGGGTCGGCGGGGTCGGCGGGGTCGGCGGGGTCGTGCAGGACGGCATTCCTCCGCATAGCGGCTCTACCCCTTCGGTCGGAGCGTCTGGTCTCCTCTGGGAACGAGCGCCTGTTGGAAGCCACGCTTCCGTCTCCCGATCTTCGAGGCTAAGCGCCGCATTCGACGGGCGTCCAGGGTGCGACGTCGTCAGGTCAGCGGCTTGGCGGCTCGGGTGAGCGTCGGGTCCAGGTGGGCCGTGTCGTTGAACCGGCGGACGAGCCACGCCCCGCCCGTCACGATGAGGTGGGAGATGGATCCGTTGTCAGCGCCGTGGAAGGCGAACGGCCGGGATCCGCTGGCCAGCGCGAGCGCCTGGCCGATGACGCCGCCGTGGGTGAAAACCGCCAGCCGCTGATCCGGGTGCGCCGAGGCGAGTCGCTCGATCGCTTGGCGTACCCGTGACTCGAACGCCGCGGCGGGCTCGGCGCCGGGGATGACGTCCCAGCGCTCCTCGGCCCACATTCGCTGGGCCACCGGATGCTTCTCGGCGATCATCTTGCGGAACAGGCCCCCCTCCCACGCGCCGAGGTGGACCTCCCGCAGGTCGGCCTCCACTCGGGGGGTGAGGCCGAGCCGGCCGGCGAGCGGGGCGGCGGTCTGGCCGGTGCGGCGGAGATTGGTGACGTAGATGGCGTCGATCCGCTCAGTGTCCAGTCGTCTGGCCACTCGCTGCGCCTGGTCAAAGCCTTCGGGGGCGAGCTCCGGGTCTCCATGGCCGTCCACGAGCGGGAACGGCGCGTCGGGGTGCGCGGGTTGCGACTCGCCGTGGCGGATCAGCAGCAGTTCGGTCGCACCCGGTGGCGGCCGGAACCGGATCTGGCGGTATTCGGGCTCCGCCGGCCGAGAATCATCGCGGGACGTCACAGTTTCATCAGGTTAGCCGGGCGTCTTGGGCGGACGCTGGAGTCACGGCGGGATGGTTGAATCGTAAACTTCACGTTGGGACCCCCGTGCGTGGCCCCTCGGGCCACGATAGGGCAGCCACCGGCCGGGTATGGCGCCGTACGGGGCCTACCGAGACAACCAGGCATGGGTGATAACGATGCGTCAGCTGTCCGGGCTACACCACGTCACCGCGATCGCCGACGATCCGCAGCGCAACGTCGACTTCTACCTGCACACGCTGGGGCTGCGGCTGGTGAAGCAGACGGTGAACTTCGACGCGCCCGACGTCTACCACCTGTACTACGGGGACGAGGCCGGCTCGCCCGGCACGATCCTCACCTTCTTCCCGTGGCCGGGCGCTCCGCGTGGCCGTCGGGGCGCTGGGCAGGTCACCACCACCTCGTTCTCCGTCCCGGAGGGGGCGCTGGGCTGGTGGAAGCGGCACCTGGAGCGGCTCGGCGTAAGGGTCGGCGAGGTCCGCACGCGCAGCGGCGAGGACGCGCTGAGCCTGTACGACCCGGACGGACTGGCCGTCGAGCTGGTGGCCCGCCCGGGTACGGATCCGCGGCCGCCGTGGGAGCGTGGCCCGATCCCGGCCGAGCACGCGATTCGCGGGCTGCACTCGGTCACCCTGACCGAGACCGGGTACGAGAAGACCGCCGAGCTGCTCACCGGTCGGCTCGGATTTCGGCTGGCCGAGGAGGGCGGGGACCGGTTCCGGTTCGCGCTCGCCGACGGCTCCCCGAGCACGATGGTGGACGTGATCTGTTCCCCGGAGGCGCCCCAGGGTCTTGTCGCTGCGGGCACCGTCCACCACGTGGCCTGGCGTACGCCCGACGACTCCCAGCAGGTCTCCTGGCGGGAGGACCTGGTGGACGCGGGTCTGAACGTCACGCCGATCATCGACCGGCAGTACTTCCACTCGATCTACTTCCGCGAGCCGGGCGGGGTGCTCTTCGAGATCGCCACCGATCCGCCGGGCTTCGCCATCGACGAGCCGCTGATGGAGCTCGGCCGCCGGCTTCGGCTGCCGCCGTGGCTGGAGCCGCGCCGGGAGGAGATCGAGCGCCACCTGCCGCCGCTGAAGGTGCCGGACCCGTACGAGGAGATCGAGCGAGCGGGCGGAGAAGCGTCCGGATGAGCGACGCACGCGAGCTGGGGCTCGTCCACCGCTTCGAGCCGGCGGGCGAGCCGAACGCTCCGACGCTGCTGCTCCTGCACGGCACCGGGGGCGACGAAGACGACCTGATCCCGCTCGGACGGGCGCTGGCCGCCGACGCGAACCTGCTGTCGCCCCGCGGGCAGGTGAGCGAGCACGGCGCGCCCCGGTGGTTCCGGCGCTTCGCCGAGGGTGTCTTCGACGCAGACGACCTCGTCGCCCGCACCCACGAGCAGGTACCGGCTCGATCCCTCGCGCGTCGTCGCGGTGGGCTTCTCCAACGGCGCGAACATCGCCGCGGCGGCCCTTCTGCTGCGTCCGGAGGTGCTGCGGGCCGCCATCCTGCTGGCGCCGATGGTGCCGTTGCGATCGCCGGAGCGTGTCGACCTGTCGGGCGCGGCGGTGTTCGTCGGCGCCGCCCCAGGGGTCGGAGGAGCTGGCGGAGCTGCTGACCGACTTCGGCGCCGGCGTCGAGCTGCGCTGGCATCCCGGAAGCCACGAGGTGCACCCGACCACGCTGCAGGCGGCCGGGGCGTGGCTGCGCAAGCTTCGCGCCGCCACCGCGACCGACCCGCTGCCCTGAACTCCTGAGCCCCCTACTCTTGGGGTCCGTGGTTCGAGGAGGCGGTGAGGCCGCAGTGGGCGTCTACGACCTGGTGACGCTGGGCGAGACCATGGCGCTGTTCACCCCGGAGAGGACGGGCCTGCTCCGGCACGCCCACACCTTCCACCTTGGCGTGGCGGGGGCCGAGTCGAACGTGGCCATCGGGATACGGCGCCTGGGCGGGCGCTCCGCGTGGATCGGTCGGGTCGGCGACGACGAGTTGGGTCGGCTCGTGCTCCGGACCCTGGCCGCGGAGGGCGTCGACCTGCAGGGCACGTACGCCGACGCCGAGGCGCCGACCGGCTTGATGATCAAGGAACACCGGATGCCCACGGTCACCCGGGTGACGTACTACCGCGCCGGCAGTGCCGGGTCGCGGCTGCGTCCGGAGGACGTGCCGGCCGACCTGGTCCGCGCGGCGCGTGCGGTGCACGTCACCGGCATCACCCCGGCCCTGAGCGGGACGGCTCGGGACGCCGTGTACGCGGCCATGGAGACGGCGCGCGCCGCCGGGGTGACCGTGTCGCTCGATTTCAACTACCGCAGCGCGCTGTGGAACGCCGCGGCGGCCGGCAAGGAGCTTCGTGCGCTCACCGCGCTGGCGGACGTCGTCTTCGCCACGGTGGCCGAGGCCCGGCTGGTGACCGACGGCGCGGCGCCGGCCCATCTCGCGGCCGAGATCGCCGCGCTCGGCCCCCGGCACACGCTTATCAAGCTGGGGGAGAGGGGCGTGGTCGCGCACTGCGACGGGCAGCCGTACGAGTACGCCGCGTTGCCGGTGTCAGTGGTCGATCCGGTGGGCGCGGGTGACGCGTTCGCCGCCGCCTACCTCGTCGAGTTCGGCCTCGGCCGCCCGGTGGACGAGTGCCTGACCACCGCGGTGACCGCCGGCGCGTTCGCGGTGACCGTGCCGGGGGACTGGGAGGGCATGCCGTCGCGCGCCGAGCTGGACCTGCTGAGGGCCGACGACGACCCCGTGCTGCGCTGACCGTTCCGCCGAGATCCATGTTGTGGGGGACCGAACCGGACAAAACGGCCCCCGCAACATAGATCTCGGCGGCGCAAGATCACGGGGAGAGCGCGGCGAGCAGCCGAGGACCGCCGACTGGTACGACTTGTACGGCGACTTGTCGGCGGAGAACCGGACGTCGCGGTGGGGGCGGAACACCTTGCCCGCGCCGAACTCCGGCTCCAGCTCGGCGACGAGGGCTTCCATGGGCGCGCGCACGTACGCGTCGTACTCCCGCTTGTGTGCGGTCCAGTACGTACGCGAGTTGTCGGCGGCAAGGCCCTCGTAGAAAAGGCGAACGCCTCTTCGGGAAAGCCCCTGAAGCCCAAACCTGCGGCTCCCGTCTACTCGATCCCGAAGCCGAACGTGCTCATGATCGTGTAGATCCCCAGCACGGCGATGGCGAGGCTGCTGATCAGCAGCAACGTGTTGAACAGGCTACCGCCGTAAAGTCGGCGGTCGATCTCGGTCCGCCGCAGGTACCAGACCGCCACCACCACTGCCAGCAGGAAGATGCCGGTCATCACGCCGCCGATCTGGACCATGACGACCGGGGACTCGATGAGCAGATAGGCGATGGCCCAGATGATCGGCAGCACGACGGTGAACGTGCGGATCCAGCGCAGCCGGGTTCCCGGATTCTGCCAGTCCAGGACGCCCAGGGTGGCGAGCAGGTTGGTGTACATCCTCGACCAGCTGGGCAGCCCGGCCCACAGGGTCGAGCCGAGCACCGCGATGGCCCCGACGAGGAAGATGATGTTGGCCCATTCGCCGAGGGTGTCGGTGTACATCCGGGACAGCGTGACGATCATTTCGTTGCCCTCGGGCACCAGGCCCTGCGGGTTCAGCACCGCGGCGCCCATGAGGAAGAAGGCCAGCGTCCCGAAGGTGTAGATGATCCAGGACAGGAACGCGTCCCGGTACATCACCTTGATCCAGCCGTTCGCGCGCCGCGCCCAAGCCTCGCTGCCGTCCGCCGGGCCGACCCAGCGGGCGTAGCCCTTCTCGACACACCAGTACGTGTAGAAGGTGATCTCGTCGGCGCCGACTCCGGTGATCCCGAACATGGCGACCGCCGCACCGACGGCACCGGCGGGGATCCGGAAGGTGAGGCCGCTGAGGACGTCGCCCCCTCCGTAGGAGAACGGCGAGAACGGCAGGCCGAAGGCGATGACGATGGTGAGGAACGTGAAGAGAACGACGAGCAGGATGGCCCCGCGCTCGATCAGGCCGTACCGGTTCGAGTACAGCAGCGCGATGCTGCCGGCGGCGACGATGATCGTCCAGGTCAGGACGGAGGTGAACCCGAGCGGGTCGCCGCCGAAGGGTATGAGGATGCTGAAGGCGACAGCGACACCGCCGACGATGCCGCCGGCCTGGAGGATCTTCGAAAGCGCCAGCACGATCCACATCAGGTTGACCCAGCCGAGCCGGCCAAGCTTGGGCGGCACCTTGTTGTAGCCGGTGAGCGCCGGTTGGCCGGTCGAGATGGTCCAGCGGGCGAGCTCGATCTGCACGGCCACCTTGACCAGCGTGCTGACGACAACCATCCACAGGATGACGAAGCCGGCCTGGGCGCCGAGCGTGGTGGTGGCGATGAGCTCGCCGGAGCCGACGATCGAGGCGCTCAGGATGAGGCCGGGTCCCAGGTACCGGACGCTCGGCCCCCAGCCCTTGGGCGGTTCCTTGATGCCCTCGGGGGTCAGCTGGTACGGATCACCCGCGTGCGCCACTCCTGTCGCCATGACCGGCCCTCCGTCGGATACCCGAACACCGTCGCGATCGGCGGCTGCTGCGAAACGGTAGCGCCTTCGCCGCCGCGTGCCTTCCCCTTGATCGCCCTCTCTGTGGGCCGCAAGCGGCCAACGGCGCAGGGGCCGCCCATCCAGCCCTGTTCAGTTGGCGTCTTCGCCCATATCCTTTGGCCGCTCCAGGATCTTGGCGGGCCAGGGGGTACCGATGAACCAGCGGATCAATGAGCTCCTGACCGACTTCCGAAGCGGCTTCCTTACCCGGCGCGGATTCCTGGCTAAGGCCGGAGCGTTCGGTGTGTCCGCCGCCGCGGCGAGCGCCCTGATCGACCAGGGGGAGGCCAGCGCCGCCGTCGATTCACCGGCCGACGTGCTGTCGGGACGGATCTCCTCGGGGCGCTGGGAGGTCGTCGACCTGTCCGTCACCACTGCCGAGAACCACCCGACGAACTGGCCCACCGATCCGCTGTTCCACGTCGTACCGATGACGTGGTTCGACCGCATCCCCGGACCTAACGGGAGCAACAGCGGCGCCGTCGAGGCCTCGGTCGCTGCGGTCCAGCGGTACGAGATCACCGAGCACACCGGTACGCAGATGGACTTCCCGCCGCACTTCATCCCCCCGCCCGGGGTGTCGGTGGACGGCGCGCCCAGCAACGAGTACGGGCGCAAGACCGGTGACAAGTTCGAGCTGACCGAGTTCTTCGGACCGGCCGTCGTGGTCGACGTACGGGAGCTGCTGGAGGCACACACCCAGCCCGGGACCAGCGCCCGGATCACCCCGGACTGGCTGCGGTCCTGGGAGCGGCGGCACGGCCGGATCGGGGAGGGCGAGGTGCCCATGTGGTTCTCCGGCTACACCGACAGGTACTACCGACGGTTCCCGGAAAATGACCGGTTCCAGGACCGCATGCTGTGGAAGCCGCTCGTGGAGAAGTCCGAGCCGGGCTGGGTGGCGGCGCACCCGGACACCGTGGAGATGCTGCACGAGCGCGGGGTACGCCACGTCGTGACGGACGGTCCGAGCTTCGGCGCGGCCGACGACGGCCAGGGTCCGCACGTGGCGGGTCTGCAGTACGGCATGAGCTACACCGAGAACGCGATCAATCTCGGCAAGCTGCCGGTACGCGGCGCGTTCTACATCGCCGCGCCGTACAAGGTGGCCGACCAGCAGGCCGCCATCGCCCGCGCTTTCGCCATCAAGTCGGCGGACGTTCCGGGGATCCTGGACGCCTGACGGTCCCGTCGGCCGGACCGTGAGCGGGCGGGCCTAGGTCGTCTCAGCGCGGTCCCGTACGGTCGTCGCGCCGACGGAGCGCGCGCAGTGCGCGCAGCAGTACAGGGCCCCGTTCACCTGCACGCCGTGGCCGATGATGCGGCACCCGCAGTGCTCGCAGACCGGCGCCATCCGGTGGATGGCGCACTCGAAGCTGTCGAACACGTGCACGGCGCCTTGGGCGTGGACCTCGAAGGCCAGGTCGTAGTCGTTGCCGCAGACCTCGCACCGAGCCATCGGACACCTCCCGCCGGACGACTTCGTCTCTACCACCGACGCCTACCCCCGAAGGCGGGCGGCATTCCGGAAGGGGCGATTTGGAGTTACCGTCGGAGAAGGGTTCGATCCCTCAGCGGGAGGGCCCATGCAGGCCTGGATCATCTGGTTGATCGTGGCGGCCGGCCTCGGGATCGCCGAGCTGCTGACCCTCACGGTGGATCTTGGCCTGCTCGCGGTGGCGGCACTGGCCGCCGGGCTCGTGGGAGCCGTGGGCCTCGGCGTGGGCATGCAGTTCGTCGCGTTCGCCGCCACCGCCGTGCTGACCTTGGGGATCATCCGTCCGGTCGTCCGGCGGCACCTGCGCCGCCCGCCCGCTCTGCGCACCGGCGCGGCGGCGCTGATAGGCGCGGAGGCCGTGGTGCTCGCTGAGGTCAGCAAGCACGGCGGGCGGGTGCGTCTCGTCGGCGAGGAGTGGACGGCCCGTCCGTACGACTCCACCCTCGTCATTCCCGAGGGAGCCACCGTGGACGTCTTCGCCATCGATGGGGCGACAGCCCTTGTCCATCCGAGGGAGTCCCCGTGACCGTCCCTTTGACAGTACTCATCGTCGGACCCACCCTCGCGCTCCTCGCGGTCGTCTTCGTGGTTCGGTCCGTACGGATCGTGCCGCAGGCTCGCGCGGCCAACGTGGAGCGGCTCGGCCGCTACCACAAGACCCTCGATGCCGGGCTGAACTTCGTCATCCCGGTCGTCGACCGGGTACGTCCCCGCATCGATCTGCGCGAGCAGGTGGTGTCGTTCCAGCCGCAGTCGGTCATCACCGAGGACAACCTCGTCGTACACATCGACACGGTCGTCTACTTCCAGGTGATCGATCCCAGCGCCGCCGCCTATCAGATCTCCAACTACATCCAGGCCATCGAACAGATGACGGTGACCACGCTGCGCAACGTCATCGGCGGGATGGACCTGGAGGAGACGCTCACGTCGCGGGAGAAGATCAACACCCAGCTGCGGGGGGTTCTCGACGACGCGACCGGCAAGTGGGGGATCCGGATCAAGCGGGTGGAGATCAAGGCGATCGATCCGCCGCACTCCGTCAAGGAGGCCATGGAGAAGCAGATGCGGGCCGACCGGGAGAAGCGGGCGACCATCCTCGCCGCCGAGGGCGTACGGCAGTCGAAGATCCTCACTGCGGAGGGCGAGAAGCAGAGCGCCATCCTGGAGGCCGAGGGTGACAGGCAGGCCGCGGTCCTGCGGGCCGAGGGGCAGGCGGAGGCGATCGAGAGGGTATTCTCCGCGGTTCACCGCAACGACCCGGACCCCAAGCTCCTCGCCTACCAGTACCTGCAGACGCTCCCCGAGGTCGCCAAGGGTGGGGGCAGCACGTTCTGGGTGATCCCGAGCGAGGTGACCCAGGCGCTGCAGGCCGTCACCAAGGCATTCGGCGGGAACAGCGCCGAGGACGCGGGCGAGCGCACGGAGGAGGACGGGCGGTCCCGCGAGACCCCGTCGACCTAATTCTGGTAAGGGACTTCCGTCACTTCTGCTTGCCCGGCGGATAGGAATTTGTGTCTTGACGGTGTGGCATGCTTCGTGCTCCATTTAACGTACGGAGCCAGCAGCGCCTCAACCAGGCCGCCCGCCGACGGGCGACCATAGATGCGGCTTGCCCGCAACAGCGCGACCCCGGGCTACCCCTGTGCGGGCGATTTCGCTCGCCGTGACGCGAGGAGGAGCACAGGGGATCATCGGGTCGGCAGCGGTCGGCCAGGCATCTCCGATGCGGCAGCCATGTTGGATGTTGTCAAGTGCGGCGCATTGCGGGTTGCGGTCCAGGCGGGCAACCGGCTGGTGCGCGAGGCAATCGCCGCCTATCTCGATAGACAAGCGGATCTTCAGGTCGTCGGTACGACGACGCGTCGAGCGGATCTTCCCCAGCTGTGTGAGCTGCGGGCCGCCGAGGTCGTCGTCTTCGAGGCCGACTCAGGAGCGGGGGACCCGGCCGAGCTCGCGGCCGTACTGCGATCACAACCGCGACAGTTGCACCTCGTCGGGATCCACGACGGCCTCGATCCCGAGGCCGCGGAGCGGATGCGGGGCGCCGGCGTCGGCCGGCTCGTCGCGCTGTCGGGAGGCGTCGAGGCGCTGCTCGACGCGGTACGGTGTGCGCCCTGGGCCGGGGCGCCCACGGCCCAGGTGGCCCAGCGGCGAGGGGTGCTGCTGACCGATCGCGAGCTGCGAATCCTGCGCCTCGTCAGCTCCGGCTACTCGCTGGAGCAGGTCGCGGCGACGCTGGAGATAAGTCCGCGGACGGTGGAGAACTACAAACGGCGGATCTTCGCGAAGCTCGGCGCACACAGCCAGGCGCACGCGGCCGCCTGTGCTGTGCGTCTCGGCCTGTTGCCGAGACACGTCGCCCCCGAGATCCGCTCGTATCGGGACCATATGCCCGACATTCCGGTGCTGGGACTGGCGTCCGGGCGGACCGAACCGCTCACCCAGCAGGTCGCGGAACTTCTGAGGGCGAACGGGATCCCGCTGTCCGTCGAGCGTCCGAATCGGCGGCTGGCCGCCGATCACCCGGCTCGGCATACCCGCGGGATCGTGGTGGTCGTGCTGGTTGATCCCGAGCCCGCCGACTGGTCGGTACCGTTGGATCTTCCGTGCCGTACGCTCGTCGTCCTTTCCGAGGAGCCCGACCAGACGGCGACAGTCGACGCCGTGCTGCGGGGCGCGGATGCCCTGATCACCGCGCCGACGCTCGCGGATACGCTGGTGCCGGCGTTTGGCCTGGTCGCGTCGGGCTACCTGTTGGTCAACGCGTGGCAGGCCCGGAGGTTCCTCAGGGCGGCGTACGCCCGGTTGGTTGGCGTCCGCCCGTTCGTGCCGCTGGAGCTCACCCAGCGCGAGCGTCAGATCCTGACCTGCATCGAACGCGGGGACTCCGTCAAACAGACTGCGCGTTTCCTCGGGATCACCGTCAAGACCGTGGAGAGCCTGCAGAGCCGGCTGTTCCGCAAGCTTGGCATACACAATCGGGGAGAGGCTCTCGTGGTGGCATATGGGTTAGGCCTTTTTAACGATAACGAAAACGCCGTGCCCGTACTGCGCAATCTGTCTACCCCTTAAGGGTTTTCCGTAGCCTTAAGGGTTTTTCGTCTGGTGCTTTTCGTTGTATTGCGCGTCTTCCTGACCGGACAATTTCGCCAGACACTCAGTGTCGCCTCTGCGGCGGGGGAGCAGCAGCGGCCGATCCGGACCGGAGATAAACATGGCAGACAAGCGCGTCTCAGACGGGCAGCGCCGGGAACTCAGCCGGCGGCGTTTCCTGACCGGGGTGGGTGCGGGTGCCGCGGGTGCCGCGGGTGCCGTGGCCCTGCGTCCCGTCGATGCCCTCGCCGGGGTTCTCACCCCGCAGGCGGCCGGTACGGCGACCTCGCCCGATCGGTTCGGCCGCATCTTCAACCTGCCTCCGTTCGCGGACTTCAACGCATCGACGCTGCGCGGGGCGCTGATGGAGATGGGCAGGCCCGGCGGCGTCGTCGACGCCCAGGACCCGCTGGGGGAAGGCCCCGTCCGCCTGATCACCAACCCGGAGCTCAGCCCGAACAACCCCGACAACGAGACCCACACGGCGGGCACGACGTTCGTCGGCCAGTTCATCGACCACGACCAAACCTTCGACCTGTCCTCCCGCCTCGGCGTGCCCGTGGACCCGGAGCAGTCACCCAACACGCGGACGCCCGGCTTCGACCTCGACGCCGTCTACGGCGGCGGCCCGTCGGGGACCCTGCAGTTCTACAATTCGGACGACACCGACAAGTTCCGGCTGGACAACGGTGGACTGTTCGAAGACCTGCCGAGGCAGGCCAACGGCGTGGCGATCATCGCAGACGAGCGCAACGACGAGAACCTGATGATCGGCGGGCTGCACGCCGCGTTCCTGCAGTTCCACAACCGGGTGGTCGACCGCCTACGCTCACAGGGCCAAACGGGCAGCGTCTTTGCCGCGGCCCGCCAGCTCGTCCGCTGGCACTATCAGTGGATCGTCCTGCACGAGTTCCTGCCGCTGTTCGTCGGACAGCAACTGGTCAACCAGATCCTGCAGAACGGACGGCAGTTCTACACCCCCGCAGCCGGCCAGCAGTTCATCCCGGTGGAGTATCAGGGCGCCAGTTACCGGTTCGGGCACAGCATGGTACGGCCCTCGTACCGAGCGAACCTGCAAGGAGATCCCAACGGCAATCCCGATATTGGCGCTCCCGCCTTTTTCGGCTTCATCTTCGACCCCGCCGGGGAGGGCCAGGCCGACCCGGTCGACCTGCGCGGCGGTGCCCGTGCGGCCAGGCGGTTCATCGGCTGGCAGACCTTCTTCGACTTCGGCGACGGGGAAGTACGGCCGAACAAGCGCATCGACACCAACGTCTCCACCCCACTGTTCGACCTGCCCCGGGCCACGATCCCGGGCGGTGAGGGCATGCCGAGGGCGCTGCCCCAGCGCAACCTGCTGCGGCACGTGACCTGGTCGATCCCCTCCGGACAGGAGATCGCCCGCGCCATGGGGATCCCGGTGCTGCAGGCGCAGGACTTCCCCGAGCTTCAGCAGTTCGGGCACGGCCTGCCGAGCAGTACGCCGCTTTGGTACTACGTCCTCAAAGAGGCCGAGCTGATGACCGGCGGCCTCCGGTTGGCTGGCGTCGGCGCCAGGATCGTCGGCGAGGTCTTCATCGGCCTGCTGCAGCTCGACCCCGCCTCCTATCTCGCCACCAACCCGAACTGGGTGCCGACGCTGCCCCGCCGGTCGGGAGGAACGGGCGACTTCCGGATGGTCGACCTGCTGACCTTCGCCGGTGTCGACCCGGTAAGCCGCGGCCAGTGAGCCCCCTTTGCCCGATCGACCCCCTTTGGCCGTGATCTTGCAGAAATGGTCGAACCCGGTTCGACCATTTCTGCAAGATCACGGCCAAACTGATCCACGATGGGTCTATGACGCAGGACCCATCGCAGCAGCGCGTTCTCGTTACCGGCGCCGCCGGCGGCATAGGCCGGGTGCTTCGTCCCAGGTTGGCCCGGGAGGGCCGGCTGCTGCGGCTGCTCGACGTCGCCGGCCTGGAGCCGACCGCGGCGGGGGAGAACGTCGAGGTTGTCGTCGCCTCGGTGACCGATCTCCACGCCATGCGAGCCGCGTGCGCCGGCGTGGACGCGGTGATCCACCTCGCGGCCATTCCGGGCGAGGCGGCGTGGGAGGACATCCTGGCGACCAATATCGACGGGACCCGGTGCGTGATCGAGGCGGCCCGTCTCGCCGGGGTGGGCCGGATCGTGCTGGCGTCGAGCAACCACGCGGCCGGCTTCTGGGCCCGGGACGAGGCGCCGCCGGAGGGTCTGCCCGCCGATGCCTTCCCGCGCCCGGACACCTACTACGGCGTCAGCAAGGCGGTCCTCGAGGCGCTCGGGAGCCTGTACCACCACCGGTTCGGCATGGACGTGATCTGCCTGCGTATTGGCTCCTGCCTGCCCCGCCCGCATAACGCCCGTGCGCTCGCCACCTGGCTGTCCCACGACGACACCGGCCGGCTCTTCGAGGCCTGCTTGTCCGCGCCGCGGCCAGGCTTCCGGGTGGTGTGGGGCATCTCGCGGAACACCCGGCGCTGGTGGTCGCTCGAGGCCGGTGAGGAGCTCGACTACCATCCCGTCGACGACTCCGAGGGCTTCGCCGCGGAGGTCCTCGCCGGGACCGGCGAGCCCGACCTCCGGGACCCGGTCCATCGCCTGGTCGGCGGCGAGTTCTGCAGCATGCCGCTGGGCGTCGCCCCGTAGTCGACCGGTCGATACTTGGCCGCAGCGAGCTCGGAAGGGGCCTCACGTGCCGGACCGTTCGGACCGTTCGGATCGTCCCAACGTCGTCGTCTTCCTCACGGACCAGCAGCGCTGGGACACGGCCGGCGTGTACGGCAACCCGCTCGATCTGACCCCGAACTTCGACCGGATGTGCCAGCGGGGCACCCATCTCGCGTACTCCTTCACCTGCCAGCCGGTGTGCGGGCCGGCGCGGTCCGCGCTGCAGACCGGGCTGTACCCGACGACGACCGGGTGCTTCACGAATGGGGTCCCGCTGCCGGAGGAGGCGCGGACGCTCGCGCACCGCTTCCGGGACGCCGGCTACACGACCGGCTACATCGGCAAGTGGCACCTGGCCGACGCCGACTGCGTGGGCCCGGTGCCTACTGCCCGTCGCGGCGGATACGAGCACTGGCTGGCCTCCAACATCCTGGAGTTCACCTCCGAGCCGTACCATACGGTCGTCTACGACGCCGCCGGCGAGCCGGTGATGCTGTCCGGCTACCGCGCGGACGCGGTGACCGACGCGGCGGTCCGCTACCTGCGGGACAACGCCCACCGCCCCTTCTTCCTGTTCCTCTCGCTGCTGGAGCCGCACCACCAGAACGCCATCGACGACTATCCGCCACCCGACGGCTACCGCGAACGGTACGCGGGAAGGTGGACGCCGCCGGACCTCGCCGCCCTGGGTGGGTCCACCCACCGTCATCTGGGCGGCTACTTCGGGATGGTCAAACGCGTGGACGAAGCCCTGGGTCGGCTGCTCGACGCGGTCAACAGCCTCGGCCTGGCGGACAACACGATCGTCTGCTTCACCTCCGACCACGGCTGCCATTTCAAGACCCGCAACGAGGAGTACAAGCGGTCCCCCCACGACGCGTCGATCCGGGTGCCGACCGCGCTGCGGGGGCCCGGCTTCGAGGGCGGCGGGCGGGTTCGTCAGCTCGTCAGCCTGATCGACCTGCCGCCCACCCTGCTGGACGCGTGCGGCATCCCGGTCCCCGGCGAGATGGTCGGACGCTCCATCCTTCCGCTGCTCACCGGCGCCCGCGACGCGTGGCCGGAGGAGGTGTTCGTCCAGATCAGCGAGGCACAGGTGGGTCGGGCGGTGCGCACCCACCGATGGAAGTACGGCGTCGTCGCCCCCGACGCGGATCCGTGGCGGCACCCGGGATCGGACCGCTACGTCGAGGACTGCCTGTACGACCTGGACGCGGATCCGTACGAGCTGCGTAACTTGGTCGGGTCGGAGTCACACCGGCAGGTCGCGGGCCGGGATGCGGGAAAGGCTGGTACGCAGGATGAAAGCCGCCGGCGAGGCGGAGCCGCGGATCGATCCCGCCCGCGGGTGAGTGGGTGTGTGAGTGAGTGGGTGAGCCGGTGACGGGGCCCTCCGAGCGGGTGGCCGTGCCGCCCAACGTGGGCAGCGGGCCGGGCCCGGTTACCCCTGACGGGTGCGCCGTCGAGTTCTACGCGCTGATGCCGGCGGGCCGCGAGCCGGGGGTGGTCCACGCGGCGGTGCCGGACGGCGCCTCCATCCTTGAGCTCGGTGCCGGAGCCGGGCGCCTCACCCGTTCCCTGGTGGCGCTCGGCCACGACGTGGTCGCTGTCGACGAGTCCGCCGAGATGCTCGAGCGGATCGACGGAGCCGAGGCGGTACACAGCCGCATCGAGGACCTCGACCTCCCGCCGTGTTTCGACGCGGCGTTGCTCGCGTCCCACCTGATCAACGCCCCGCACCGGGAGACCCGGCGGGCGTTCCTTCGCACCTGCCGCCGGCACATCCGCGACGACGGGTGCGTTGTGATCGAGCGCCACGCGCCCGATTGGTTCGACACCGCCCATCCGGTCACCACGACCTGGGAAGGGATCGTCGTACGGCTGCGGGAGGTCCGCCGGCCCGCACCGGGGTTGCTGTTCTGCACCATCGACTACGGCGCGGGCGGCAGCTGGTGGACCCACTCGTTCACCAACGCCCGGGTCGACGACGCGGAGCTCGCCGAGCTGCTGGCCTGGGCCGGCCTTCGCCTCGACACCTTCCTTACCGAGGACAGGGGATGGATCCGGGCCGTTCCGGACGGCCCTTCACCGTTCGACACCCGATGACCCGGCCGGCGGCTCTCCGGCGGGTCGCGGCTACCGACCGAGGCTCAGGTCGAACACGACCTCCACCTCGTCGCGCAGCCGCAGCGCACCGAGGAACGCGGAGTACGGCTTGATGCCCCACCGGCTCTGGGTGATGGTCGCCTCACCGCGGACCCGGCCCTCGGAGAGGCTGCCTTGGACGGTGACCGGGCGGGCGGTACCGACGATGGTCAGGTCGCCCTCGATCACGAAGGACTCCCCGCTGCCCTCCACCTTCGTCGACCGGAAGGTGATCGTCGGGTATCGGTCCGCCTGCAGGATCTTCTCCCGGAGGGTCTTCTTGATCTCATCGCGGTCGGCGTCGGTGAGCGGCTTGATACCCCCGGTGCCCTCGCGAACCTCGAACGAATCGATCTCGACGTCCACGCTCACCGAGGAATTCGCGGGATCGGCGGTATCCACGGTCGCGGTTCCCTGCCATCCGGTGACCTCGATGGTGAGGTCGTGGCCGGCCTTCGAGCCCAGGCCGGTACGGCCCGTCTTGACCAGGAGCCTTCCGGCGTCCGGCCCCAGGGCGTGGGTGCCCTCGATTGCAGCCATGCCCTCACCCTACGTACGTGCCGGCTCCTCGAGGTATCCCCAGGCCACGCAGAGCTCTCTCAGCTCGTCGGGCACCTCGTCGGCTGCCGGCAGATCCCGCCCCGGCTGCACCTTGCCGCTGCGGATCTTGTCCTTCCAGTCGCCGAGCCCCTTCTGGAAGCCGCCCTCGGTGCGCTCCCCGTAGTTGAGCATCTCCGGCTCCCAGTCGATGCCCAGGAACTCGCAGATGCGCTTGGTTTCCCCCTCGGGGTCGGCCGTGAGGTCCTCGTAGCGCACGGTGAGCCCGGACAGCCCCTGCCGGGCGTTCTGCACGGCCTTCATGTACTTGAGCGCGTCGGCCGTCGCCTCCTGCAGATTCCTCTTCTCGGGGTTGCTCTCGTGCCAGGACCGCGCGACCGACACCGGGTGCCGCAGCAGGAAGACGAACTTGGCGTCCGGCCAGCACTCCGCGAGGCGCCGCCAGACGAACGCATTGCTCGGCGTCTTCTCGACGATGAACCGCTTGCCGCTCTTCACCAGCTCGCGATGGAGCACGCGGTCCCACAACATGTGCTCGAGCTCGGTTTCGTCCAGCTCGAGTTCGGCCATGGCCCTCTGCGAGAGCTTGGTGGCGAACTGCACCTTGAGCCTGCGTACGTGCAGCTCGTGCGGGGCATGCAGCTGGGAGTGGCTGCCCAGCAGGACGCGCAGCAACGTGGAGCCGGACCGCACCGATCCGAGGATGAAGACCGGCGTCGTCAGCAGCCGGTCGATCTCCGGGTCAACCGGTCGCCGCGGTGCCTTGGGGGCCGTGGGAGCCACGGGGCGAGCGCGCTCGGGCTTCGGCTCGGCTGGCTTGGCTGGCTTGGCTGGCTTGGCGGCGGTCGCCGGCGCGGCTTCCCGCACCCGCCTTACCTCGAGGCCCACGGTACGACCGAGGGTCTTGTTCAGCCTCCGCCTCCAGCCCATGGCCCGCAGAATAGCGTGATGGCCGTGGCCACTAGGGAGGGAATCGACCCATGACCCGGATCTGCGTCACCGGTGCCGCTGGGCGAGCCGGCCGTGTCACCGTCGCTGACCTGCTCGACCACGGCTACGAGGTCATCGCCACCGACGCCGTCGCCCCTGCCGGTGATCTGGGCGTGCCGCTGGTGCGGGCGGATCTGACCGACTACGGGCAGGCCGTGGAGATCCTCGCCGGCGCCGAGGCCGTCGTCCATCTGGCCAACATTCCGGCACCCGGACGCCACACCCCGGTGACCACGCTCACGGCGAACGTCACCATGAACTACCACGTGTTCACCGCCGCCACCCAGCTCGGCCTGCGCCGGGTGGTGTGGGCATCCAGCGAGACCACGTTGGGGCTGCCGTTCGACGTCCATCCCCGGTACGCCCCCGTGGACGAGAACCACTACCCGTACCCGACCACGTCCTACGCCCTGTCCAAGGTCACCAGCGAGACGCTCGCCGAGCAAGTGTCGGCCTGGTCCGGCGTTCCGTTCGTGGCTCTGCGCTTCTCCAACATCCTCGGGCCCGACGACTATCCCGGGTTTCGCGACTGCTGGAAGGACCCGTCGCGGCGCAAATGGAACCTGTGGGGCTACATCGACCAACGCGACGCCGCCGCGGCCTGCCGCCTCGCCCTGGAGGCCGACGTCAGCGGCAGCAGCGCGTACGTCATCGCGGCAGCCGACACCGTCATGACCCAGCCCTCTGTCGAGTTGCTGCGCCAGGTCTTCCCCGACACGCCGCTCACCAGGGACATCGGCGAGAACGAGGCCCTGTTGGCCATCGACCGCGCCCGCGACGTCCTCGGTTTCGCCCCGCGCCACTCCTGGCGTGATCATCTGCACTAGGGACAGTTGCCGGCGCCAGCCGAAGCTACCGCCGCGAGGAGGAGGTGACCCGCATGACGGAGACGACGATCCGGCCAACCGACGGGCTGATGACCTTGATCAACGTGTTCACGGTGGCGCCCGAGCACCAGCAGGAACTGGTCGACGTGCTGCTCGACGCCACCGAACGGGTGATGAGCCGCATTCCGGGCTTCGTGTCGGCCAACATCCACCGAAGCGACGCGCGTACCCACATGGCCCGCGCCATGCAGCTGGCCAGCTCCGAGCCGATCGTCTGCGAAGTGGCCTACGTGCACCACGCCTGACGGAGCGGCGCTCCGACGGCCGTCGGCGGCTACGAGGATTAGGTCGTCAGCGTTCCTGGTCTCCGAGGATGCTGTCGAGCGTGCTCTGTACGACCCGGACGCCGTGGACGAGCGGGTAGTAGTCGGGGGTCAGCCTGTCGGCGCATCGGGCCTGCTCGGCTCGGTAAAGGTCGAGCAGGCGCCGCAACTCCGGCACTACCGGGGCAGCGGCGTTGCCCCACGTGCCCAATCCGGCGATGAGATCGTGCTCGCCCGCGCGCAGCCCACCCTCGACCCGCGTGCGCCGATCGTCCAGGAACACCACGGCGACCGGGGGCACGGCCGCCAGACGTCGCCGGACGGTCGGCAACAGCTCGGCGGCGTGTGCTCGCATGCCCGCGACGAGGTGTTCGACATCGCGGGGAAGCGGGTAGCTGCTGAGCATCTCGCGCAACGGGGCGACGCAGCGGCTGTCGCCGGCGCGCGCCAAGGCGTGCGCCGATTGCTCGCGCACGTTCGCGACCGGGTCGTCGAGCGCGGCGGCGAGCATATCCATGGCGGGAAGAATGACCGGCCCGCCGAGGTACGAGAGTTTCCGTGCGGCGAGCTCCCGCACCGCCGGCTCGGCGTCGAGCACCAGCCTGCCCAGCACTGGGACCAGCGGCCTGCCTCTGTCCGGTGATCGCTCCAGCACGGCACCGGCTTTGACCACCCACGTCTTGCGTGCCCGGAGGTTGTCCGCTGCCCTCAGCAGGAGCGCTACCTGGTCTTCCGGACGGTCACGAAGGGCGTGGATGGCCGCGTCGAGCGGCATGTCCCATCCCTGGCCCCACAGGGCCGTATACGCATCGCCGCCGGCATCCAGCGTCGCCGCGAGCGCATCCAGCACGGCAGCGGGTACCGGGGAGCCGGGCAGCAGATGTTCGACCAGGCCGAGTGCCGCCGCGAAGCAGGCCGCCGAATCCGCGCCCCGGTCCAGGTAGCCATACAGCCGGCGTTCGCTCGCCGTACGATCCTCGCCTCTCGGCAGCGCGGCGGCCAGGCGGGCGGCGGCCAGGACGATGCCGACGCGGGCAGGGGCGTCCGGCTCGAACGAGAGCCAGGTCCACAGCGCGGGCAAGATCTGCTCGGCGTCGTCCCAACACCACTCCAGCACGCGCGTGACCGCGCGCCGGACCTCGGGGTCCGCATGGTTCAGCCGGGCCAGCAGCGCCGGAGTCCCTGCCTCCGCCGCCGCGTTCACCACGTCCGCCCACCACTCGCAGTCCGAGCCCGCCGACCGACCGAGATCGGACAACAGGTGACGCATCCTACGGCCGATCTCTTCGGCGGGCTCGTCCACCCCGCCGTAAATGATCATCAGCTCGTGCCGGGCGGATATGCTCATGCGTTCAAGCATGCCTGGCCCCCACCGGCCCTGACCCACCATGGACAGGATCCGTTACGACGAGCGGACCGCCGGCGCGTACCAGGCCGCCAGGGAGGTTCCCCGCGCCGGCCTGACGCACTGGCGCGAGGCGGTACGCCGGCACCTCGCGCCGCGGCCGGGGATGGCCCTCCTCGACGTCGGCGCCGGTACCGGCGCGTTCGCCGCGGCGTTCCGCGACTGGTTCGACATCCGGGTCCTTGCCGTCGAACCCTCGGAGGCGATGCGCTCGAGGATTCCTCGCGCTGCCGGCGTAGAGATCCTGGCCGGCCGGGCCGAGGCGTTGCCCCTCGCCGACGTCTGCGCGCACGGTGCCTGGCTGTCCACTGTCGTCCACCACATCGGCGACCTGGCCGTCGCGGCCGGTGAGCTGCGCCGCGTTCTTCGGCCCCGCGGACCCGTTCTGATCCGCGGTGCGTTTCCCGGCAGGTACGACCGCATCACCCTGGTCCGCTTCTTCCCCGAGACCGCTCGGGTGATCGACACCTACCCACCGTCGAGCAGATCTGTCGCGCCTTCGCCGTCGCCGGATTCGAGCCGGTCGCGCTGGAGGCCGTACCTCAGCAGACCGCGCCGAGCCTCGCCGAGTTCCTCGCCCGGCTCCGCTCCGACGCCGACACGGTGCTGCGCGGAATCACCGACGAGGCGTTCGCCCGCGGCATGGATCGGCTTCGCGCCGCGGTGGCCGCGGAGGCCGCCCGCGGAACAGGGGAGGCCCAGGTCGTCGACCGGCTCGATCTCCTGGTCCTCCGGTAGCGAAGCGCGGGCCGGCGAGCATGCCGTTCAGCGGTCTGGCCCGGCCTCACCACCGCGCCACGCCGCGAGCAGCCGCTCCCGATCCCGCCGACGCAGCCCTTCGAGCACGCACTCGTAGGAGTGGTCGATCATCTCCACCACCTCCTCGTCGGGCACGGAACCGTCGAGGACCACCGTGTTCCAGTGGCGCTTGTTCGTGTGATAGCCGGGCTGTACGGCCTGGTACTGCGCGCGCAGGTGGAGTGCCAGGGCTGGGTCGCACTTCAGCGTCACCCGCAGGTGCCCGTCCTCGGGGTCCTCCGGGGCGATCGCGAACATCTTCCCGGCGACCTTGAACACCAGTACCCTCGGACCGAACGGCTCCTCCTCCACCGCCTCCGGCAATCGAAGGAGAACCTGGCGTAGCTCGTCGATGGTGAGCGACACGGTTGCTCAGTGGCGCCAGGGGGAGACGCGGTCGTGGTCGAGCAGGTCGGGCCGCGCGAGCGTGTCGAGCATGAGGTGTACCGCGTGTGCCACGTCCTGGGTCCAGGCGTAGCACTGCTCCGCGGATCGACACTGCGTCGGGGCACGACTTTGCGGGGCGGCGACGATCGCCGGGGCGTCGGCACGCACCTGCGCGGCGTCCGCAGTCGGGTCGCGAAGGGTCACTCCGGCCGTGACGGCAAGCTCACCCACGTCGGAGAGCTGGCCCTGCAGCCACTCCCACGGCTGGGCCTTGACGACGTCGGCCCAGTGACGTTCGGACGGCTCGACGCCATCGAAGCGGGGGTGGAAGTGGGCGGCCTCGAAGGCTCCCGGCGCGCCGTCGATGCGGTCGAAGAGGTCGGCCCGCCACACCGGCTGGTCCAGCAGGATCCGCTGGGCGGCCGACTCGGACCCGCGATGTGGCTGGGCATCCAGCCGGCGGAGTTCGATCCGTGCCCCGTGTTCCAGGTGGCTGTCGGCCAGGTCGATCTCGAACCAGTGCCGGACAAGCACCGCGACCTCGTTGTAGACGAACGCCTGCAGCACCGCGCCGCTCCTCTCGGCCGACCTCGGGTACTGCCATCCTGCCTCCGACGGTCGCTAGGCAAAAGACCGCTCGATCTTGCGGAGCCGATGCCGGCCGACGAAGCCAAGGAAGCCAATCGCGAGGACCCACGGAGCGCCGAGGACCGAAAGGCCAAAGTCCGCGGTCAACTGGGCGAGAAGGAGCAGCACGACGACGATCCATACCGGCCCGCCGAAGACCGTCATGACCCGCCTCGCCCGGGCGATCGCGGGAATGTGCACCCTGTCGTCCGCGATGGACGAACGGGCCGGACCGGCGAGCGTCACGGCCTGTGCCGCGATAACCGCGACCTCGGCAAGCACGGCGACGACCATCGAGACGTTGCCGGCAGAGCTACGGGTCCAACCGACATGTAGTAAATGGCCAGCTGGAAAAGGACAATACCCGGAAGCGGTAGGAGACACAGCGCAGCGAGCAGGGCCAGCCTCGACCGCTCGTGCCGTCCCCCGCCCGGCGGCCGGCTCCCGTACCGCAACGCGCTCCCCGGCGTGCTGCCCAGCCGAGCCTCACCTCTCCGCCCGTCTCCAGGGTCCTGGCCGGGAGTCAACCTTCGCCCAGTCTCGGCTTCCGGGTGGCCCAGGATCTCTTGGATGTCCGGATTACGCCACATGTGCTGCCACGGCCAGCCTTCCGCTGATACCATTCCCCCTCGACTGAGCGCCTCCTCATCTCGTCTCATCTGGGCGGCGCGCGGGGAGATCTTTATCGAGACATACGGGGGTCAGGTCGGCCTTAACTCTTGCCTCATTCACCGTCGTACGCCACTTCGAGACCTCACTGCGGAGGGCATCGTGCTGGAAGACATGGTGGCCAGGGCCGACGAGCTCAAACGGTCGCTAGAAGAGAAAGGTCGGCAGATCGAGGAGGTCCACCAGGAGCTCGCCGATCTACGGTTCACCTGGGAATCCGGCGACGGCCTGCTCGCCGTCGCCCTGGACGGGCAGGGAAGTGTCCTCGAGCTGTCCATCGACCCGGCGGCGCTGCAGCAGGCCCATCCGCAATACCTGGGCGGCCAAATCGTGACTGCCATCAATGAGGCGCGCGCCTACGTCACCGAGGAGACCAGGGAGCGGATCGAGGAAGTGCTCGGTGCGAACGTGGTGGACGAGATCGTGTCCGAAGCCAAAGAGCACGACGCGGATCGTTGAGTGGGGGCCGAGATGTCGCTCAAGGATATCGAGAACCTCGTCGCGGAGGTCGAGGAGGACCTGGCGCGCACCCGACAGACGGCTGCGCAGCTCCATCGGGCACGGGTGAAGCAGCCGATCGAGCGCGGGATGGGCACGGTCGTGGTCAGCGGCTATGGTCGGCTCCTCGACGTCGAGCTCGATCCGATGGCGATCAGACACGCGGATCCGCGGCGGTTGGGTTCGTACATCGTGAATGCGCTCAAGGCGGCGGAGGCCAAGGCGGAGCAGACGCGGGCGGACCGCTTCAACGAGATACGCCGAACCGCGGGATGACTGACAGGTTTGTCGGACGACGATCGAGGAGTTTACGCATGGGCATCTACTACAAGGTCGTCCCGGATGCGCTGCGCAAGGCGGTCCAGTTCGTGGACGGGGCCGCCGACGGGTGGCAGAACGCCAAGAACGCGCTGAACGGCCAAAGTCTCGGCGGCGACGACCTCGGACTCCTTGGCAATAAGGCGGAAGTGCCACCCAAGTACAACGAGGCGCTCCAGGACACCGTCCAGAACCTCACCGACGGGGAGAAGAAGTTGCGGGAGGCCGCGACCGCACTGGGCAAGGTGGCCAAAGTATACGAGAGCAAGGACGAGGAGTACTACAAGAAGTTCGGGTACGTCGACCGGCAGTGACGGGCAGCCGGCGACCGGTCCGTTGATACGCGGGGACAAGCTTGCTGGAAAGGATCTTCAGTTATGCCACCACCTTTTCCTGAGGAAAACGCGGGCACCATCGTCGAATACGCTCAACGGACGGGTGAAATGGCGGCCAAGAAGGTCGTCGACGAGATCCGTGACATCTTGGGTCATCCGGAGAAGGTGGAGCCGATGATCACCAGGTGGGATCCGGACGCCTTTAAGGAGATCAAGAAGGGCCGCGAAGACCTCGTCACCATGCAGTCCGACCTGGCCGCCTGGTGGGAGGGGTCCGCCTACGACGCCTTCAACAAATATATGGAGGGCTTCAGCAAATCCTTCGAGTCGCTCGAAAAGGTTATGGCCGACGTCTCCGACGTCCTGGAGGGCATGGCCAAACTCGTCAACGAAACCTACCAGAAGGCGATCAAACTCATCGCGGAGACCGCCGCCGCGATCCTCGAGGCCACCGGCGGGATCATCGGCAGCATCAAGGACTGGCTCGGGGCCCTCGGTGAAGTGGTCAAGCTGTTGGGTCAGTTCGTCAGGCTGTACGGGGACCTCATGGCCTCCATCACGGATTTCCTGTACCGGTATCGCGAGCAGGCACGGAACGCCGCGCAGGCGGTCGCCAGGATCGAACTGCCGCCAACGGTGCCGACCTCGATTAGCATTCCGGATGCCTGGGACGTCCGCACCCAGAACTGACCGACGGGGCGGCAACAGCGGTCCCGCACAGCAGTCGAAGGAGCAGGCAGAAGCAGATGAAGGCGCAGCGGTGCGTTTTCGGTGCGTTCACGGCGGTGGTGATGGTGATGCTTGGCGCCTGCGGTCAAGGCTCCGCCGAGCAGGGCAAGTACTCCGCGCTCCCGGAGCCGTGTGACCTCGTGGATGACGGGACGGCGCAGCAGCTTGTCGGCAGCACGGCCAGTGAGTCCGGTCCGAGCGCTCCCACGATGAACGGGGAGTCGGCCTCCTGTTCGTGGGAGTTCGACGCGGAGGACGTCCCCGGTCAGGGGGGCAGGTACCGGCGCACCCTGAGCGTCGAGGTCATCCTCTACAAGAACACCGACCAGGGCTCCAGCGTCGAAAACGCCGAAAGCAGCTTCCAGACGAGCATGGAGCAGTCCAACGGCTCGGCGCTGTCCGGCGTCGGCGAGGAGGCCTTCTGGCGGTTCGAGACGCCCACGCTCACCCGGGGCGGAACGCTGAGCTTCCGGGACAGCAACCTGGTGGTCAACGTCGTCTACCAGGGCGACGATGTTAACGCGTCAGGCAAGGCGCAAAGCATGACGGAGGCGGGAGCCAAGAAGGGGGCGCTGGACGCCGCCAAGGCCATCGTCGGCCATATCTAACCCAGATCTAGAGATGCCCTTGGACGGCCTGGATCACGTCCTCGACCGCCAGGCCGACCCGCTCGGCGGCGGCATCCGGGTCGGGCTGGCCGGCCTCGAGCCAGGCGATGACCGCGCCCGTGGCCACCGTGGGTACGAGTCGTGCGGCCAGTCCGCCCAGGAAGGGTCGGGATCATCTCGGCGAGCTAGCGGTGGGCAACGCTCGCCATACCGGCACGGAACTCGTCCATCAGGTTTGTCCAGGCTCCTTGTTTACTCGGCAGTGTACGAGCTCTCCGGTTAGCTCTATGATGTACAATTATGAGTAAACAAACCATCGAGGACACCCGCTCTGGGGAACTGCCGGCGCTGCCGTTCGACCGGCCGGACCTGCTGGCGGTCGCGCCGTTGCTCCGCAAGCTTCAGGCCGACTGCCCGATCAGCCGGGTGCGCACGCCCGCCGGTGACCAGGCGTGGCTGGTCACCCGGTACGACAAGGTGCGGCGGCTGCTCGCCGACGACCGGCTAGGTCTTTCCCATCCCGATCCGGACAACGCGGCGCGCGTCAACGAATCAGTCTTCTTCGGCGGCGCGTCCGGGAACTACGAGACCGAGCACGCCGACCGGGCCCGGATGCGCTCCCGGCTGCAGCCGTACTTCTCGCCCAGACGGATGCGGGCGTTTCGCCCCCGGGTGGAGGCCCTTGTCGAGGAACTGCTCGACCGGATCGCGGCTCGGACGCCCCCGCTGGACCTGCACGAGGCCTTGTCGGTCCCGCTGCCGATCCTGGTGATCTGCGAGCTCCTGGGCGTGCCGTACGAGGATCGGGCGCGGTTCCGGGCCTGGACGCAGGGCATCGCCGACACCCGCGACCGGCAGCGCTCGGAGGCGGCCCTGGCGGACCTGTTCGGCTACACCTGTGAGCTGGTACGCCGCAAGCGCGCCCACCCCGACGACGGGGTGATCTCCGGTCTGTGCGCGACCGAGGACAACGACGACGAGGTCGCCATGCTGGCAGCCATCCTGCTGTTCGCCGGCCACGAGACCACTGTCGTCCAGATCGATCTCGGCGTGCTGCTCATGCTCACCGGCAACGACCAGCGGCAGGCCCTGCTGGACGATCCCGCCCTGCTTCCGGCGGCGGTCGAGGAGATCCTGCGCGGTGGGGGTACGGGTGGTGGCGGCGTGCCCAGGTACGCACGCGAGGACATCGACGTCGGCGGGGTGACCGTCCGCGCCGGTGAGCTCCTGCTGCTCGACACCGGGGCGGCCAACCACGACGAACGCGTCTTCGCCGGCCCAGACCGCTTCGACGTCACCCGTCCGCCGAGCCCACACGTCACGTTCGGGCACGGCCCGCACTACTGCATCGGCGCGCCGCTGGCCCGCATCGAGCTGCAGGCGGTGTTCGGGCGGCTGTTCCAGCGCTTCCCGACCATGCGCCTGGCCGTGCCGCTGGAACGGGTGAAGGTCCGCAACGACCTGCTGACCGGCGGCCTGGACGAGCTCCCGGTGACCTGGTGAGCCGCCCGATCTTCGCCCGCTTCTGGGCTTTGGTGAGCCCCGGCATGGACCGTGGCGGCCTGGCGGAGCGCCGCCGGGAACTGCTCGCCGGACTGTGCGGGCGGGTGATCGAGGTAGGTGCCGGCGACGGCCTTAACTTCGCCTATTATCCCGAGCAGGTCACCGCCGTGCTCGCGGTGGAACCCGAGCCGTACCTCCGGGAGATCGCCTGGCGCAACGCCGAGCGGGCGGCCGTGCCGATCGAGGTCGTCGACGGTCTCGCCGACGAGCTCCCAGCCGCCGACGGGGCCTTCGACGCGGCGGTCGCCTCGCAGCTGCTGTGCTCTGTCCCCGACCAGCACGCGGCGCTGGGCGAGGTACACCGCGTGGTCAGGGCCGGCGGGCAGCTGCGCTTCCTTGAGCACGTCCGCGCCGGCACGCCGGGGCTGCGGCGCGTGCAGCGTGTGGTCGACGCCACCGTCTGGCCGATCCTCTTCGGCGGCTGCCACACCGGCCGAGACACGGTGGCCGCGATTGAGAAGGCCGGGTTCGCCATCGAACGGCTCGACCTTCCCGACCTGCCCATCCCTGCGCCGGCCTCGCCGTACGTCCTCGGCACGGCACACCGGCCCTAGCCGCGGGACGGCCGAGGCCGGTCGCGTCACCGCCCCGGTCAGCTCGGCCGGCGGTGCAGCGCGACCACCGGGATGACCCGCGACGTCCTGGCCTGGTACTCGGCGAAGGCCGGGACGAGCTCGGCCTGGCGGGCGTACAGCCGGTCGCGCTCCTCGCCGTGCAGCGGGACCGCCGTCGCCTGGTAGGTCTCGGCGCCGACCTCGACGGTGAGTTCCGGGTTGGCCAACAGGTTGTGGTACCAGGCCGGGTGCGTCGGCCTGCCGGCGTTGGAGGCGAAGACCAGAATCCGGTCGCCGTCCTGCAGGTACCTCACCGGGTTGGTTCGGCGCCTGCTGGTCTTGGCGCCGGTGGTGGTCAGCAGCGCCAACGTGCCCCCCTCGAACGGGCCGCCTACCTTCCCACCGTTCGCCCGGAACTCGTCGATGATCGCCTGGTTCCGGTTCTCTGCCCTCTGCTTCTCCTCGGCCATGCGACGGTCCCTTCGGTTTGGGTAGCCCCTCGAACCGTATTTTGCTCCCCAGGCGGCGAGGGCGGCGGCGACGAGCACCCAGGCTCCGTGCCGTATCCAGGTGCCGGTGGTGATCTCCATGTAGTCGGGCAGCGCCAGCCGCCAGACCCGGTACCAGGGATAACCGGTGGTGAAGAAGTCCACCACCCAGGTGAGATCGCCGCGAAGGCCTTCGACCAGCAGCAACGCGTAGCCGACGGCGCCGAGCGCGCCGAGGGCGGCCAACACGAAAAGCCGCTGGTGGGACCGGCCCACCCACCAGGCCACGGCGAGGACGGCCGCCGGCAGCACCACTACCAGCTGCCGGCCGGGGAACCAGTAGCCGTGCATGGTCGCCGCCGCGAAGGCGGCGGTCAGCCAACCCACCGCGAGCGGCGCGACCAGCGTGTCCCAGCCGTACGGGCGGCGGCGGATCAGTGCGGCGACGGCGGGTACCGCCAGCAGCCAGGCCGGCTGCCATGCGGCCAGGCCGAAGGCTCGGTCGACCAGCAGCCCGAGCAGGCGGGTCGACCGGCCGAGGTAGTCGGGGTCGGTGCCCAGCGCGCTGAGCTGGCCGCCGTTGGCGACGAAGAAGTCTCCGGAGGCGTACACCGTCAGGCCGCCGTACCAGGCGACATGGGCGGCCAGGTAGCCGGCGCCCGCCGCGGCGAGTCCGCCGGCGAGTCCGCCGGCCAACCAGGCCGCGGCCCGCTCGCGCGCCCGGCACAACCGGATCAGAGCGAGCACGGCGAGGGTCGCAGCCAGCGGCACGTACTTCACCGACAGCCACGGCAGCGCCGTCACCGCCAGCCCCAGCGCCACGGCCCGCAGGATCCCTCGCCGGCCGGCCGCGCCCATGCCCGGCAGCACCGCGACGGCGGCGGTGACGGCCAGCGCCGCCGGCAGCTCCGGGTACACCTGGTTGCCGTACACGGCCAGCGGCGCCGAGACGGCGGGCAGCCCGACGGCGAGGGCGGCGGCCGGGAGCGGCACCCGGAACCGGCGCACGGCGAGCCACACCAGCAGCCCGGCCAGCAGCCCGGCGAGAACGGCCAGCGTGGCCTTGGCCGCCATCCAGCCGCCGACAGCCATGGGCAGGGCCAGCAGCGCCGGCAGCAGCGGGTCGTGCGGCACCACCATCCGGCCGTCGGGGCCGCGTACCGCCTGGGTAGGCAGTTCCGCTTCGTGGAACGGCCGGTAGCGTTCGGCCCGGTGCTCGTCGCCGACGTCCAGGCTCGCGTCCTCGCCGAGGCTCAGCGCGGTGACCAGGTAGTGCGGCTCGTCCGCGCTGGTCTGCGCGCCGTACGTGGCCCGCACCGGGATGCCCGCCGCGGCGGCGAGCGCCGCGGCCAACGCGACGGCGGCGACGACCAGGAGGAGCCGCGTGCCCCCCGGTGTGATGTGACGCATCCGCTTACGCATGATAACGATTGCTTAGGTAAGGCCAACCTAACCTACAATTTCTACCCGGGTCGTGGTGATCGGCGAAGGATGGGCGAACGATGCGCAAGTTGATGGTCCTGGTCGCGTTCGCCGCCCTGGTGACCGCGAGCTGCGGCGTCGTCGCGGGGGCGGGCGAGGACGTGGTGCGCGTTTACTCCGGGCGGCACTACGACCTCGAGCAGGCGTTCCGCGACTTCGCCAAGCAAACCGACATCTCGGTGGAGTTCCTGTACGGCGGGGACGCCGAGCTGCGCGAGCGCATCGCCGCCGAGGGCGAGGACACCCCCGCCGACGTCTTCATGACGGTGGATGCCGGCAACCTGTGGCTCGCCGGCCAGCAGGGGCTTCTGAAGCCGATGAACTCCAAGGAGCTCACCGGCGCGGTGCCGGCCGGGCTGCGCGACCCGCAGGGGCGATGGTTCGGGTTGAGCATGCGGGCCCGTACCTTGATGTACAACCCGAAGCGGGTGGACCCCGCGGAGTTCCCCGATCGGGACAGCTACGCCGCGCTGGCCGAGCCCAAGTGGAAGGGCCGGCTGTGCATGCGCAACTCCACCAACTCCTACACCCAGTCGCTGGTCGCCAGCCTCATCGCCGACTACGGCTACGGGCGGGCCCTGCAGATCGTGAAGGGCTGGGTGGCCAACGACGTCGAGATCGTCAACAGCGACGTGCGCATCATCGAGACCATCGACGCCGGTGGCTGCGACGTCGGCATCACCAACCACTACTACCTGGCGCGCATGCTGGAGGAGGACCCCGACCTGTCGGTCAAGCCGTTCTGGGCCAACCAGGCCGGCCCCGGCGTGCACGTCAACATCTCCGGCGCCGGTGTGCTCAAGCACTCCGACAATCCGGAGCTGGCTCGGCGGCTGCTGGAGTGGCTGGCCACCGGGGGACAAAACAGCTTCGCCGACGGCAACCACGAGTACCCGGTCAACCCGGACGTCGAGCCCGAGCCGCTCATCGCCGACTTCGGCGAGTTCGACTACCAGCCGGTCAACGCGAAGGCGTACGGGTCGCTGAACGCCAAGGCGGTCCAGCTCATGGGCGAGGCGGGCTACTCGTGACGGAGGGCGACCCGTGATGGCCGGGGTGCGGGCGCGCCTGCCCGGTCACCGGCTCGGCTGGACGATCCCGGCCGCCGCCGCGGCGGCGCTGATCGTCCTGCCGGTTGCCGTCGTGGTAGCCGACGGCCTGACACCCACCGCCGAGGTCTGGCGCCGGTTGTGGGCCACCAACCTGGCCGAGATGGTCACCACGACCCTCGTGCTGCTGGTGGCCGTCGCCTTCGGCACTCTCCTGCTCGGCGGGGGCCTGGCGTGGCTGGTGACCGCCTACCGGTTCCCAGGCCGGTCGCTGTTCGGCTGGCTGCTGATTCTCCCGCTGGCGATGCCGGCGTACATCTTGGGCTTTGTCTTCCTGTCGCTGCTGGACTACCCCGGCCCGATCCAGACGACGCTGCGTTCGGTGTTCGGGCCGCACGTGTGGTTCCCCGACGTCCGCTCCGTGGCCGGTGCGGCGGCCGTACTCACCCTCACCCTGTACCCGTACGTGTACCTGCTGGCCCGTTCGGCGTTGACGGAGCAGGCGGCCGCCACGTTCGAGGCCGCCCGGGTGCTGGGCGCTGGCCGGCTCCGGGCGGCGCGCCGGGTGGTGCTCCCGATGGCCCGGCCGTCGCTCGCCGCCGGCCTCACCCTGGTGATGATGGAGACGCTGACCGACTTCGCCACCGTGCAGTACTTCAACGTGCAGACGGTGTCGGTCGGCGTCTACCAGGTGTGGAAGGGCATGTTCCAGCGGGAGGCCGCTACCGAGCTGGCCGGCCTGGTGCTGGTGTTCGCGGTGGCGGTGATCGTGGCGGAGCGGGGGCTGCGCGGCCGGGCCCGGTACCACCAGCGCGGCGGCCGCGGCCGGGGGCTGCCGGCCGCGGCCCTGACCGGGATACGCGGCTGGGCGGCGGCCGGTGTCTGCGTGGCGGTGCTCGCCGCCGCCTTCCTGATCCCGTTGGCCCAACTGCTGTCCTGGTCCGGGGCCCGCGGCATACGGGGGATCGCCGGGGTCTTCGACACCCGTCTCCTTACCTACTTCGCCAACAGCGCGCTGGTGGCGGCCCTGGCGGCGGCCGGGTGCGTGGGGGTCGGGCTGCTGGTCGCCAACGCGGCCAGGCTCGGCGGCGGCCGGTTCACCGGCGCCGTCGCGCAGCTGTCCACCGTCGGCTACGCGGTGCCCGGAGTCGTAGTGGCCATCGGCGTGCTGACCACGTTCTCCGCGCTGGACGAGGTGCTGGAGGGCATCGGCGTGTCCGGCGGCACCGGGTTGTTGGTGACCAGTTCGCTGGTCGGGATCCTGTACGCCTACGTCGTACGGTTCGCCGCGCTCGGGTACACCAGCGTCGACGCGAGCCTGCAGAAGATCACCCCGGCGATGACCATGTCGGCGCTGACCCTGGGCGCGCCGCCGCGCCGGGTGTTGTACCGGGTGCACGTGCCGTTGGCCCGCGCGGGCGTCGGCGTCGCGTTCGTCCTGGTGCTCATCGATGCGATCAAGGAACTGCCGATAGTGCTGCTGCTACGTCCGTTCGGCTTCACCACGCTGTCGATATGGGTGTACGAGCTGGCCTCCGAGTCGCGGTGGTCGGACGCCGGCCTGCCCGCCCTGGCCATCGTCGCGGCGGCGCTGGTCCCGGTGCTGGTGCTGTTCCGGCCCGCCACGGCGGGCCGGGTGCCGGTGGATGCCGAGAAGGCTGGAGTGGTCAGATGACGCGACGAGGAACCATGGGCGCCGAGGCGGTGCTGGAGCTGCGGGGCATCTCCAAGCGGTTCGGATCCGTCGTCGCCGTCGACGAGGTGAGCCTGGAGGTCGCCGAGGGTGAGCTGGTGGCGCTGGTGGGGCCGTCGGGTTGCGGCAAGTCCACCCTGCTGCGGCTGGTCGCCGGGCTCGAGCATCCCGACCGGGGTGAGATTCTCGTCCGTGGCGACCGGGTCGCTGGGCCGAGGGCATGGCGTCCACCGGAACGCCGCCGGGTCGGCATCGTGTTCCAGGACCACGCGCTCTTCCCGCACCTGACGGTCGCCGCCAACGTCGCATTCGGACTGGACGGCTGGCCCGCCGCCCGCCGCCGTGCCCGGGTGGACGAGGTCCTCGACCTCGTGGCGATGAGCGGGTACGCCGACCGCTACCCGCATGAGCTGTCCGGCGGCGAGGGGCAGCGGGTCGCGCTCGCCCGGGCGTTGGCCCCACAGCCCGCGGTGCTCCTGCTGGACGAGCCGTTCTCGAACCTCGACCGCAACCTCCGGGTGCAGATCCGCGAGGACACCACCGCGATCCTGGAGCGGGCCGGCGTGACGGTGCTCTTCGTCACCCACGACCAGCAGGAGGCCCTGGCGGTCGGCCGCAGGGTGGCGGTGATGCGGGACGGCCGCGTCGAACAGGCCGACCTGCCGGACCGGGTGTTCCACGCGCCGACCAACCGGTTCGTGGCCACGTTCATGGGAGACGCCGACTTCCTGCCGGCCCGTCTCGACCGGCGGGAACTGGTGACCGAGGCCGGCCGGCTGCCCGCGCCGCCGGGGCTCGGCGGCGCGGCCGGCGAGGCCGGTATGGAGGTGATGGCCCGTCCGCACGAGGTAGCCATCGACCCGGACGGCCGCGACGCGAGGGTGGTAGCAGCCGAGTTCCAGGGCGCGTTCGTCCTCTACCGGGTCGCGCTGGCGTCCGGCCGGATCGTGCGCTCGCTGCAGCCGCACACGGCCGTGTACCCGGTCGGTACGCGGGTCGCGGTCACGCTGCAGCACGGGCACACACCGACCGTGATGGTCGGCGACGACGCGGTCTCAGCCGCCGGTCTCGCTCCCTGAACCGCTGCCGGTCTCCGTGCCGGTGCCGCTACCGGAGCCGCTACCGGAGCCGCTGCCCGTACCGGTGCCGGAACCCGAGCCGCTGCCGCCGCTGCCTTCCAGTTCGCGTACCTTGGCGCCGTCGTCCCCGCCGCATCCGGCCACGGCGAGAGCCAGCGCCACCAGCGCCGCCGCGGCCCACCGGCCGATCCGCTTGTCCATCGCGATCCTTCCGTCCGAAGTAACGTGTCGCTCCTGTCCGCCTCGCATCAGCTACGCGACCTCCAGCGCCGGCTCGTTCGCGGAAAGGGCGGCCGCTGTCTGGCGGGCCACCACGTCGCACAGGTCGGTAACGGGCACGAAGCCCACCGCCCGCCGCAGCCGCGCCGTGTCGGCGAGCGTGGCCGGGACCTCCTCGGGTGAGGCCGGCACCACCAAGGTCCTGACGTCGACGCCCAGCACCCCGGCGACGGCGTCCACCATCTCGGCGAGTGTGTGCCCGACGCCGGTGCCGACGTTGATGGTCCCGCGGACCTCCCGCTCGGCGAGGGCGATGAGCGCACGGACGACGTCGCGGACGTCGGTGACGTCGCGGACGCGGTCCGGTGAACCCAGAATCCGCAGCGGCCGTCCCTCCCGGGCGTCGGCGATCCACCGGGCGAGCGCCATGTCGGGCCGCTGACCCTCCCCGGCGGCGGTGAAGGGCCGGGCGACCGCCACCGTCCCCCCGTCCCGCAGCCGGGCGGCACAGATCCGCTCCACCTCGACCTTGCTGCGCGCATACCCGCCGCGGGGCCGTACCGGATCGGTCTCCACGCAGGGCTGCGGGTCCGCGGGCACGCCATGGGCGCCCCCGTACACCGACGACGACGAGGTCACGACGACGGGGGTCCGGAGGGGCACGGCGCGCAGCAGCGCGGCGGTCGCGAGCGGGTTGTCGCGTCGGCGCCGCAGTGCGACGTCGGGACCCCGGTCCCGTACGCCGGAGCATCCGGCCAGGTGGAAGACGGCGGCGGCGGAGCGCAGCGCGGCGCGCACCCGCTCGTCGTCGTCGAGCAGGTCGGCGGTCAGCACGGTGAGGCAGGGGTGAGCGGGCTGCGGGAGGCGGTCGATGCCGACAACCCGAGTTCCGGCGTCGAGAAGGGTCCGGACGAGTGCTCGACCGATGAACCCGGCCGAGCCCGTGACGACCACCCCGTCAGCAAGTACCGTCACCGAGTCTCCTTCTGCACAGTGAGTAAGGCTAGGCTAACCATAATTCTTTCCGGGTAACTGTAGTGGGTTCAGCGACGGTGGGGGGAGAGGTCCGTGCGGCAGCGGGTGCTGCGCTCCTCGCGCACGATCCTCGGCCTCGCGGTGCTCGCCGTCGCCGTGGTCTACCTGTCCCGGGTGGTCGACGCCGAGGTCGTCGGCCGGGTCGCCCGGGCCGTACTCGCGGATCCGCTCGGCCTCGCCGGCGCGATGGGCTGCTACGCGGTCGCCTTCGTGCTGCGTGCCCGGGCGTGGACGGCCGTGCTCACCCGCCTCGGCCTCGGACAGGCGTGGGCCGCGATCCACGTCTCGCTGCTGGGGAACCACCTGCTGCCGTTCCGGCTGGGCGAGGCCCTGCGGGTGACCAGCGTGCTGCGCCGCACCGACCTGCCGGCGGGCCCGGTGCTCGCCTCGACGTTCACGCTTCGCGCTGCCGAGCTGCTCGCCGTTGTGCTGCTCGCGGTAGTCGCGGTGCCGGGGCTGGCGGTTGGGCTGGTGGGCGGCTGGACGGTCGCCATCGGGCTGGTGCTCGCGGCCGCGGCCGGGGTCGGCCTGGCTTGGCTGCGCCGGCTCGCCCGCAGCCACACCGGAATCCGCCTGCCGCTCGGCACCGTCGCGGTCACGGCGGTGTTGGCGTGGGTGCTCGAGGCTGCGGTGCTGTTCGAGATCGCGCGGGTGAGCGGGCTGCCGCTGTCCCCGTTCGAGGCGGTGGCCGTCACCGCCGTGACCATCGCGGCGCAGACCGTCGCGGTGACGCCGAGCGGGGTGGGCTCGTACGAGGCCGCCGCCACGGCCGCCCTGGTGGCCCTTGGCGCCGATCCGGGTGCCGCGTTCGGCGTCGCCCTCGCGACCCACGCGGTGAAGACGGTGTACTCGCTGGTCGCCGGCGCGCCCGCCCTCGTCGTACCGGCGCCCGGATACTTCGGCCGGCTGCGCCTGCCGCGCCGGGTGCCCGCCCGGCCGGACCCGTGGCCGGTCGAGGACGACGCGCCGGTGGTCGCATTCTGTCCGGTGCACAACGAGGAGGCCACGGTCGGCGAGGTGCTGCGGCGGCTGCCGGACCGGGTATGCGGCCGGCCGGTGGTCCGGCTGGTCGTGGACGACGGTTCCACCGACGCGAGCGCGGCACGGGCCGAGGAGGCGGGCGCGGGGGTCGTACGGCATCCGCGCAACGTCGGGCTCGGTGCGGCGCTGCGCAGCGGATTGGCCGAGGCGGTCGGGTACCGCCCGGCGGCGGTCGTCTACCTCGACTCGGACGGCGAGTACCTTCCGGAGGACATAGAGCTGCTCGCCGCTCCGGTGCTGTCGGGGGCGGCCGACTACGTGGTCGGCTCACGGTTCGGCGGGGAGATCCGGCGGATGCTCCCGCACCGGCGACTGGGCAACCGGGTGCTCACCTGGTGGGTGCGCCGGCTGGCCCGCCGCCGCGACATCGGGGACGGGCAGAGCGGCTACCGGGCGTTCTCGCCGCGCGCGGCCGCGCACGCCGAGGTGATCCACGACTACAACTACGCGCAGGTGCTCACCCTCGACCTGCTCGCCAAGGGCTACCGGTACGCCGAGGTGCCGATCCGGTACGCGTCCCGGGAGAGCGGAACGTCCTTCGTACGGCTCGGCCGCTACCTGCGCATGGTGGTACCGGCCGTGTACCGCGAGCTGAACGCGCCGGATCCTCCTCCGCCGAGATCTATGTTGTGGGGGCCAGAACCGGACAAATCGACCCCCGCAACATAGATCTCGGCGGCAAGATTTCGGCGGCTAGTCCGCGGCTAGTCCCAAGGCCGTGTAGTTAAAGATTCGGATGCGGCCGTCAAGCCGGCTGAGACAGGCAACGGAGTCCCTGCTAGAACTGCGTCGACCAAGATCGCTGTCTGGCGAGGGACTCCGTTGGGCATCCAGTCTGTCA